>DASQNG010000229.1:0-6681 GCA_035645095.1 Gaiellaceae bacterium | reverse complement strand
CTCGTCGTGACCGCGCCGCAGCAGCAGCTCGCCCTTCAGGCGCAGGAGCTCCGAGTGGTGGATCGCGGCACCGGTATCCCGCCAGGCTGCGATGCCCTCGTCGAGCGCGAGGAGTGCGTCGTCGTCGCGGCCGCCGGCGACGAGCGCCTCCGCTAGCAGTGCGAGGTGCCAGTGGCGGACGAGTCGGCCGCCAGAGTCCTGCATCACCCGGAGCGCCGCTTCGATGCGGGCGGCCCCCGCGTCGGGTTCGCCGCGGAGCGCCTCCAGCCAGCCGTAGGGAGCACCGGCGAAGGCCGCGAGCTGCGGGAAACCGTGCTCGTCGCAGGAGTCCACCGCCTTGCGCAGCCACCGCGACGCCTCCTGGAGGTCGTGACGCAGCGCCGGCACCCAGCCGGCGTAGATCAGGACGAACGCGTGGTCGAAGGGCCGCGTCGTCGCGTCGGCGCGCTCGAGCGCAGCTCGGACATGTGCGTCGGCCTCCTCGCTCTCGCCGAGCAGCGCGAGCGCGTGCGCCGCGTGGCAGTGAACGTGAATCGCCATGTGGGCGAGTCCCGCCCGCTCCAGCTGCTCGGCGGGGACGTCGTGGAGAGTCTCGAGCGCGGCTGTGAGAGACGGCATCCCGCCCGCGGGATCCCCCGAGAACAGGATCGTCGTGCCGCGGGCGTGGAGGCCGGCGGCCAGCGCGATCGGATCCGCCAGCTCGCGGCCGCGCCCCGTCAGCTCGTCGGCGATCCGGAGCGCCTCGTCGAGATCCGCGCTCACGATCTGATACGTCCAGAGCGCCCACAGGACGCTGGCGAGCTCCGGGACCGCACCGCCGCGGGCGGCGCGCTCGCGCACGCGGGCGGCGGCCTCGGCCAGAGCCGGGGCCGAATAGCCGCTGGACATCATCAGGAGCAGCGTCAGCCTGGCCTGAACCGCGGCTTCGCGGTTTCCCCCGTCTCCCGTTTGCTCGAGCAGGCGCAGCGCCTGTCGGAGGTGCGCCTCCGCCTGCTCGAGCGCGAGCATCTGTGCGGCCTGTTCCGCGGCGGCGAGGGCCGCGTCGACGGCCTGCTCGGCGAAGCCGAGCGGCGCAGCCTGCTCGTAGTGGAAGGCGACCTCCGAGAGCCGCGTGCGTCCGCCGTGCCGTTCGAGCGCCGCCCCGGCCGCGGCGTGCAGCCTCGTCCGGCGCGACGCCGAAAGCCAGCCGTACACCGTCTCGCGGACGAGCGCGTGCGCGAAGCGGTAGCCGAACGGGGAGTCGCCAGCCGCGATCACGACGCGCGCGGCGAGGGCCGGGTCGAGCAGCTCCAGCAGCGCGTCCGGCGTCACCCCGTGTGCGGCCGCCACGGTGGGAAGGTCGAAGTCTCGCCCGACGACGGCCGCAGCCTCCACCAGCTCCACCGTCTGCTCCGGCAGCGCCCGGACGCGACGCTCGATCACGTCGCGGATGCCACCCGGGATCTCGTCCCACGACGGCGCGCCCCGCTCCTGCACCAGCCGCACGAGCTCGGAGAGGTAGAAGGCGTTGCCGTCCGTCTGTGCGTGCAGCGCGCTCGCCAGCTCGTCCGGCGGTTGCACCGCCAGGTGCTGGGCGACGAGCAGCGAAACCTCCTGGAGCGTGAGCCCCTCGAGGTGGACGCGGACGAGCGGCGCCTCGCGGGTGAGTCCGGCCAGCGTCTCCGTCAGCGCGGCGCCGCGGTCCGCCTCGCTGTCCCGATAGGTGGCTACGACCAGGACCGGCGCGGCCCGGAGGCGACCGCCCAGCCACCGCAGCAGCTCGAGGGTTGGCGCGTCGGCCCAGTGGAGGTCGTCCAGCACGATCGCGAGGGGACGGTGGGAGGCCAGGCGTAGCACGAAGCGCACGACCGCGTCGTACAGCTGGAAGCGCGCCTCCAGCGCGTCGCCGCCGGGCTCGTCTTGCACCCCCAGGCGTCCCGAGAGCTCCGGGACGATTCGGGCGAGCTCGGCGCCGTGGGCGCCGACCATCAGTCGGAGGGCGTCCTCGTCGAGCTCCGCCGCCGCCGCGTCGAGCACCTGCGTCCACGGCCAGAAAGCCGGTGCGCCGCCCGCGTCGGAGGCCCGTCCCCAGAGCGTGAGGGCGCCGTCCGCGGCGGCGTCTGCGGCCACCTCCTCGGCGAGCCGTGTCTTCCCGATCCCCGGCTCCCCGGAGATGAGCGCGACCGCCCCGCGTCCTTCGACCGCTTCTGCCCACGCGAGCGAGAGCGGCGCCAGCTCCTCCTCCCGCCCCACGAGCACCCGTTCGGGCACGGGCCCGCGAGCGGACCGCGGCTCGGGGCGCGGCAGCCACCGGAGCTCCGGTGCGTGCTGGAGGATCTGCTGCTCGAGCTCGCGCAGCTCCGGACCGGGGGAGAGCCCGAGCTCGTCCGAGAGCAGGCGGCGTCCCTCCCGGAGCCGCTCGAGCGCGTCCGCGTGCCGCCCGACGCGGTACAGCGCGAGCGCGAGCGCGGCCCGGAGCCGCTCCCGGAGCGGCTGCTCCCGCACGGAGGCGTCGAGATCCGCGACCAACTCCGCGTGACGACCGAGCGCGAGAGCCGCCTCGGCCCGCTCCTCGGTGGCCGCCAGGCGAAGCTCCACGAGACGCGAGATCTCCGGGATCGCCTCGATCTCGTCGGCGAGCCCCGCCAGCGGATCGTCTCGCCAGAGGGCGAGCCCCTCGACGAGCAGCCGTTCGGCGAGTGCGTGGTCGCCTGCCTCGGCGGCGCGCCGGGCGCGCGCCAGCCCGGCCTCGAACCGGCTCGCGTCGAGGTCACTCGGGTCGATCTGGGCCACGTATCCTGCAGCGCGGCGGACGAGCAGCTGAGGCGGCTCGCCCGCGCCGCGGTCGGGCTCGAGGACCCGGCGCAGGTTGGAGACGTACGACTGGAGGCTCGCCATGGCCTGAGCCGGCGGCCGGCCGTGCCAGAGCTCCTCGACGAGCCGGTCGGCGGAGACGGCCTGCCCGGCCCGCAGGAGGAGCAGGCCGAGCAGGGCGCGCTGCTTGGGGCGCCCCAGTTCGAGCGTTCGGCCGTCCTGCACGACCTCGAGCGGCCCCAGGATCCGAAACTCCATGGGCCGGAGTCTTCCACGCCGCCAAGCGCGCGTACAAGGGCGCGCCAAGGCCCTCCGCGCACCCTGAAGCCATGTTGAACGGCACCTGGAACGCCGACGCCACCCATTCCTCGCTCGGGTTCGCCATCCGGCACATGGTCGTCGCGACCTTCAGAGGTGAGCTGCGCGACTTCGACGCGACGCTCTCGGTGAGCGGCGACGCGGTCTCGCTCCGTGGCAGTGGACGAGTGGCGAGCGTCACGACCCGGCAGGAGGTCGTCGCCAAGCAGCTGCTCGGGCCGGACTTCTTCGACGGGGCACGTCATCCGGAGCTGCGCCTCGTCGCCCAGTCCCTCGGCGTGCGCGAGAACGTGCTCGAGGGCGAGGCCGACCTGACGATCAGGGGTCTCACCCGGCCCATCCGTCTGCACGGCGAGCTGTCCGGGCCGGTCGTGGACCCGTTCGGATCGAGTCGGCTGGGGCTCGACGTCACCGCGACCGTCGACCGCACGGCGTGGGGGATCAGCTGGAATGCGCCGCTGCCGGACGGCGGACTCGTGCTGGCGAACACGGTCGCGGTGACGGCCCATCTCGAGCTCGTTCGCGACGGGCAGTCGGAGGCGGTTTCATGACGCGCGGCCGCCGGCTCCTGGCGCTCGCCGCCGTTGCCGTGTCCCTCACGGCCGCCCCTGCCGCCGACGCACGGCTCGACCCCGGCCCCGTCAGGAGCGGCCCGTCGTCGGCCCGCGCGGTGGCGATCACGTTCGACGACGGACCCGGCCCCCGCACCCGCGAAGTGGTGGAGCGACTCCGTCGCGCCGGCGCCCGCGCCACGTTCTTCCAGGTCGGCGTCAACGTCGAGCGGTACCCGCAGCTCGCGCGACGGGCCGCAGCGGCGGGGGAGGTCGCGAATCACTCGTACCGGCACCCAGACCTCGTCCGGCTCTCGCCGTCCCGGATCCGGGAGGAGCTGGCGCGCGGGTCGCGGGCGATCGAGCGGGCCACCGGCACGCGCGTGACACTCTTCCGGCCGCCGTACGGCAGCCGCGACGGCCGCGTCGACGCGATCGCACGGGAGCTGGGGATGCGCCAGATCCTCTGGAGCGTCGACACCGAGGACTGGCGATACGCGGCGGCCGACCAGCTAATCGAGCGGGTCCGGCGACAGCTCCGACCGGGCGGGATCGTCCTCTTCCACGATCACGGCCGCGCGACGCTCACGGCGCTCGACTGGCTGCTCCGCGAGCTCCAGCGCCGGAACCTGCGTGCCGTGACCGTCTCCGAGCTGCTGGCCCGCTGAGGTGCGCCAAGCCCGCGAGAGAGCGAACGCCAACCGCTCCCGCCGACCATCCCTGTCGATACCCGAGACCCGAGGGAGGATCCTGAAGATGACTGCTTCGACCCCCGCCGACGCCACCGAGCTCCACGCGATCGGGGCGCAGCGCCGCCGGCTCCTCGGCGTCGTCTGGCTCACCCTCGCCGCGACGGCGCTCGCCACGGCCGTCGCCGCCCTGCTCGCCGCCGCACCTGCCGTTGCCGGGACGGGATCGGTCGAGACGACGTCCCGGATCAGCATCGTCGGCTGGCAACCGGACCGGAACGGCAGCACGATCTGGAAGGGCACCGCCAACCGGCTCACCGCCGCCCGCTTCCTGCGCGGCGCGCGCCTTGCGACGCTGTCGGGAACCGGGGCCGGCGTCGCCTACATCCGGTACGCCGGCAGCGGGTTCGACGTCTACCTGACGGGGACGCACGGCGGGTTCGAGCAGAAGCTGGCGCACGTCGCGCACTCGCGCACCACGTCACTCGCCGTGTCCCGCGACGGGCGCCGGATCGCGTTCGCCACGCCGAGCGGGATCGACGTCGTCCGGAACGCGGAGGGCTTCCCGCGCCGCACCGTTCCGCTTCCCGACCGTTGGCGCGGCTCCCGCTACGGCGCGCTCACGTTCTCACCAGACGGGCGGCGCCTTGCTTTTTCGCGCACCTGGGGCGACGGCCGAGCTGGGACGCTGCGGAACGAGCTCGCGGTCGTCGGCCTCGACGGGTCGCGCGCTCGCTCGCTCGCCCGCAACCCCGAGCCGTTCGGGAGCCGGTACGACCCGACCTTCACGCCTGACGGAACGCGGATCTCCTTCCCGTCCGCCGACGGATCGCTCGCCCTCGTGCCTGCCGCGGGCGGTCCCGTGACGCGGCTGACGCAGCCGCCCAAGCGGGTGTCCGACTGGCGGGACGAGCGGCCGATCTACTCCGCCGACGGCCGGTGGGTCGCCTTCACGCGTTCGCGCGGTGGTGGCCCGTCCGAGGTCTTCGTCGTCCGCGCCGACGGCACCGGACTGCGGCAGCTGACGATCACGCAGCCGCCGAGCGAGCCCGGGCAGTCGCGGGCGGGCTCGACGGCGCTCGCGTGGTCGCCGAGCGGCACGAGCGTGCTCGCCTTCCGGCGCGACCACTTCGCCGCCGTCGGCCTCGTCAGCGGCGAGGCGACGACGATCCTTGGCGTGGGGGCCCAGGGTGAGATCGGAGCCGCGATCTGGCGGTAGTGGCGGAAGGCGAGCCGCCCGGCCGAGCTCGAGCGGGAGGCGGGGAACGGTCGGGGTCCCCGCCTCGCGCTCAGCGCGCTGCGACCGTTCGGGCGAGGTCGAAGCGGTCGAGGTTCATGACCTTGTCCCAGGCGGCCACGAAGTCGCGCACGAACGTCTCCTTCGCGTCGTCAGCCGCGTAGACCTCCACGAGCGCGCGGAGCTGCGAGTTCGCGCCGAACACGAGGTCGACGGCGGTGGCCGTCCACGTGACCTCGCCCGTGGCGCGGTCGCGACCCTCGTACAGGTGCTCCTGCGAGCCGGACGGTGCCCACTCGGTCTTCATGTCGAGCAGGTTCACGAAGAAGTCGTTCGTCAGCGTCCCGGGCCGGTCGGTGAA
This sequence comes from Gaiellaceae bacterium, assembly GCA_035645095.1. Classification (GTDB taxonomy): domain Bacteria; phylum Actinomycetota; class Thermoleophilia; order Gaiellales; family Gaiellaceae; genus Gaiellasilicea. Next base: position 732 of record DASQNG010000229.1, on the reverse strand, counting down.
GACGCCGTGCGCGGATCCCCCGACGTTGGTGCCGAGGGCACGCAGGCCGCCGAGCAGGACGGTCGCCTCGGGGGCCGTCAGCGTCAACATGTACGCCCGCTCCAGCAGACCGTGCTCGAGCGGCAGCGGCTCCCCCGGGCGGATGTAGTTGCGGAACCCGTCCACCGTCGGCTCGAGCGGCTCGAACGACTCCACGTCGGTCTGCTCCTGCGAGGCGTCGGTGCGCCCCGGTGCGAACGGCACCGTGACTTCGTGCCCGGCGTCTCGTGCGGCCCGCTCCACGGCTGCACAGCCGCCGAGCACGACCAGGTCGGCGAGGGAGATCTGCTTCCCGCCGGGCTTCCGGCCGTTGAAGCCGTCCTGGATCCCGGCGAGGACGCGGAGCGCCTCGGAGAGCTCCGCCGGCTCGTTCACCTCCCAGTCCTTCTGCGGTGCGAGGCGGATCCGGGCGCCGTTCGCCCCGCCCCTCTTGTCGGTGCCGCGGAACGACGCGGCGGAGGCCCAGGCGGTGGCGACGAGCCGGGAGACGGAGAGGCCCGAGGCGAGGAGCTCGTCCTTGAGGGCCCCGATCTCCGCCTCGCCGACCAGCTCGTGGGTGACGGGGGGGACGGGGTCCTGCCACAGCTGCGGCTCCGGCACCCACGGGCCGAGGTAGCGCGACACGGGTCCCATATCCCGGTGGAGCAGCTTGTACCAGGCCTTCGCGAACGCCTCGGCGAGCTCCTCCGGATG
>DASQNG010000228.1:0-9362 GCA_035645095.1 Gaiellaceae bacterium | reverse complement strand
GAAGAGCCACCGGCTCGAGGGGGGAGAGGAGGTCACGGTCGACGTGCCGGCGCCCGCCGGGCCCCCGCAGCCGGAGGCGCTGGACGTGCCGGTCGCCTGGGAGGACGAGCACCTGCTCGTCGTGGACAAGCCTGCGGGCGTGGCGGTGCACCCGGCGGGTGGTCACACGTCGGGCACGCTCGTCCACGGCCTCCTCGCACTCGACGTCGCCGGCGGCGACGAGGACCGGCCCGGCATCGTCCACCGGCTCGACCGCGGCACCTCCGGGCTCCTCGTGGTGGCGCGCTCCGACGGGTCGCACGCGCGGCTGCAGGAGCTCGTCCGGCGGCGCGAGCTCGAGCGGCACTACCTCGCGCTCGTGCGGGGGCGACCGCGCTCCCGCAGCGGGCGGATCGAGGCGCCGATCGGCCGCGACCGCTCCGACCGCAGCCGACACTCGCTCGACACCGCGACCCCGCGCGATGCCGTCACGTGGTTCGAGGTGGTCGAGCTGCTGCCGCAGCACGCGCTCCTCGACGTGCGCCTCGAGACAGGCCGGACGCACCAGATCCGCGTCCACCTCGAAGCGATCGAGCTCCCCGTCGCCGGCGACCCCGTCTACGGCGTCGCGGGCGACCTCGGGCTCGACCGGCAGTTCCTTCACGCCGCGCGGCTCGCGTTCACGCACCCGTTCACGGCGCAGCGGGTGGAGGTCGAGTCGCCGCTGCCGGCGGACCTCGCCTCGGCGCTCGAGGGCGCCCGCATCCCCGTCTGATCCAGCCGAGTCGGAACCGGTGGGGACTGTCCCCGGACAGGTCCGGTAGGTGTGCCGAAAGCGTGCCAAGGTGTCCACAGCCTCCGCCGCGGGCGGTCGGGCCCGCGAGCGGTACACTGCCGTCGTTCCTGTCCCGACGCCCCGGCGGCGGAGGACGGGTGGGGGTGCTCGGCGATCGGCCCGAGTTCCGCCCGCGCCCCGCCGGCTGTACCGCAACCAACCACGAGAAAGGGGCCAGTCCCTTGGCAGTCGTCTCCATGCGTGAGCTCCTGGAGGCCGGAGTCCACTTCGGCCACCAGACCCGCCGCTGGAACCCGAAGATGAAGCGGTTCATCTTCACCGAGCGCGGCGGCATCTACATCATCGACCTCCAGCAGACGTCCGAGCTGCTGCAGGAGGCGCACGACTTCGCCCGCAACATCGCGAACCGCGGCGGCACCGTCCTCTTCGTCGGCACGAAGAAGCAGGCGCAGGACGCCGTGGCGACCGAAGCTGCCCGCGTGGGCATGCCCTACGTGAACCACCGCTGGCTGGGCGGCCTCCTGACGAACTGGAAGACGATCACGGACCGGATCGCCCACCTGCACGAGCTGCGGCGGCTGAGGACAGAGGGGCAGCTCGACCTGCTTCCGGCGAAGGAGCGGATGGCCCTCACCGCCGAGCTCGAGAAGCTCGAGGCGAACCTCGGGGGCGTCGCAGACCTCCGGCGCCAGCCGGATGCGGTCTTCATCGTCGACCTGAAGAAGGAGCAGCTCGCGGTGCGCGAGGCGCGCCGGCTCGGGCTGCCGATCATCGCGCTCGTCGACACGAACTGCGACCCCGACGAGGCCGACTTCGTGGTGCCGGGGAACGACGACGCGATCCGCTCGTGCAGCCTGATCGTTCGCGCGATCGCCGACGGGGTCGCCGCCGGGCAGACCCGGGTCACGGAGCGCGAGTTCGAGCGCGGCAGTGACAACGGGAACGGCGCCGCCGCCCCGGACGCCGAGGCTCCGGCCGACGAGACGCCGGAGGCCGAGCTTCCCACGGCCACCGCGGCCACCGCCGGCGAGGCACCGGCGACCGAGGCGCCGGCTGCCGAGCCCACCGCCGCCGAGGCACCGGCCGCCGCGACGCCGACGTCGGACCCGGCGCAGCTCGACCAGACGCCGGCCGACCACGAGCCGCTGTCCCAGAAGGAGGCGACCGTCGAGCCGACGGCGCCGAACGAGGTGATCGGCGACGCCGCCGCGATGGAGCCGGCGGCACCGGCGGACGAGACGGCGCAGGAGGGGGAGGCGCAGTGAGCAGCACGATCCCAGCGAGCCTCGTCAAGCAGCTCCGAGACGCGACCGGGGCCGGGATGATGGAGTGCAAGCGCGCGCTCGAGGAGACGGGCGGCGATCTCGAGGCCGCGCGGACGCTCCTGCGCGAGCGCGGCATGGCACGGGCGGGCAAGCGCGCCGACCGGGCGACGTCCGAGGGCGTCGTCCTGACGCTCGTGAGCGACGAGCAGGGGACGCTCGTCGCCGTCGGCTGCGAGACCGAGCCGGTGTCGAAGAACGACGAGTTCCGGCTCTTCGCGCAGAGGGTGCTCGAGTCCGTCGCCGACGGCGGCCCGGACGCCGTCTCGCAGCTGGAGGAGAAGCGGCTGGAGCTGATCGGGAAGCTCGGCGAGAACATCGTCGTCACCGGTGCCGCGCGGCTCGAGGGACACGTCCTCGGTGCCTACATCCATCCGCCCGCGAACAAGATCGGCGTCCTCGTGCAGCTCGACGGCGGCGATGCCGTCCTCGCGCGGCAGGTGGCGATGCACATCTCCTTCGCGGCGCCCGAGTGGATCTCGAAGGACGAGGTGCCGGCCGAGGTCGTCGACGCAGAGCGCCAGATCTACCTCAACTCGGACGAGCTCGCCGGGAAGCCGGAGGCCGCGAAGGAGCGGATCGTCGAGGGGATGCTCGGGAAGCGGTTCTACGCGGCGCAACCGGGCGGTGCGCTCGAGGAGCAGCCGTGGATCCACGACCCCGGGCAGACGGTGGGCAAGGCGCTCGCGGCGAGCGGGGCACGTGCCGTCGCGTTCAGGCGCTTCTCTGTCGCAGAATAGGGCCATGGCCGTTCGCGGTGAGGAGACGGCGGAGCAGGCACCCGCACCCGCGGGCGCCGCTCCGGCGTTCCGCCGCGTCCTCCTGAAGCTGTCGGGCGAGGCGCTGATGGGCGTCCGCGAGTACGGCCTCGACCCGCGCACCGTCGAGACGGTCGCCGGCGAGATCCTCGAGCTCCAGGCGGAGGGTGTCGAGCTCGCCATCGTCGTCGGCGGCGGCAACATCTACCGAGGCATTGCGGCGGCGGCGGACGGGATGGACCGCGCCACAGGCGACTACGCGGGGATGCTCGCAACGGTGCTGAACGCGCTCGCCCTGCAGGAGGCGCTCGAGCGGCTCGGCGGCGTCACCCGCGTGCTGTCCGCGCTCGAGATGGCGGAGGTCGCAGAGCCCTACATCCGCCGCCGTGCAATGCGCCACCTCGAGAAGGGGCGCGTCGTCATCTTCGCGGCCGGGACCGGGAACCCGTTCTTCACAACGGACACCGCGGCGGCGCTGCGTGCGCTCGAGATCGGCGCCGACGCGATCCTGATGGCCAAGAACGGCACGAACGGCGTCTACGACGGCGACCCGCGCAGCGACCCCGACGCGACGTTCCTGCCGGAGCTCACGCACCTCGACGCGATCGAGCGCGGCCTGCGCGTGATGGACACGACGGCGCTCTCGCTCTGTATGGAGAATCGTCTGCCGATCCACGTGTTCGAGCTCGCGCGCGGCAACATCCTTCGGGTCGCGTGCGGCGAGCGCGTGGGCACCCTGATCTCGACCCCGACGAACGAGGAGAGCTGATGCCGACGATCGAGGAGTTCCTCCAGGACGCGCAGCGCCGGATGGACACGGCGATCGACCACACGCGCGAGACCTTCAACGGCGTCCGCACCGGGCGCGCCTCCGCCGCGCTCCTCGACCGGATCACGATCGACTACTACGGCTCGCCGACGCCGCTCAAGAACATGGCGACGATCAGCGCGCCGGAGCCGCGTCTGCTGACGGTGCAGCCGTTCGACCCGTCGCAGATCAAGGCGATCGAGCGGGCGGTGCAGGAGTCCGACCTCGGGCTGACCCCGTCGAACGACGGCAAGCTGATCCGTCTCCCGATCCCGCAGCTGACCGAGGAGCGGCGCAAGGAGCTCGTGAAGATCGTGCGCAAGTACGGGGAGGAGGGGAAGGTCGCGATCCGCAACGTGCGCCGCGACGTGATGAGGCACCTCGAAGAGCTCGTCCGGAACGGCGAAGTGGGCGACGACGAGGAGCGGCGCGCGGAGGCGAACGTGCAGAAACTGACGGACGAGCACACGAAGGCGATCGACGACCTCATGAAGCACAAAGAGGCCGACATCATGGAGGTCTGAGGTCACCAGCGGCCTCACATCGCTCGGCCCCACCCCCGTCGAGCAGGCCCGCAGCGTCGCGATCATCATGGACGGGAACGGCCGCTGGGCGGAGCGGCGAGGGCTGCCGGTCGCCGAGGGGCACCGCGAGGGCACGCGCGCGCTGCGCCGGACGGTCGAGGCGGCGATCGACCTCGGTGTCGCCTCGCTCGCCGTCTATGCCTTCTCGACCGAGAACTGGACGCGGCCGGCGGACGAGGTCGAGGCGCTCATGGAGATCTTCGGCGAGACGATCGAGCGCGAGCTGCCAGACCTCGCGAAGCAGGGCGTGCGCACGCGCTTCCTCGGGCGCCGCGACCGCGCTCCCGAGTGGCTGCTCGCGCGGATGGAGGCGCTCGAGGCGCAGACGGCGGCGAACGACCGGCTCACGCTCTGGGTCGCCTTCGACTACGGCGGGCGCGCGGAGCTCGTGGAGGCCGCCCGCCGTCTCGTCACCGACGGCGTGGCGGCCGCGGACGTCGACGAGGAAGCGCTCGCCGCACGGCTCCACGCCCCGGAGCTGCCCGACCCGGACCTCCTCGTCCGCACCTCGGGCGAGCTGCGCGTCTCGAACTTCCTGCTCTGGCAACTCGCCTACTCGGAGCTCGTCTTCGTCGACACGCTCTGGCCCGACTTCGGCGAGGAGGAGCTGCGCGCGGCACTCGGCGAGTACGCGAGCAGGCGGCGCCGCTTCGGCGGCCGGTGACCCGGGCGTGAACCAGTTCCTCTCGCGCGTCCTCGTGACGGTGGTCGCGCTTCCGGTCGTGCTCTACCTCGTCTGGCTCGGCGGGTGGTGGATGCTCGCGCTCGCGCTCGGCGCCGCACTCGTGGGGCTTCACGAGCTCTACGCCATGGCCCGGAGCCTCCGGCCGCTCGTCCTCGCCGGCTACGCCGGCGCCGTGGCGACACTCGTCGGAACGCACCTCGGCGGGTCGGCCTGGCTCGTCGGTGGCTTCGCGCTCACGCTCCTCGCGGCGTTCCTGCTCTACGGGATTGCCGACACGCGCCAGAGCGGGACGATCACGATCGGGACGACCGTCCTCGGCGTCGCGTGGATCCCGCTCGGGCTCGCGCACCTGCTGCTCATCCGCGACCTCCCCGAGCACGGGCGCCTGGCGATCTTCACCGTGCTGCTCGCCGTGTTCGCCAGCGACACCGCCGCGTACCTCGTCGGCCGGCTCGTCGGGCGACACAAGCTCGCCCCGGCACTCTCACCCGCGAAGACGTGGGAGGGCTTCCTCGCCGGCACCGCGGCAGCGATCGCCGTCGCCTTCTTCGCGCTGTACGAGCAGGGCTTCCTGACGATCCCGGAGTCGATCGCGCTCGGCGTCGCGATTGCGCTCGCGGGCGCGGCCGGCGACCTGTTCGAGTCGGCGTTGAAGCGCGACCTCCACGTGAAGGACTCCGGGCGGCTGCTCGGCGGCCACGGCGGTGTCCTCGACCGGGTCGATGCGCTCCTCTTCGCGGCGCCCGCGGCGTTCTACACCGTGCTCGCGCTCGGGTAGCGGGCGGGTGCGCCCTACACTGCGCGCATGCGGCGCGTCGCCCTCCTGGGAGCCACGGGCTCGATCGGCGTGCAGGCGATCGAGATCGTCGAGCGGCACCCGGAGCTCGAGCTCTGCGCGCTCGCGTCGGGCTCGACCCCCCTCGACGCGCTCGCGCGCGAGCATGGCGTCCGTCACGTGCAGGTCGGCGGCGACCTCACCCGGCTGCTGGAGGCGTCCGAGCCGGACGTCGTCCTGAACGCCGTCGTCGGCTTCGCCGGCATCGGCGCGACGCTGTGGGCGCTCGAGCACGGGGTCACGCTCGCGCTCGCGAACAAGGAGAGCCTCGTCGCGGCCGGCGACCTCGCCCGGAGCGCGCACGCCCGCGGCGGCGGGCTGCTGCTGCCGGTCGACTCCGAGCACTCGGCGCTCTTCCAGTGCCTCGACGGCCGCGCGCCGGACAGCGTCGACTCCCTCGTCCTCACGGCGTCGGGCGGGCCGTTCCGGGGCCGCACCCGCGCCGAGCTCGAGGACGTCGCGGTCGCGGACGCCCTCGCGCACCCGACGTGGAGCATGGGGCCGAAGATCAACGTCGACTCCGCGACGCTCGCCAACAAGGGGCTCGAGCTGCTCGAGGCGCACGTCCTGTTCGACGTCCCCTACGACCGGATCGAGATCGTCGTCCACCCGACGTCGATCGTGCACTCGCTCGTGCGCTTCCGTGACGGTGCGGCGCTCGCGCACGTCGGCCACCCGGACATGCGCGTGCCGATCTCGTACGCCCTCACGTTCCCCGAGCGCGCACCGACGCCGGTGCCGCACCTCGACCTCGCCGCGGGACTGACGCTCGAGTTCGAGGCGCCGGACGCCGAGACGTTCCCGCTGCTCCCACTCGCGCGCGAGGCCGGCGAGCGCGGCGGCACCTTCCCGTGCGCTTACAACGCTGCGAACGAGGTCGCCGTCGACGCCTTCCTCGCGGGTGCCCTCCCATTTCTCGGGATCGCCGGGACAGTGGAGCGCGTGCTCGGGCAGGTGCCGGGAGCGCCGGCGCGTGACCTCGACGAGCTCGTCGACGCCGACGCCGACGCACGCCGGCTCGCGCACGCTGCCCTGGCGGAGGTGCCGGTCGCGTGAACATCGCGATCGCGATCTTCGGCCTCGCCTTCCTGATCCTCGTCCACGAGGCCGGGCACTTCCTCGTCGCCCGGCTCGTCGGGATGAACCCCCGCAAGTTCTACGTCGGCTTCCCGCCCGCGCTCGCGAAGACGACGCGGAACGGGATCGAGTACGGCATCGGCACGATCCCGCTCGGCGGCTACGTGAAGATCCCTGGCATGCACCGCCCGGCGCCGGGTGACCTCGACGTCCACTTCGGCCGCGCGGTGGCGGAGCAGCCGGCGCTCACGCGCCCCGTGGAGGAGCTGCGCCGACAGCTGGAGCAGGAGGAGCACGCCCGCGCCGCCTCGGCGATCGGCGTGCTCGCGGGCGAGGTCGAGCACGCGGAGCTGTCGCCGGCCGCACGGAAGTCGGCAGATCGCGGCCTGAACGACGTCGGCGACGCGCTCGCTCCGGACGCCTACTGGCGCGCCAAGACCTGGAAGCGCATCGCAGTGATCTTCGCAGGCCCAGGCGCGAACCTGCTCCTCGCCGTGTGCCTCTTCGCCGCCCTCTTCATGCTCGGCGGCGGCAGGGCGACCTCGACGATCGACGAGGTCGTCGCCGACAGCCCGGCGCAGGATGCCGGGCTCCGGGCGGGCGACACGATCGTCGCGATCGGCGACGAGCGCGTGGAGCCGAACGAGATCGCTCGCACGATCTCCGGCTCTGAGGGCCGCCCGCTGACGCTGCTCGTGCGCCGCGGCGGCGAGGAGGTGGAGCTCGGCCCGGTGCGGCCGCGGGAGGTCGACGGCGCGTACCGCCTCGGCTTCGTCCTGCGCGGTGAGGGCCTCGGCTTCGGCGAGTCCACGTGGCAGGCCGTGCGCGTGACGGGGCTCGTGACGAAGGAGATCGGTGCCACAGTCGGCCGCCTCGTCACGGGAGAGGGCCGCGACCAGATCGCGAGCCCGGTCGGGATCGTGCAGGGTTCCTCCCAGGCGGCGGAGCAGGGGGTCGACAACTACCTGTGGGTGCTCGGCCTGATCAGCCTCTCGCTGGCGCTCCTCAACCTGCTGCCGCTCCTGCCGCTCGACGGCGGCCACATCACGTTCTCGCTGATCGAGGGGATCCGCGGTCGGGCGGTGGCGCGGGAGGTCTATGAGCGCGCGTCGGCGGTCGGGATCGCCGTCGTGCTGCTGCTCTTCGTCATCGGGCTGACGAACGACATCGGCCGGCTCGGCAACTAGAGCCACCCGGCTACCCTTCGGCCGAATGCCCTCGCAGGTCCAGATCCGGGTCGGCGGCGTCCCGATCGGCGGCGGGGCCCCCGTCGTCGTGCAGTCGATGACGCTGACGCCGACGCGCGACGTCGAGGCGACGACGGCGCAGATCGCGGCGCTCGCCTCCGCCGGCTGCGAGGTCGTGCGCTGCGCGGTGCCGAAGACCGAGGACGCGGAGGCGCTGCGGCGGATCGTGCGCCTGTCGCCGCTCCCGGTGATCGCAGACATCCACTTCAACGCGTCGCTCGCCCTGAAGGCGATCGAGGCCGGCGTGGCCGCCGTCCGCATCAACCCCGGCAACATCGGCGGCCCCGACAAGGTCGCGCTCGTCGTCGCCGCCGCCCGCCGCGCCGGTGTCCCCATGCGGATCGGCGCCAACTCCGGCTCGCTGCCCCGCCACCTGCACGAGCTCGCCCAGCAGGACCAGGCTGAGGCGCTCGTCGCCGCCGCGCTCGAGGAGGTGGAGCTGCTCGAGCGGCTCGAGTTCCGCGACTTCAAGATCTCGGTCAAGTCGACGCACGTGCCCACGATGATCCGCGCCTACCGGATGCTCGCCGCGAAGGTGCCCTACCCGCTCCACCTCGGCGTCACCGAGGCTGGGACCCCCTTCGCCGGGTCGATCAAGAGCGCCGTCGGGATGGGCGCGCTGCTCGCGGACGGGATCGGCGACACGCTGCGCGTCTCGCTGACGGCGGATCCGGTGCGGGAGGTCGAGACCGCCTGGGAGATCCTGAAGGCGCTCGGCCTGCGCGAGCGCGGCCCGGTGATGATCTCGTGCCCCTCCTGCGGCCGCGACAACGTCGGCGTCGAGAAGCTGGCGGTCGTCGTCGAGGAGCGGCTGAAGGCGTACCCGCAGGCGTTCGAGGTGGCCGTGATGGGCTGTGCGGTGAACGGGCCGGGGGAGGCCGGCGACGCCGACTTCGGCATTGCCGGCGGGCGCGACGTCGGCTTCGTCTACGCGCACGGCCGCGTGCTGAAGAAGGTCTCGTCGGATATCCTCATCGACGAGCTCTTCCACGAGATCGACCGTTGGATCGATGCCGGGATGCCGCGCCCGAAGCGCCTGAAGATGGCGAAGCCGGCGGCGCTCGCGATGGCCGAGGCCTCGCTGATCCCGCTCGACTGAGCTCCTCCGGCGGGCTTTCTCTAGGCTCTGGCGGATGATCGCCCGCGCGTCCCGCCTGCACCTGCCGACCCTGCGCGACGCCCCTGCCGACGCCGACGCCGTCTCGCACAGGCTGCTCGTCCGCGGCGGCTTCATCCGTCAGGTCGCGGCCGGCCTCTGGACGTTCCTGCCG
>DASQNG010000227.1:0-1627 GCA_035645095.1 Gaiellaceae bacterium | reverse complement strand
CGCGGCGTGCAGGTGACGTTCGCCGGGTCGCCGGATCGCGTCGAGGCTGAGCTCGTCCCGCGGCACGGCTACGCCTTCGACGCCTTTCGCGTCTCCGGTTTCCCGCGCCGGCCCTCGCCGGCGCTCGCACGCGCGCTCGCGCAGGCGGGTGCCGCGCCGGCCGCGTGCCTGCGGATCCTGCGCCGGCGGCGGCCGCACGTCGTGCTCGGCGGCGGTGGCTACGTCGCGGGTCCGATGGTGCTCGCGGCGCGGGTCGCGGGTATTCCGGCGGCGCTGACGGAGGCCGACGCGCACCTGGGACTCGCGAACCGGCTCGCCGCGCCGTTCGCCCGGCGCGTCTTCCTCGCCTACGCGCTCAAAGGGCGGGAGCCGCCGAAGTACCGCGTCACGGGACGGCCCGTGCCCGCACGCGAGCCGGTGACGCGCGCCGAGGCGCGGGGGCGGTTCGGGCTGCCGCCCGACGGTCCGGTCGTGCTGGTCGCCGGCGGGAGCCAGGGGGCGCAGGCACTGAACGACTTCGCCCTGCGGGCGTGGGGCGCCGCCGGGCCCGCCGTCCTCCACCTCTGCGGCCGCCGCTACCACGACGCGCTCGCCGGACGAGCCCCGCGCCCGGAGTACCGGCTGTTGCCGTACGTCGACGACTTCGGCGCGGCCGCGACGGCCGCGGACGTCACCGTCTCCCGCGCCGGCGGCACGGTGTGGGAGCTCGCCGCGGCCGGCGCACCGGCGATTCTCGTCCCCTCGCCGAACGTCACGGCCGACCACCAGACGCTGAACGCGCGGCACTTCGAGCGCGGCGGCGGCGCGATCACCGTCGCGGAGCCGGAGCTCGACCGCGTCCCGGCGCTCGTCGAAGCGTTGCTCGCGGCGCCCGAGCGGCTGGAGGCGATGCGGCAGGCGATGCTGGTGCTCGCGCGGCCGGAGGCGGCGGACGAGATCGCGGAGGAGCTGGTCGCGCTTGCACGGGGGTGACGCGCTCGAGCGGAGGCCACAGCCGCTCGCGGGCCGGCGGATCTGGTTCGTCGGCATCGGCGGCGCCGGCCTCTCCGCCTACGCCTACCTCGCGCGCGCCTGGGGCGCGGAGGTCGGCGGCTGGGACCGGCACGAGACGCCGTACCTGCGCGGCCTCGGCGTCGACGTCGAGCTCGACCCGGATCCGGTCGTGCCCGAGGGGTGGGAGGTCGTCGTCTCGACCGCCTATGCCGGTCGCGTGAGGGGCCGGCCACGCGCGGAGCTGCTCGCCGAGCTCGTCTCGCTCGCCCCGTCGATCGTCGTCTCCGGCGCCCACGGGAAGACGACGACGACGGCGATGATCGCCTTCGCCCTCGCGGAGCTCGGCCTCGACCCGAGCTGGCTCGTCGGCGGCGAGGTGCCGCAGCTCGGGCGGAACGCCGGGGCCGGGACGGGCTGGCTCGTCGTCGAAGGGGACGAGTCCGATCGAACCGTCGAGCTGCTGCGGCCGGAGATCGCCGTCGTCACGAACGTAGAGCTCGACCACCACGCCACCTTCGGCTCCGAGGCCGAGGTACGTGCGCTCTTCGAGGCGTGGCTCGAGCACGTGCCGCGCGTCGTGCGCGGCTGGGAGCTGGCGCCGGCCGAGGTCGAGCTGGCCGTCCCCGGTGAGCAC
>DASQNG010000226.1:0-4552 GCA_035645095.1 Gaiellaceae bacterium | reverse complement strand
CGCGACGATGCTCCAGAAACGCGCGAACACGCGCTGATGCAGCCGCTCGTCGGCGTGATCATGGGGTCGCGCTCCGACTGGGAGACGATGCGGCACGCGTGCGAGACCCTGGCGGAGCTCGCGGTGCCCTACGAGCAGCGGGTCGTCTCGGCGCACCGGACCCCTGACCTGCTCTTCGAGTACGCAACGACGGCGGTCGATCGGGGGCTCCAGGTGCTGATCGCCGGCGCGGGCGGCGCCGCGCACCTGCCCGGCATGGCGGCGGCGAAGACGGCGCTCCCGGTGCTCGGCGTGCCGGTCGAGTCGCGGGCGCTGCGGGGCGTGGACTCACTCCTCTCGATCGTCCAGATGCCCGCCGGGATCCCCGTCGGGACGCTCGCGATCGGCCGCGCGGGGGCCGTCAACGCCGCGCTCCTCGCCACGGCGATCCTGGCGCGCGGCGACGCCCGCCTCGGCGAGCGGCTCGCCCGCTTCCGTGCTGAGCAGACGGAGGCCGTGCTGTCCGCTCCCGACCCCTCCCAGTAGCCGATCGCCACTTGGCCACGGTCGGCGTGATCGGCGGCGGGCAGCTCGGGCGGATGCTCGCGCTCGCCGGCGTCCCGCTCGGGCTCTCGTTCCGCTTTCTCGACCCGGCGCCCGAGGCGCCCGCGCGCGAGGTGGGGGAGCTGCTCGTCGGCGCGTACGACGACCCGGAGCTGCTCGACCGCCTCGCGGCCGGCGCGGAGGTCGTCACGTACGAGTTCGAGAACGTCCCCGTGGCGGCGGCGCGCCGGGTGGGGGCGCTACCGGGGCCGGCGGCGCTCGAGGCCGCGCAGGACCGGCTGGAGGAGAAGCGGCTCTTCCGCCGCCTCGGCATCCCGACGGCACCGCTCGACGACGAGGTGCGCGACTTCCCGGCGCTCCTGAAGACGCGCCGGCTCGGCTACGACGGCAAGGGCCAGCGGCTCGTGCAGACACGTCCGGGCTCTGACCCCGGCCATGTCCTCGAAGGCCTCGTGCCGTTCGACCGGGAGCTGTCGCTCCTCGCGGTGCGCGGCCGCGACGGCGACACGCGCTTCTACCCGCTCGTCCAGAACGTCCACGAGGGCGGCATCCTCCGCCGCACGACTGCGCCCGCCGAGGACGCGCCGCAGGCGGAAGCGGAGGAGTTCGCGGCGCGCCTGCTCGACGAGCTCGACTACGTCGGCGTGCTCGCACTCGAGCTCTTCGACGTCGGCGGCGAGCTGGTCGCCAACGAGCTCGCCCCGCGCGTCCACAACACCGGCCACTGGACGATCGAGGGCGCGGAGACGAGCCAGTTCGAGAACCACCTGCGGGCCGTGCTCGGCCTGCCGCTCGGCTCGACGGCCGCGCGAGGCGAGAGCGTGATGCTGAACCTGATCGGAACGAGCCCTCCCGCCGCAGACGTGCTCGCGCTCCCCGGCGCGCACCTCCACCTCTACGGCAAGGCACCACGCCCCGGCCGGAAGCTGGGCCACGTGACGCTGCTCGCGCCGGAGCCGGAGCGCCTGCAGGCGCTCGAGGCCCTAGTGGCAGAGCGGCACTGAGTCGCTCGGCCGGTCAGTGGGCGTTGCAGACGCGGCCCGGGATCGTGCGGCCGCAGGAGGGGCAGACACGGCGCCGCTGCTTCAGCTCGAGCATGTGCTTCTTCGTCCCGGCGAAGAGCATCGTCCACCCGACTGCCATCAGCATCGCCGCGCTCAGCGCGAGTTGGGGGTCAACCGTCATTCGGCTTCGTCCTCTGAGTCGTCGTTCGTCGCGCATGCGGGTGCGCTCGGAAGTACAACTCGCGGCGGCGGCGATCGGATACGTGCGTGTACAGCTCCGTCGTGGCGAGGTCGGCGTGGCCGAGCATCTCCTGCACGCTGCGGAGGTCGGCGCCGCCTTCGAGCAGGTGCGTCGCGAAGGAGTGCCGCAGCAGGTGCGGGTGCACGCGCGTCGCCTCGAGCCCGGCCTGCTCGGCGAGTCGCCGCAGGATCAGGAACGCGCCGGCGCGCGTGAGCGGCCCGCCACGGGCGTTGAGGAAGAGCTCCGGCCGGCTGCGTCGGTCGAGGTGCGGTCGCCCGACCGCGAGGTAGCGCCGGAGCGCGTCGACAGCGGGGCGGCCGAGCGGGACGACCCGCTCCTTCGACCCCTTGCCGAGCGCGCGCACGAGCCGCTCGTCGAGGTCGACCGAGCGCCGGTGGAGGCCGAGCGCCTCGCTCACGCGGAGCCCGGCGCCGTACATCAGCTCGACGAGCGCGGCGTCGCGCAGCGCCCGCGGCGACGTCCCGGCCGCGGCGTCGATCAGCCGCTCCACCTCGCCGGGCGACAGCGTTCGCGGCAGCGTCCGCGGCCGCCGCGGCAGCTCGAGCGCGGCCGCCGGGTTGTCCCTCCGGGCGCCGATGAGCATCTGGTGGCGGAAGAAGGAGCGGACGGCGGCGACGCGGCGTGCGACCGAGGTCGGGGCGGCGCCGTCGGCGCGCATCTGTGCGACCCAGCGCTCGAGCTCCTCGGTCGTCGCCGCCCCGACCGGGCCGCCGCGCCACGCAGCGAGCTGAGCGAGGTCCCGCCGGTACGCGTCGACCGTGCGCGGCGCACGGCGCGACGCGAGCAGGAGGAGGAATCCCTGGACGTCGACGTCGGTGGGGGTGCCGGACATCGCCCGCTCCGGATTCGGCACCCGCCGGCGGTGCCCTCCCCGCGCGGGCTAGGAGCGTGGGTGCGAGCGGTCGTACACGCGGCGCAGCCGCCGGCCGTCGACGTGGCTGTACACCTGCGTCGTCGAGAGCGACGAGTGGCCGAGCAGCTCCTGGATCGTGCGGAGGTCGGCGCCGCCCTCGAGCAGGTGCGTCGCGAACGAGTGCCGGAGGCGGTGCGGGTGCGGCAGCAACCGCCGGAGCGTGCTCGTGTCGAGCCGCCGCCCCCGGGCAGACAGGAAGAAGGCGTCCTCGGCTCCGCGTGCCAGAGCCGGCCTCGACTCGCGCAGGTAGCGGGCTAGGAGGTGCGCCGCCTGCTCACCGAGGGGCACCACGCGCTCCTTGGCGCCCTTGCCGCGGACGCGCACGAGCTCCTGCTCGAAGTCGACGTCCGCGAGGTCGAGACCGACCGCCTCCGCGCTGCGCAGCCCGGCGGAGTACACGAGCTCGAGCAGCGCGCGATTCCGGAGCGCGAGCGGCCCCTCGCCCTCGAGTGCGCGCAGGAGCGCGTCCACCTCCGCCGGCTTCGGCGCCTCGGGGAGCCGCTGCGGCCGCCGCGGCGACAGCGAGGCGTCGGGCACGCGCTCCGCGCCGAGCGTGAAGCGGAGGAAGGCGCGGACGGCGGAGAGCTTCCGCGCGATCGTTGCCGGCGCCAGCCCGCGCCGCGCCCGCCCGAGCTCGCCCGCGTACTCGACGAGCACGCGGACGTCCACGTCGTCGACCTCGAGCCCGCGCGCGCGCAGCCAGGCCTCGAACTGGCGTAGGTCGACGCCGTACGCGCGGCGCGTCCCCTCGGCGAGCGCCGGGGAGTCCAGGTAGCGCTCGATCGCGGGCATGGTGTCCACCAGGCCCCGTTCTGCGAACCCCGCGGATCTCCTAGCCGGGCAGGGACAGGTGGAGGAACCGCTCGATCATGGGTGTCACCTGCTCGGGTACTCGAGCTGATGGAAGTGGCCCGCACCGACGGTGACGCCGATCTGCACGTCCGGCTTCAGCGCTCGCCGCCGCGCCGGGTTGTTGCTGTGCCCTGTGGTCGGGAGGAGGACGAGCAGCGGCACGGAGCACCGCCGGAGAGCGCCCGTTCCACGTCAGCGCTGCCTGGAACGTCGCCGTGGCGGTGCCGAGCGGGACCGCGCACATCGTCTCCACGATCGCTCGCCTGCGCTCCGCGTCGTCCGTCGCGAGGAAGGTCCCTTCGATCAGTGCCCGTCGCACCGCCTCGCCGTCCGGCCCCTCGAATCCGGCTACGGCCGCGGCGAGCATGTCGGCCGTGGCCGGCAGCGGGTCGATCGGCCCCGGGCCGACGGCGACCACAGCACCTGCGAGGGAGGGATGACGCGCAGCGAGCTCGTTCCCGATCATCCCGCCGAGGCTGTGGCCGACGACGACCGGGTGGGCGAGCCCGAGCTCGCGAGAGACGTGGGCGACGTCGTCCGCGAACAACGACATCGGGTAGGTGTCGCTGCCGTCGCTCGCGCCGCAGCCGCGCAGATCGAGCGCGACGACGCGGTGGCGGAAGTGGCGGAGCTGCGGCGCGAGGAACGTGTGGTCGCAGCACCAGCCGTACGAACACGAGCGGCGGCTCGCCGTCGCCCTCCTGCTCGTAGTAGAGCGCGCTCCCGCGGCGTTGCACGTGCGGCACGCCGTCCTCCTCCGGGTTCTGCCACCGCGACCCCAATCGGGTGCCTAGAGTCGCGGGCATGTCCTTCGAGCTGAAATCGGGTGCGGAGGCGCGCTGGACCGGCGCGCCGGCGCCGCGCGTCGTCGTGTGCGTGAACGGTGGCACCGCCGCCGAGGAGCCCGGGACGTGGAGCGCGTCGGTGGAGTGGCTCGTCCGCGCGCTCGCGCCGAGGTTCTCCGGGCTCCGCTTCCTC
>DASQNG010000225.1:0-7726 GCA_035645095.1 Gaiellaceae bacterium | reverse complement strand
CGCGTGAGCGCGTCGCGGCGGGTCGCCATGAGCAGCGCGCCAGAGGTGACGACCAGCTCGTCGATGCCGTCCTTCGGCGTGAGGTCACGGGCGATCGAACGGGCGTCGCCGCTCGGAAGGACGAAGGCGACGCTGACCCGCTTGGAGTCGTCTCCGACCCATACGGTCGGCACGGCCTCGACGATGCGGCCGAAGCGGGCTCGACTCAGCACGGCGACGCGGAGCGGAAGCTCGAAGCTCCGCTCGAGCGCCGGCTCGAGCCGCTCCGCGAGGCGCGCCTCCGACCGTTCCGGCGACGAGAAGAGGAGGTTGCCGCTCGCGATGTACGTCCGCACGTCGGCGAACCCGAGACCCTCGGCGCAGGCGCGCAGCTCCTCCATCCGGACGAGTGACTTGCCGCCGACGTTGATCCCGCGCAGGAGCGCCACGTAGCGCATGCGGCGAGCGTACTTCCAGGCGCCGTCCCGCTCCGCCCCGTGTGTTCGCCTCGTCTGGCGGGCCTGAGCGGCACGCTCGGCCGGTGTTCGGGTTCTGCAAAGGCTCTTGACATGAGCTGTGACAGTCGGCACGTTCGGCGTGTGCTCGCCCTTGCGCTCGCCGCGCTCCTCCTGGGTGCCGCCCCGGCGGCCGCCATCGATCGTCCGGCGGCAACGGCGATGGCACAACAGGGGACGTTGAAGATCGTCAGCCGGGCGCTCCTCGACGACCGCGGCGGCGACCTGAAGGGGACTTGGCTGAACGCGCGTCAAGCGTGCAGCGCGACGCGGCGGCTGCGCGCGTCGTACGAGATCGACCTCGTCCTCCCGAACGGCACGACGATCAGGCGGCGTCCCGCCGCGAAGACGGGAACGATCCAGAACTGCGCGGAGGGTGGCCCGAACTTCGGCTTCGCCGTCCGCGCCCGCCGGCTCGGCATGGCCTGCCCGAACGGCAACTGGCGCCCCGGGCGTTATTCGATGGGCATCCGCACGCTCGACCTCCGCAGCGGGATCGCGGCGCACGCGCACCTGTACCACCAGGTCACGCGCTGCTGACGCGCGCCGCCGGCTAGGAGCGGAGCGTCACCTCGACGGCCGTCCCGCGATCGGGCTGGGAGCGGATCGAGAAGCCGCCGTCGATCGACGCCGCTCGGCGGCGCATGTTCTTCAGCCCCTCACCAGTCGGCGCTGCCCCTTCGTCGAAGCCGACGCCGTCGTCGCGGACGGCGACGGCGCGGCGTGACCCCCGCCGCCCGATCCAGACCTCGGCGCGGCGCGCCCCGGCATGCTTGCGCACGTTCGCGAGTCCCTCCTGCACGATCCGGAACACCTCGATCTGCTCGTCGGGCGCGAGCGCGACGTCCGCGTCCACCTCGAGCTCCACCTCGAGCACGCCGTCCGCGGTCAGGAACTCGACGTAGCGCCGCAGCGCAGCGTCGAAGGAGGCGTTCCCGCTCGCTGAGGAGAGGGCGAGAACGGCGAAGCGGGCCTCCTGCTGCGCCGCCGCCGCCGCCTCCTTCAGCTTCGGGAGCGTCTGCTCGAGCGGCGCCCCCGCCTCGAGCATGCTCGCGTGCGTCGACAGCGCAAAGAGGTACTGCGCGAGGCCGTCGTGAATTTCACGGGCCACACGCGCCCGCTCCTCGGCGACGGCGCGACCGAGCTCCGCCGATCGGATCGCATGCCACACGCCGGCGAGCAGGAGCCCGTACGCGAGCACGCGCAGGAAGTCGGCGAACGAGACGACGGAGGTCGTCACACCCGGCGTCAGGACGTGGTGCAGCTCGGCGAAGAGCATCAGCGTGGCAGCGAGCGCGAGCCAGCTGTCCAAGTCCTCCCGGCGGTCGCGGAAGCGCAGCGCAAAGCCGAGGACAGCGACGAGCGCGAGGAGCGCGAGCGTCGAGAACACGAGCGTCAGCCCGAACGGCTGCCCGCCGCGCGCAGCCTCGGCGAAGAGGTCGCCCGACGCGCCCGACGCCCGCAGCCCGAGCCACAGCGCGAGCAACAACAGCACGAGCAGCGAGCTGCCCACGGTGAGGACGCGACGGCGCCTCGCCAGCCGCCTCGAGGCGACGAGCGGCGCCAGCGCGATCAAGGAAGCGGCGAGCAGCCGCGAGCCGAGCGAAGCCCACGCCGCCGGCCCTCCTTGCGGATCCCCGTCGAGCACCGGCACGACAGCGAACGCGAGCGTGCCCGCACCGGCGACGAAGAACCCGGCTGCGAGCAGCAGGTCGAGCGCGCGTCCCTCGACTGAGAAGCGCACCGCCGTCAGGAGCGCGACGATGCTCGCCGCGACGACAACCGTCGTGTCGATCACGAGCCGCCCCTCCGGGAGCTCGTACGTGCTCGGGAGCGCAGTGCTCGTCAGCACGAGTCCGGTTGCTGCGCCGAGGACCGCGACGAGCAGGAGCTCTCCCGCGAGCCACGACTCGTACCGGTCTCTCGGCATTCGCTGCACAGTCACCCTCATCGGCAGCGCCGCTCGTGCCGATGAGGGGAAGGTGACCGGCCGCGTCCTCGTCGTCGACGACCATCCGCTGACGCGCGATGCGCTGGCGTCGCTCCTCGCGCAGGGTGGCTTCGACGTCATCGGGCAGGCCGCAGACGGGAACGAGGCGCTGGAGCTCGCCGAGACGCTGCAGCCCGACCTCGTGCTCCTCGACCTCTCGATGCCCGAACTCGACGGCCTCACCGCGCTGCCGCGCCTGCGCGCCGCAGCGCCCGAGTGCGAAGTCGTCGTGCTGACGGCGTCCGGCACGGAGGAGGACCTACTCTCGTCGATCCGGCGCGGCGCCGCCGGCTACCTGCTGAAGAGCGAGCCGCCCGAGCGCATCCTCGGCTTCCTGCGCGGCGTCCTGCACGGGCAGGCAGCTCTCTCGGGCGAGGTCGCGCGGCGACTGCTGGACCACGTCCGGAGCGGCGGCCGGGGCGGTGGCGGCGTGCCGGACGCGATCGCGCAGGCGCTGTCGGCGCGAGAGGTCGAAGTGCTGCTCCTGCTCGACGAGCACCTCTCCACGGAGGACATCGCCCGGCGTCTCTACATCTCCGAGCACACGGTGCGCTCGCACGTCAAGAGCCTGCTGCGCAAACTCGGCGTCTCCTCGCGGCGCGAGGCGCTCGAGCGCCTGGCGCTCGCGCGAGCCTGAGCCGCTCCCCTAGCCGCTCCCCTAGCCGCCGAAGCCTGCCCGCGCCGCCTCCACGAGCGAGGGCAGTGTGCGCAGGTTGTACCCGCCCTCCAGCGTCGCCGCCACGCGCGGACCGAGTGCCGCGCACCGGGCGGCGAGGTCGCGGAAGCCGGGCGTGGTGACGTTCATCCCGCCGAGCGGGTCCTCTAGGTGCGCGTCGAAGCCGGCCGATACGAGCACGAGGTCGGGCGCGAACGCCCGCACCGCCGGCTCGACGAGCGTGTCGAACGCGGCGAGGTACTCGGTGTCGTCGGCGCCCGCAGCCAGGGGCACGTTGAGCGTCGTTTCGTCGCTCGTCTCCGGCCCGCCGGTGCCGGGGTAGAACGGCCACTGGTGGAGCGACACGAACAGCACCGAGTCGTCGCCCCGGAAGATCGCCTCCGTCCCGTTGCCGTGGTGCACGTCGAAGTCGACGACCGCGACGCGCGCCAGGCCGAGCTCCGCCTGTGCGTACCTCGCCGCCACCGCCACGGCGTTCAGCAGGCAGAACCCCATCGAGCGGTCCGCGAGCGCGTGGTGGCCCGGTGGCCGAACGAGGGCGAAGCCGCCGCGGTCGACGGCCTCGAGCACGACGCCCGTCGCCAGCAGCGCGGCGTCGAGCGAGGTCTCCGACGCGATCGTGTCGTGGTCGAGCAGCGTCGGCCCGTCGATCGTGCGCAGGATGTCGAGGTGGGTGCGCGTATGGACGCGGAGCACCTGCTCGTCGGTGGCGCGGCGCTCCACCGCCTCGCCCTCCAGCACCGCGAGCCGCGCCCCCTGCTCCGGATGCGTCCCGGTCGGGTGGAGCCGCGCCAGCGCCGGGTTCGTCAGGAGGTCGATGAGCGCTCCCGCTCGGCCGCGAGCTCCCGCAGCCGCGCGGCGAGCCGTGCGAGCCCCCACTCGTCCGCCAGGCTCGCGCCGCGGTCCCACGTCGGCTCCTGGTCGTCGAGCGGCGGCAGCGGCGCGTCGCGGTCCATCGTGGCGATGCGGCGGTAGAGCCGGAGGTCGTCGGCCTCCGCCGCGAACCGGCCGGCCGCGAGCGCGTCCTCCAGCGACGGGTGCCGGCGCAGCACGTCGGCCGCCGTCTTCGCCCCCACGCCGCGGGCACCTGGGATGCGGTCGGACGGGTCGCCCCGGAGCGCGATGAAGTCGGGAACCTGCGCCGGCTCCACGCCGTAGCGCTCTCGCACCTCTGCTGGGCCGATGCGGAGGAAGGCACCGCCGCCGCGCTGCGGCTGCAGGATCGTCGTCCGCTCGCTCGCGAGCTGGAACATGTCTCGGTCGCTGCTCGCGACGAGCGCGCTGCCACCGCGTGCCTCCTCGGCCGCGGCGGCGGCCGCGACGAAGTCGTCCGCCTCGTAGCCCGGCGCCTTCGCGCACACCAAGCCCATCGCCTCCACGAGCTGCGGCGCCAGGTCGAGTTGCTCGAGGAGCGCGTCGTCGAACTCGCGGCCCCCCTGATATGCGGGCAGTTCGGTGTGACGGTAGGTCGGCTCGGTGAGGGTGTCCCAGCAGACGACCGTCGCGCGCGGCTGCTCCTCCTCCCACAGCCGCACGAGCGCGTTGCCGACCCCGACGAGGAGGCCGGCGGGCCGGCCGTCCGCGCGGCGCACCGTCTTCGGGATCGCGTGGTAGGCCCTGTGCGCGAAGGAGTCGCCGTCGACGACGAGGAGGGGCCTCACGCCGACGCCTCGAGCTCGCGGATCGCCGCCATCAGGCGGTCCGTCGCCACGATGGGGGCATCCTCGCACCCGCGCAGGTCGTGGAGCGGCACGGGAGGCCCATAGGCCACGCGCAGCTGCGCGAGCCGCGCGAGCCGATCGGTGCCGACGAGACCCGCCGGCACGAGCGGCACGTCCGCCCCGAGCGCTATCCGCGCGGCGCCCGTGTGCGCCTTCGCCTCCCACTTCTTCCGCAGGCCCTTCCTGCGCCGGGTGCCCTCGGGGAACATGACGACGACATGCCCGGCGCGGCAGAGCTCGATCGCGGTGTCGATCGCCGCCGTGTCGCGCTCGCCGCGGCGCACCTTGAAGGCGCCGCCGCCGACGACGATCCAGCGCAGCGGGATCCAGAAGAGCTCCGACTTCGCCATGAAGCGGAGGAAGCGCCGGGGGAAGAGCGGGATCCCGAGCGGCCAGGGGTCGAAGTTCGAGTTGTGGTTCGCCGCGAGCACGAACCCGCCCTGCGGCAGGTGCTCGAGCCCCGACACGCGAAGTCGAAAAACTCCCCGGATGATCGGCCAGCTGAGGACGGCGATCGCGGCGTACACCGCACTCGGCCGGGGCGGACGGGCGCTCACGGCCCGCAGTATCGCGCGCGCCGCCGCCAGGGCCGCCGTCGGGGCGCGACGAAAGGCGGCGCTAAGGTGTCGCGCGTGGCGAAGGCAACCAAGCAGAGCGGTGGGGGGCGTCGGCTCGTGATCGTCGAGTCGCCCGCGAAAGCGAAGACCATCGCCGGGTACCTCGGCGAGGGCTACGTCGTCGAGTCGAGCGTCGGCCACATCCGCGACCTGCCGGAGCGCGCCGCGGACGTCCCGGCCGCGATCAAGGGGGAGCCGTGGGGCCGGCTCGCGATCGACATCGACAGCGCGTTCGAGCCCTACTACGTCGTGGGCGCCGACAAGAAGCGGGTCGTCGCCGACCTCAAGAAGAAGCTGAAGGACGCCGACGAGCTCCTGCTCGCGACGGACGAGGACCGCGAGGGGGAGGCGATCGCATGGCACCTCGTTCAGGAGCTGAAGCCGAAAGTGCCCGTTCGGCGAATGGTGTTCCACGAGATCACGAAGGGCGCCATCGAGCGTGCGCTCCACGAGACGCGCGAGATCGACGACCGCCTCGTCGACGCACAGGAGACGCGTCGGATCCTCGACCGCCTCTACGGCTACGAGGTCTCCCCGGTTCTCTGGCGGAAGATCACGAGCGGCCTCTCCGCCGGCCGCGTGCAATCGGTCGCGACGCGGCTCGTCGTCGAGCGGGAGCGCGAGCGGATGGCGTTCGTCTCCGCCTCCTACTGGGATCTCCTCGGCACATTCGAACCCGGCACCTTCGACGCGCGCCTCCACGCCGTCGACGGAGATCGAGTCGCGCAGGGCCGCGACTTCGGGCCCGACGGCGTGGCCCGGCAAGGAACCTTGGTCCTGGATGAGCAGCGCGCGACGGAGCTGGCCGACCGCCTGCGAGCTCGCCCGTTCGTCGTGCGCTCGGTCGAGGAGAAGCCGTACACGCGACGGCCGGCCGCGCCGTTCCGGACGTCGACGCTGCAACAGGACGCGAGCAGGAAGCTCAGGTTCTCGTCGCAGACCACGATGCGCGTGGCCCAACGGCTCTACGAGAACGGCTACATCACCTACATGCGCACCGACTCCGTCTCCCTGTCGGAGACGGCGCTGGCCGCGGCGCGCGCGCAGGCGCGCGAGATGTACGGGACGGAGACGGTGCCAGCGGCACCGCGCCAGTACGCGCGTCAGGTGGCGAACGCCCAGGAGGCGCACGAGGCGATTCGCCCGGCCGGCGACTCCTTCCGGACGCCCGACGAGGTCGCCGCCCAGCTGACGCGCGACGAGCTCTCGCTCTACGACTTGATCTGGAAACGGACGATCGCCTCGCAGATGAAGGACGCCGCCGGACAGACCGTCTCCATCCGCCTGGGGGCCGTCACGGAGGAGGGCGACGATGCCGAGTTCGCCGCGTCCGGCACGGTGATCACGTTCCCTGGCTTCCTGCTCGCCTACGAGGCCGGGCGCGACGAGCCGTCCGAGGACGAGGAGCGGCACCTGCCGAAGCTCGAGGTCGGCCAGGCGCTCACGGCATCGACGCTCGAGCCGCACGGCCACGCGACGACGCCGCCCGCACGCTACACCGAGGCGACGCTCGTGAAAGCGCTCGAGGACCGCGGCATCGGACGCCCCTCGACCTACGCGTCGATCATGGGCACGATCGTGGATCGCGGCTACGTGTTCAAGAAGGGCACGGCGCTCGTGCCGTCGTTCCGTGCATTCGCGGTCGTCCAGCTGCTCGAGGAGCACATGAACGAGCTCGTCGACTACGACTTCACCGCGCGGCTCGAGAGCGATCTCGACCGGATCGCCGCCGGCGACGAGCAACGGACCCACTGGCTCGGCCGGTTCTACTTCGGCGCGGGTGACGGGCGCGGGCTGAAGGCCCTCGTCGCCTCGCTCGACGAGAAGCAGCGCAGCGAGCTGACCGCGATCGAGGTACCGGTGCCGGGGCTCGACGCGCACGTGCTGATCGGGCGCAGCGGCCCGTACCTCAAGCAGGGTGACCGCACCGCCTCGGTCCCGGATGACCTCCCGCCGGACGAGCTGACGGCCGAACGAGCTCTGGAGCTGCTGGAGCGGCCCTCGTCGGAGCAGCCACTCGGGAAGCATCCCGAGACGAACCGCGAGCTCGTCGCCCGGGACGGGCGCTACGGCCCGTACGTCACGGAGGTGCTGCCCGAGGGGGACAAGGGCAAGCCGCGCACTGCCTCGCTGTTCAAGACCATGTCGCCGGAGACCGTGACGCTCGAGCAGGCGGTGCAGCTGCTGACGCTGCCGCGGACGTTGGGCGACGACCCCTCCGACGGCGC
>DASQNG010000224.1:0-2245 GCA_035645095.1 Gaiellaceae bacterium | reverse complement strand
CAGCGCGGCGCGCCGGCTCCGGAGGTGTCGACCGGCAGCCGCCGCCGAGCCGTCCGCAGGCGACGGCGAGTCAGCGCAGCCGCTCACCGGGTTCCGCCGGCGCCGGCGCGGACGCTCTGAGCGCCGCCGCGGCTCGGGCGTGCTCTGCGTCTCCCTCTGGCCCCGCGGGCCTCAGGCCGAGCGCCTCGATCGCGGCGCGCTTCCCGTAGACGACGACGATGTCCCCCGCCGCGACGCGGGCGGTACCGATGGGGGCGCCGAAGTACGTGCCGTCGGGGCGCGCGATCCCCAGGACGCGAATCCCCTCGCTCCGGAGCGAGAGGTCGTCGAGGGTGCGGCCGGCCAACCAGGAGTCGTCGGCGACGTGGAGCTCGCTGACCGCGTACTCGTCGCCGAGATGGAGCAGCGCGTCCCAGTCGCGCAGGTCCAACGTCGTCCACCTGCGGAGGCCGCGCTGGATCGCCCGCGAGAGGGCCCGGTCGACGAGCCGGCTGCGGGTGAGGAGCAGAAGGGCCAGCAGCCCGGCCAGGAGCACGGTCGCCCGCACCGCCGTCTCCCCGCCGCCGGCGCCGACGAACGAGAGCATCAGCGTGGCCACGGCGGTGATGACGCCTGCGCTCCCGATCAGCATCAGCGTCATCACGATCTTCCGGCGAACGGGGTGGCCGACGACGGACTCGGCCTCGGAGGTCGTGAAGCCGACACCGGTAAGCGCGGAGCGCGCCTGAAACCTGGCCACCTCCGGGGAGAGCCCGGTCAGGACGAGCATCGCGGTCGCGATGCGCACGACGATCATCGACCCGACGATGATCACGAAGAGCGAGACGAGCGCGATCACCCCACGCTTCCTGCCGGTGCGGCTCCGCAGCCGGTCACGGCTCCTGCACCTCCGCCCGCTCGCGGCGCTCGTCGATGAACCAGGCGCCGAGTGTCGCCGCGATCGAGCCCGTCACCGCCACGCCCACGACGAACGCGAAGATCATCGCGAGGCGCGCACCCACCGTCACCGGCACCGGGTCGGCGTTCTGCCCGAAGACGGCGGCCGCCGACCAGAGCAGCGCGTCGCCGAAGCCCTCGAACACCCCGCCCTCGGCGTCGCGCTCGAACAGGTAGGCGAGTTCGGCCGTCGCGATCGTGACCACGGTCGAGAGCGCGACGATGTACCCGAGCCGTGAGCGGGCCACGCGGCGCGCCGTGCCGAGCGAGCGGTAGGAGGCCGAAGCCACCCGCGCCGCAGGAAGCGCGCGCCCGAGCCGGAGCAGCCGCAGGAAGCGCAGCACCCGCAGCGTCGGCACGAGGAGGGCGAGCACCTGGAACCAGTGGCGCCGGAGGAAACGCAGCTTCCGCGGCGCGAGCGACAGCTGCAGGAGGAACTCGAGCAGGAACGCCGCCCAGATCGTCCACCCGACTGCGGTCGCCACCCGAGCCGCCTCCGGATCGAGCTCCACTGCGATTTCGTAACCGACGAGGAGCGCGAAGAGGACGCCCAGCCACGCCATGAACGGATCGAGCCGTTCGCTCAGCACCGCCAGGCGCTGCTCGACCACGTCTTCGTGTGCCGCGGGCCGGCTCACGTCGTGGCGGGGTCGGAGGAGCACACGCTCTGTCGGTTTCCGGCCCGCCGCGGCGCGACACGCGGCGGCCTCCTCTACGCGGACGCAGGCTCCCCCGCGGCGACCACACCGGCGCGCGCGTCCGCGGCGACCGCTGCGTGCTCGAGCGCTCCCGCTTCTCGCGCCCGCGACTCCACGCTCTCGAGCGTCGCGAGGACGGCTTCCAGCACGCGAGGCTCCGCGGTCGCGTGCATGCCGATCTCGACCAGCGGCTGCAGATGCTCCTGGAACGAGGCGCGTTCCACGACGAGGAGCGGCTCGTCCTCCCCGGCGCGGCGGACGCGCGCCGGGAACGACCGAACGGCCAGCTCCTCGAGGACGGCGCGCAGGTAGCCGAGGCACGTCACTGCTGTCGTCGGGTCGTTCAGCGACGGCGAGAGGGCGCGGAGCGCCACGTCCCCGAGCTGCCGGAGCCCGAACCGTAGATCCTGCGTGTCGGTGCGCTGGGCTGCGAGCGCCACGCCCCCGCGTACCCGCGCGGCGCGGGCCTCGTCCGCCAGCTCCGCCGGCCAGATCGAGACGAGCACGTCGGCAGGGGTGACGAAGTCCCCCGGACGAACGCGCA
This sequence comes from Gaiellaceae bacterium, assembly GCA_035645095.1. Taxonomy (GTDB): domain Bacteria; phylum Actinomycetota; class Thermoleophilia; order Gaiellales; family Gaiellaceae; genus Gaiellasilicea. The sequence goes on along the minus strand of DASQNG010000224.1, from coordinate 67 downwards.
CGTGGACCCGCGCGCCCGCGGGGAGCCCCTTCGAGACCGAGCCGATGGCGACGGCCCCGACGTAGCC
>DASQNG010000223.1:0-9514 GCA_035645095.1 Gaiellaceae bacterium | reverse complement strand
CGTCGGCGCGCACCGCCACCTCGCGCGCCTCGCCGTTCTCGACGCCCTCAATCGAGAACGTCTCGCGCCCGGTGAGGCCGAGCGTCGTCGGGCTCTCGCCGTCGCGGAACTGCAGCGGCAGAATGCCCATCATGAGCAGGTTCGAGCGGTGGATGCGCTCGTAGCTCTCGGCGATCACCGCGCGCACGCCCAGCAGGTTGGGCCCCTTCGCGGCCCAGTCGCGCGACGAGCCGGAGCCGTACTCCTTGCCGGCGAGCACGATCAGCGGGGTGCCCTCCGCCAGGTAGCGCTCCGAGGTCTCGTAGATCGTCGCCTCCTCGCCCGAGGGCAGGTGCAGCGTCCACGTCCCCTCCGAGCCGGGCACGAGCAGGTTCCGCAGGCGGACGTTCGCGAACGTGCCGCGCACCATCACCTCGTGGTTGCCGCGCCGCGAGCCGTAGGAGTTGAAGTCCTTCCGCTCCACGCCGTGCTCGACGAGGTAGCGGCCGGCCGGCGAGTCCGGCTTGATCGCGCCGGCCGGTGAGATGTGGTCGGTGGTGACGGAGTCGCCGAGCACGACGAGGCAGCGGGCGCCCACGATGTCGTCGACGGGCTCGGCCGCGGGGGACATGCCCTCGAAGTACGGCGGCTGCCGCACGTACGTCGACTCCGGCTCCCAGGCGAAGAGCTCGCCCTCGGGCACCGGCAGCGAGCGCCATTCGTCGTCTCCGGTGAAGACGTCGGCGTAGGTGGAGCGGAACATGTCGCCCTGCACCGCGGCCGCAACCGTCTCCGCCACCTCCTCGGACGTCGGCCAGATGTCGCGGAGGTAGACGTCCTCGCCGTCGCGGCCGCGTCCGAGCGGCTCGTTGACGAGGTCGACGTCCATCCGTCCGGCAAGCGCGTAGGCGACGACGAGAGGCGGCGAGGCGAGGTAGTTCGCCTTGACCTCCGGGTGGATGCGTGCCTCGAAGTTGCGGTTGCCGGAGAGGACGGAGCAGACGACGAGGTCGTTCTCCGTCACCGCCTGCGAGATCGGCTCCGAGAGCGGTCCCGAGTTGCCGATGCAGGTCGTGCAGCCGTAGCCGACGGTGTGGAAGCCGAGCTCCTCGAGGTACGGCGTCAGGCCGGCGCGCTCGTAGTACTCGGTCACGACCTTCGAGCCGGGGGCGAGGCTCGACTTCACCCACGGCTGTCGCTCCAGGCCACGCTCGACCGCCTTCTTCGCGAGCAGCCCTGCCCCGAGCATCACGGTCGGGTTGGAGGTGTTGGTGCAGCTCGTGATCGCGGCGATCACGACGCTGCCGTGGTCGAGCTCGTACTCCTCGCCGGCGACGGCGACGCGGTGGTGCCCGGGCGGCTCCGTCGCGACCGGCGCGCGCTCCGGCTCGGGCTCGGAGTCGCCGCCCGGCTGCTGCTCGGAGGTCGGGTCGCTCGCGGGGAAGGTGTCCGCGACCGCCTTGTCCGAGCTGCCGTTCCGGTAGTCCGTGCCGAACGTGCCGAGTGTCTCGAGGAACGACGACTTCGCGTCGGCCAGCGGCACGCGGTCCTGCGGGCGCCGGGGGCCGGCGAGGCTCGGCTCCACCGTCGACAGGTCGAGCTCCACGACCTCCGAGTACGTCGGCTCCTCCTCGGGGTCGTGCCAGAGCAGGTTCTCCTTGCAGTACGCCTCGACGAGCGCGACGTGGTCGGCCGGACGGCCGGTGAGGCGCAGGTAGTCGAGCGTCGCGTCGTCGACCGGGAAGAAGCCGCAGGTCGCGCCGTACTCCGGCGACATGTTCCCGATCGTCGCGCGGTCGGCGAGCGGCAGGCCGGCGAGGCCGGGGCCGAAGTACTCGACGAACTTCCCGACGACGCCGGTACGGCGCAGGATCTGGGTCACCGTCAGCACGAGGTCCGTCGCCGTGGCGCCCTCGGGCAGGCGACCCGTCAGCTTGAAGCCGACGACCTGGGGCACGAGCATCGAGAGCGCCTCGCCGAGCATCGCCGCCTCCGCCTCGATGCCGCCGACGCCCCAGCCGAGCACGCCGAGCCCGTTCACCATCGTGGTGTGCGAGTCGGTGCCGACGAGCGTGTCCGGGAACGCGACCCCGTCGCGCAGCTCGACGACCCGGGCGAGGTACTCGAGGTTGACCTGGTGGACGATTCCGGTGCCCGGGGGGACGACCTTGAAGTCGCGGAACGCGCCCTGCCCCCAGCGGAGGAAGGCGTAGCGCTCCCGGTTGCGGGAGAACTCGAGCTCGACGTTCCGGCGGAAGGCGAAGCGCGTCCCGAACTCGTCCACCTGGACGGAATGGTCGATCACGAGCTCGACCGGGATCAGCGGGTTGATCTTCGCCGGGTCGCCGCCCAGGTCGGCCATGGCGTTCCGCATCGCCGCGAGGTCGACGACGGCCGGGACGCCCGTGAAATCCTGCAGCAGCACGCGGGCCGGCGCGAAGGCGATCTCGCGGCTCGGCTCGTCGCGCGCGACCCACGTCGCCACCGCCTCCACGTCCGCCTCCGTGCCGGTGCGGAGGACGTTCTCGAGCAGGATCCGCAGCGTGTACGGCAGCCGGGCGACGTCGTAGGTCGACTGGAGCGCGTCGAGCCGGTGGAGCTCCACCTCCCGCCCGTCGATCCGGAGCTGCGAGCGGGCGGAGAACGGATCGGCGGCCATCGCCCAAAACGTACCCGAGCCTCTCGGCACGCCGCAGCGGACAGGTCCGGGTGCTGACCCCGCCGTGGGAGGGCGGGACATGGGCGGGCGGCGCCGGCGCCGCTACGCGGTGAGCCGGGGGCGGAGCTCCTGCTCCCAGAAGCGGAAGAAGCCCTCCTGGTCCGGCCCGATCTGGTGCAGCGCGACGTGGTCGAAGCCGGCGGCCTCCCACTCGCGGACGAGCGCGACGATCGGCTCCGGGTCGGGACCGCACGGCAGCCCCTCCGTCGCGGACTCCTTCGTCGCGCTCTCGGACACGGCGTCGAAGTCGGACGGCCGCGGCAGCTCCTGGTTGATCGTGCCGCCGATGCCGGAGTGGCGCCAGAGCCGAAAGGCCGTCTCCTTCGCCTCCTCCTCGTCCTCCGCCCAGCAGAGCCGCACCTGGCCGTAGCGGGGGCCGTCGCCGCCGGCCTCGCGGAAGGTCGAGACGATCTCCTCGTCGGGAGCGATGTTCACGAGCGCGTCGCCGAGGCGACCGGCGAGCTTGGCCGCGAGCGGCTGGGCGGCCGCCACGGCGATCGGGATCGGCCGGTCGGGCACCGTGTACAGCTTCGCGTGGTCGACGGTGTAGTGCTTCCCGCGGTGCGTCACCTCGTCGCCGGTCCAGAGCGCGCGCATCACCTCGATCGACTCCTCGAGCAACTCCAGCCGCTCGTCCGGCGCGGGCCAGCGTGCGCCGGTCACGTGCTCGTTCAGGTTCTCGCCGGTGCCGACGCCGAGAAAGAAGCGGCCCTCGAACATCACGGCGCAGGTGGCGGCGGCGTGGGCGACGATCGCGGGGTGGGTCCGGATCATCGGGCACGTGACGCCGGTGCCGAGGCGGATCCGCTCGGTCTGCACCGCGATGCCGCCGAGCACGCTCCAGACGAACGCCGAGTTGCCCTGCGCGTCGATCCACGGGTGGAAGTGGTCGGAGATCAGTGCGAACTCGAACCCGTGCTCCTCCGCGCGACGCGTGTTCCGCGCGAGGTCGAGCGGCGGGTGCTCCTCGGACGAGAGCCAGTAGCCGAAGGTCGTCACGGCGCCGTACCTACCGCGGCCCGACCCGGAGCAAACGCCGTGTTCGTCGTCGGCGCCGCCGGGGTAGGAGCAGCGCCGTGAGCCTCGCCGCTGTCGTCTCGCTCGTGCTGCTCGCCGCCGCCGCCGTCGTGGCGGCGCTCGTCCTCGCTGCGACCTACGGCGGCAACGAGGACGAGCGCGGTGACGCGCCGGCCGCCCTCGCCCGGCTCGGCTGAGCGGCCCGCGCCCGCTGCACGACTACGATGGGGTCGTGACCGTCGCCGCCGCGCTGGAAGAGTTGCTGCGCACCGCGTTCCCTGACGCGGCTGAGCTCTCGGTCGCAGACCGGACGGGCGGCGGCGACCACTTCCAGGTCGTCCTCGAGAGCGACCGCTTCGCCGGCCTCTCCCTGGTCGACCAGCACCGGCTCGTCTACGACGCGCTCGCCGAGCCGCTCCGCGACGGGACGATCCACGAGCTGCGCATCAAGACGCGCACCCCACCCACCCACGATGGAGGAACGGCATGAGCGAGCTTCGCGACCGGATCCAGTCGATCATCTCGGAGGCGCCCGTCAGCCTCTTCATGAAGGGGACGCCCCAGTTCGCGCTCTGCGGCAACTCAGACCGCGCGCTGCGGGCGCTGCTCGACGCGGGCGCGCCCGTGACCGCAGTCGACGTGCTGCCCGACCCGCAGATCCGGCAGGAGCTCTCTGCGCTCTCGGGCTGGCCGACGATCCCGCAGGTCTTCATCGGTGGCGAGCTCGTCGGCGGGGCCGACATCGTCGAGGAGCTCCACGCGAGCGGCGAGCTGCGCGAGCGCCTCGACGCGGCACTCGGCGCCGAGCGCGAGCAGACGGTGCAGACAGCCGCACTGGCCTGACGCACCGGCGCCGCACAACGAACGCTTAACGCGCGGCTCAGTCAGCGTTAAGACGGCCTGGGTACAACCGTTGGCGTGAACCGACATCGCGCCGTCCTCCAGGGACTCGGCCTCGTCGCCTCCGCAGTCGTGGGCGGGTTGGTCGTCTTGGGGGGCGTCGCTCTTACCGGCGACCTCGGCGGCGGTACCACGACCGTGGTGACTTCCTCCCCGATTCCTGCGGCCGCTTCCCCCGCCGCCGCTGAGGATCGCCTGTCGGTCGCAGACGTCTTCGCCCGCGCCGCGCCCGGCGTCGTGCAGATCACGTCGACGACGCGAACGCGGGAGGACCTGCCCTACCGGGTCGTCCCGGGGCTCGACCCCTTCCCGCGGCAGGCGCTCGGCTCGGGCTTCGTGCTCGACAAGGCCGGCCACCTCGTCACCAACTACCACGTGATCGAGGGCGCCGACGCGATCGAGGTCAGCTTCTCGAACCAGGACACGCTGAAGGCGCGGCTCGTCGGCTCCGACCCCTCGACCGACCTCGCGGTGCTACGGGTCGACTCCAGCTCGCGCAGCCTGACGCCGCTCCCTCTGGGCGACTCCGACCGCGTGCGCGTCGGCGACCCCGTTGTCGCGATCGGCAACCCGTTCGGGCTCGCGAGGACGGCGACGGCGGGGATCGTGAGCGCCGTCCAGGAGCGCAGCATCACCGCGCCGAACGGCTACCCGATCGACCATGTGATCCAGACGGACGCGCCGATCAACAGCGGCAACTCCGGTGGGCCGCTGCTGAGCCGGAGCGCCGAGGTCGTCGGGGTCAACTCGCAGATCGGGCTCGGCGAGACGGGCGCCGGCGGCAACATCGGGATCGGCTTCGCCGTCCCGTCCAACACAGTCAAGAACGTCGTCGCGCAGCTGATCGACAAGGGCAGGGTCGACCGTGCGTGGCTGGGCCTGGGCGGCACGACGATCACCCCCGAGCTCGCCCGCACGTTCCGGCTTCCCGTCGACAGCGGCGTCCTCGTCGAGCGCGTCGGGCCGGCGACGCCCGCGTCGCGAGCCGGTCTCCGCGGCGGCACCTCGGACACCGTGGTCGAGGGACAGAGCTACTCGCTCGGCGGCGACGTCCTCGTCGCCGTGGCGGGCGAGCGCGTTGCGTCGATCGAGCAGCTGCGAGACGTGCTCGCAAAGCACGAGCCCGGTGAGAGAGTGACCCTCCGCATCTACCGCGGAGCGAGCACGCGCACCCTCACCGCCACGCTCGGGCGGCAGCCCGCCACCCCCCAGGGCTAGCGCCCGCGGCCCCCCGAGACCCGGGGCCCGGCGACCCGGCCCGCCTTCCCTCCGGCGGGCCGGGTCTCGTGGACCTACGACGCCTGCGCCGCGCCGTCGACGTCGTGCCGGCGCAGCTCATCGTCCGCGAGCTGCCGGCCGCGCGCGATCAGCGCCTGCTTCTCGGATTCCGGCCAGGGCATGTGCGTCCGGAACCCGGCGTCCAGCCCGCGCCCGACGGACGTCCCGTGGACGGTGATGCGCTGCACCCGGCGCGGCAGCGTCGTGGCCGCGAACCGTTCCTCGATCTCCTGCGCCGCGCGCCGACGGCGGCCGGGGCGGGCGTGCTCGTTCGCGATCCGGACGACGTCGTCCCGCAGCCGGGACAGCTCGTCGCATGCAGCCTCGCGTTCGGCGACCAGCTGCTCCTCGAGGGTTGTGTTGCGCTGGATCGCGACACGCATCAGGCGGATCAGCATGTCGCCGAGATGAACCGGCTCGCCGCGCGCCGCGCGTTCCTCCGCCTCCTGCAGCTCGGCGATGAACGCGCGCACGGGCGGCACCGCCCGGAAACGTTGCAGCCGCTCGCGCAGACGTGCGACCCCGGCCGACCCGAGCCGCGGGTACTGCGGCACGTACCGGAAGGCGACGACGAGCTCGACGTCTGGGTCCTGCGTCGCGCGGGCGAGCGGGTAGTTGCGGACCCAGCCCCCGTCGGTCGCGATCCGGTCGCCGACTCTGAGCGGGAGCACGAGCGCGCTGATCGCCGCGGACGCCATCACGGCGGCGCCGAAGACCTCGGGCGGCGTCGTCAGCGACGAGTACTCGAGCTCGTACGAAAGCCCGTCACGGTGCGCCTCCTCGCCGGTCACGTCGGCCGCGAAGACGACGAGCTCCATCGGCGAGTGGCTGAGGGCCGCGGCGAGCTCCGCCGCAGGGGCGATGCGGGCGGCGATCGTCTCCGGCAGCTCGTACCGGTGCAGCCCGTTCAGGGGCTGGCGCCACAGGCTCTGCGGCCGAAACGTCTCGTCCGGCTGCAGCTCGACGACGAACTCCTCGAGGTCGTCCAGGCGGTCGAGCGCCGCCATCAGCCCCGTCAGCGCGCCCGCGGACGTCCCGTAGATCCGGGCGATCCGCGGCCACAGATCGCTCTCCCGCAGCCGCTGCAGGAATCCGACCTCGAGCAGGACGCCGTTCATCCCCCCGCCCGACAGCACCACCGCAACGTCGCGCTTGTCCATACCGCCATTCTCGGGGCTGCCTCTGCTGCACGTCTAACCTTCCGGCGTGGAGCCCTCCGAGCCGCGTCTGGGCAACCTCCTGCTGGAGGACGAACTCGTCGAGGAAGACGAGCAGCTGTGGGACGACGCGAGCGACGCCGATCGCACCGGCTGGTTCTGCGTCCGCACGAACCCGTTCCCCTGTCCGGCCTCCGGCTGCACGTTCGTCGCCGACTTCATGACTGCGGCGCACCTGATCCTCGTCTGGGAGGAGCGGGACGACCCGAACCTGCTGTGGCACGCGCAGCGCGCCATGGAGGTCGGGCGGAACCCACGGGTCGTCGCGTACGAGAACGGCTTCGGGCCGAGCGCGTCGTACTACGCGTGGGAAGCCGCGGGACGCCCGGTCCACGGTGTCCGCGGCAAGTAGCGGCTTCGGCCGGCGGCTGAGTCTCGGCGTCGAGGAGGAGCTCTTCCTCGTCGACCCGGAGACGTGGGATCTGGCGCCCCAAGTCGAGCGGCTCCTCGGGCCGCCCGGGCTGAAGACGGAGCTCTTCGCAGCCGTCGTCGAGACGAACACGCCGCCGTGTGCGACCGCCGGCGAGGTGCTCGCCGAGCTCCGCCGCCTGCGGCGCGTCGTGCGCGAGGCGGCCGAGCGCGAGGGGCTCGCGGTCGCCGCCGCCGGCACGCACCCGTTCGCGCTGCCCGAGCGGCAGGAGATCGTCCCGGAGCCGCGCTACGTCCAGATGGTGAAGGAGATGGGCGACCGCGCCCTGCGGCAGCTCGTCTCCGGGCTCCACGTCCACGTCGGCAGCGGCAGCTTCGAGGAGTGCCTGGAGCGACTGGAGGCGGTGCTGCCGTGGCTGCCGGCAGTGCTCGCGCTTTCCGTCAACTCGCCGTACCTCGCGGGCGAGGAGATGGACGCGCTCTCGGCGCGGGCCGGACGCTTGCTCGAGCTCCCGCGCGGCGGGCCGCCGCCCCCGCTCGCGACGCCACGCGAGTGGGAGCTCGCGATTGCGGCGACCGGAGAGGACTACACGCGCATCTGGTGGGACGTCCGCCCGCACCCCAGGCTGGGGACGCTCGAGGTGCGCATGCCGGACCAGCCGACGGACGTCGAGCGCTCGGCGGCGCTGGCGGCGCTCCTGCAGGCGCTCGTCGTCGCCGCTCCGCCGGCCGCGCGCCCGCTCGACCGCGACGAGTACCTCGAGCGACGGGCGGCGGCGGCGGCCGGCGAGGCGCCGACGGGGGAGCTGCTCGAGCTCGTCGCGCCCGCCGCCGAGCGCCTCGGCACGGTAGAGCTCCTCGGGCGCCTCGCCGAGCCGCCGGAGGCGCTGCGGCAGCTCGAGGTCGGCCGCCGCGACGGCCTCGTCGCCGCAGCCGCGGACATCGTCTCCCGCTCGGGCTGACGTAGGCTCGACGCGTGCTCCGCTCCGCCCTCTACACGCTCGGGCTGGCGCGGCGCAGGCTCGCGCGGCGCACCGGGGCGACGCTCCTCGTCGGGGCGGGCATCGCGGCGGGGACGGCGGTCGTTTTCGGCGTGCAGGTGGGGACGACGGTGGCGCAGGACCGCGCCGTCGGCCAGGCGATCGAGCGCATCCCCGACGGGTCCCGGTCACTGCGGGCCGTGTGGTTCGGTGTCCCCGGGCAGGCGGAGGAGCCGCAGCCGGCGCTCGCAGCGCGTGCGCGGCGGGCGCTCGCCCGCGCGCGGGCCGGCGCTCCGACGGGCCTCGTGCTGCTGCGCGAGAGCACGCTGGCCGGCACCTTCGCCGGGCTCGGCGGGGTCGAGGGGCTCGGGCGCTGGGTGGAGCTCCGGGCGGGGCGGCTGCCGCAGCGGTGCGAGCCGCGGCGCTGTGAGGTGCTGCGCCTCCGCGGCGCGGGCCGGGTGCCGCAGCCGCCGGGGCTGCGGCTCGTGGAGGTGGGCGAGGCGGCGCTGACGACGCGCATCCTCTTCGGCGACTTCCTCGCGCCGACGGACAACGCCCTCGCGGACGCCGAGGTGAGCCCGTCGCTCGCGCGGGCGGCCCGCTATCACCGCCCGGCGCCGGTGGCCCTCTTCCTCGCGGAGGGCGTCGCGACGATCGCGGCAGCGCCGGCGCTCGCGACCGTCTACCGCAGCTACGCGTGGGTGGCGCCGCTGCGACCCGGGACGCCGCGGCTGTGGCAGGTCGACGCTTTCGCAGGCGCTGTCGAGGAGGCGCGGTCGGAGCTCCAGGCGCGCTCGACGGCCTTCGACGTCGTCGCGCCGGTGGAGGAGCTCCGGGACGCACAGGCCGCCGCCGAGCGGGCGGGCAGTCGCCTCTCGCTCGTCGGCGGGCAGGCTGCGGCGCTCCTCTTCGCGTTCGCGGTGCTTGCGGCGGCGACGGCGCGGCGGGACGCGCTCGCGGCGCGGCGAAGGCTGCGCTGGTACGGCGCGCGGCGGTGGCAGCTCGCGCTGCTGACGACTGCCGAGGGAGCGGCCGTCGCGCTCGCGGGCGCCCTC
>DASQNG010000222.1:0-13495 GCA_035645095.1 Gaiellaceae bacterium | reverse complement strand
ACGTTCCCGTCGCCCGCACCGACGTCGAGGACCGTGTCACCGAACCCGACCTCAGCAGCCGCCACAAGGGCGTCCGCCGCCGGCGCGAGCACCGCTGAAAGGGCGTAGTACTCGCCGCCGCCGTAGAGCCGCTCCTGCGCCAACTTCACCCACTCTGAGTCCACACTCCGATCGTCTCATCATTCGGCCCCTCCTAGCTACAGCGCAGGTTGAACAGAACACCATCGCCTCCGGCTCTTGCGGCTCTTGCGGCTCCTGCGGCTTCTGAGGCTCGTGTCGCACGTCGTCTCTCGGGCCTGCGACCTCATGCTGCGACTGGGCTGCGCGGGATCCGCGAGACTTGACCAGGGTGGCACGTGAGTCGCTCCTCTCCCGCGAGCAGACGGCGCCGATGCTCGAGCACGAAGCGTCCCGCCGAACCGCCACGACGGCGACTGCGCATGTGCTCGACGTGCGACAGGCTGCGCGACGTGGAGGCGCCGTCGGCGAGCGGCCAGCTCGGCTTGCTGGCCACCGCCCTCATCTTTCGAGCGAGAGCACGACGTTGCCCGTCTTCTGCCAGCTCTCCACGTAGCGGTGCGCTTCAACCACCTCCTCCAGGGGGTACACGCGGTCGATGACGGCCCGGTACCCGCCCGTCTCCAGCAGCCGCTTCACGAGCAGGACGTCCTCCTGGCTCCGTCCGCGAACCCCCGCGAAGACGAGCCTTCGGTCGCGGAACACGCCCGTCCACGCGGCGTGCAGGACGTTGTGGAGGCCGTCGGTGGCCACCCAGAGGCCGCCGGCGGGAAGCGAGTGCCGCGTCCGCAGGAACGAGAGCTTGCCGACGGCGTCGAGGATCACGTCGTAGGTCTCGCCGTTCCGCGCGAAGTCCTCCTGGAGGTAGTCGATCACCTCGTCGGCGCCGAGCGACCGCACGACCTCGACGTTCCTCGTGTTGCAGACGGCCGTGACCCGAGCGCCGAGGTGCCGGCCGAGCTGGACTGCCGCCGTGCCGCACGAGCCGGAGGCGCCGTAGACGAGCAGCTTCGTGCCCTCGCCGACCTCTGCCCGCCGGAGCTGCGCCCGCGCCTGGACGAAGCCGTCGCTGACCGCCGCCGCCTGCTCGAAGCTCGCTCCTGCGGGCATGGGCGCGATGAGGCCCGCCTCCCGCACGCACACGTACTCCGCGTTCGCTCCCTGCCGCACGCCGAACACGCGGTCGCCAACCGTGAACCGGGTGACGGCGGCACCGACCGCCTCCACCTCACCGGCGAACTCCGAGCCGGGGATCCTCCAGCTCGGCCTCGGTCGCCGCAGGCCGGCGAGCAGCCGCCAGAAGACAGGGCGTGCCCGCCGCGCGTGGCAGTCGGTCTGGTTCGCCGTGCTGGCGCGGACCCGGACGAGGACATCGCCGGCCATCGGCACGGGTCGCTCGACCTCTTCGACCCGCAGCACCTCCGGCGGCCCGTATCGGTCGTACACGACAGCCCTCATCCAGCGCCTTGCTCTAGGCCCGCCGAGTGCGGCAGCAATCGGACACCTTGCAGGCGAGGCTGCGTCACGTACGTCATCCCGGCTGCCTTGAAAGGATCCCCTTCACGCCGAGCTCTCTCAAGCTCGCTGCAACGGCTCGGCCGGGTTCAGGATCCCGCTCCATTCTCGACATGCCGCAAACGGTACGTGCTTGACGCGGCCGCGGCCGGATCGGCCACTCCCGCCCGCGCACTGGCGGCGGTAGCCTCCCCGCGTGCGCTGCGAGGAGTGCGGAGCCGAGGCGGAGGGCGGCGCGGCGGGCGGGCGGGCGGGCGCTCAGCGCCGCCGACCTGGCGTCGACGACGATGTGGATGTGCTCGTCTACTGCCCCGCCTGCGCGGAGCGGGAGTTCGGTCAGCCGTCGTCGCACGGGGCGGAGCCGGCTAGCGACCGGCGGAGACAGGTGACGCTCTAGACAGCATCTAAGCTCGTGTGGAGTGGCGGCGAGGTTTTCGGTTACTGGCGCAGGAGGCCTTCTCGAGGGGCACCGGGAGGGGACCGGTGAGTCCGCGCTGGTGCTGCACGGAGGCCCGGGCGTGTCCGACTACACGGCGGGCCTCGCCGGAGAGCTCGCGCCCCTGCTGGAGACGATCCGGTTCCAGCAGCGCGGGCTCGCCCCGTCGACGGCGGAAGGCCCGTTCACGGTCGAGGCGCACGTCGGCGACGCGCTCGCGGTTCTGGACGGGCTCGGGGTGGAGCGGGCGTGGGCGGTCGGGCACTCGTGGGGAGGGCACCTGGCGCTGCACCTGGCGGCTGCCGCCCCGGAGCGCCTGCTCGGCGTCGTTGCGGTCGACCCGCTCGGGGCAGTCCCCGACGGCGGCCAGGCGGACCTCGAGCGGAACCTGACGGCGCGTCTCCCGCCGGCGACGGCCGAGTCGGTGCAGGCTCTCGACGAGCGGCTCCTGGCGGGGGAGGGCTCGCCGGAGAACATGATCGAGATGCTCCGGCTCGTCTGGCCGTACTACTTCGCCCGTCCCGATCAGGCGCCGCCGATGCCGCCGATGACGATGAGCCCCGCGGTGTACGCGGAGACGTCTGCGTCGATCCGTGACCACTTCGAGCGCGGCACCCTCGTCTCCGCCCTTCCTCGCTTCGCCGGCCCGACGCTGTTCGTCCACGGCCGGGAAAGCCCGATCCCGCCGGCACGCAGCGAGGAGAGCGCGGCGCTCATACCGGGAGCACGCGTCGAGCTGCTCGCCGACTGCGGCCACTTCCCCTGGCTCGAACAGCCCGGCGCCGTCCGCCACGCGCTCGAGCGGCTCGTGACCGAAGCTACGGCCTGAGCGTCAGCGCGCTGCCGCCGCCGCGGCGGACCGGCTCGGCGGCGGCGAGGAGGCGACCGTCGTCGAGGAACTCGATCGCGGTTGCGGCGCCGATCTCCGGCGACAGCGTGAGCGTGTGTCCGCGGGCTCGGAGCGCCGCGGCCTCCGGCGTCGGCAGGAACTCGGCTTCAACGAGCGTGGAGGCGGTGTTCCGCTGTGTGAGGCGCGGCGCCGCGAGCGCCTGCGGCAGCGGCGTCCCGAGGTCGAGCCGGTCGACCAGGAGTTGCAGCACCGTGGTGATGATCGTCGAGCCACCCGGCGAACCGACTGCGAGCAGCGGCCTGCCGTTGCGGAGCACGATCGTCGGTGCCATCGAGCTGCGCGGGCGCTTGTTCCCCTCGATCCGGTTCGGGTGCGTGGTCGAGTCGAAGTTGAAGTCCGTGAGCTCGTTGTTCAGGAGAAAGCCGTACCCCGGCACGACGAGGCCGGCGCCGCCGGTCGACTCGATCGTGAAGGTGTAGGAGACGACGTTCCCCCTGCCGTCGGCGACCGTCAGGTGCGTGGTGGTGCCGGCGCGCGTGGAGGTAACGGACGCCTCGCCGCGGCCGGTGGGGCTCCGCTGGAAGGGGACGGGGTCGCCGGGCGCGACCGGCGAGCGCGCTGCCGTCGCGCCGATCAGCCCGCCGCGCACGTCGGCGAAGGGTTGTGAGAGGAGGCCGCGTAGCGGCACGTCGAAGAAGTCGGGGTCGGCGAGGTAGGCGCCGCGGTCGGCGAACGAGAAGCGGGACGCCTCGAGGAACGCGTGCAGCGCCGCCTCTCTCGTCATCCCGCCGAGCGGGTAGCTCTCGAGGATGTTCAGCGCCTCGCCCACGGTCGAGCCGCCGCTGGACGGCGGGCCCATGCCGAAGACGTCGAGGCCCCGGTAGCGCACACGCGTCGGTGCCCGCTGCGGCGCCACGTACGCGCGCAAGTCGGCGGTCGTCATCACGCCGGCGCGCCACCTGTGGTTCGCGGTCGGCGCCACCGGCGGGGCGGTGGCCGTGCGCGCGATCGCCTCGGCGAGCGGTCCGGTGTAGAAGGCCGACGCGCCGTCGCGCGCGATCGACTCGTACGTCTTCGCCAGATCGGGGTTGCGGAAGGTGCTGCCGACGTCGCGTGGCGTGCCGTCGGGGTCGAGGAAGAGCGAGGCCGTCGCCGGGACGTCGTCGAAGTAGTCAACATTCCCCTGCGTCTGCTCGACGAACGTCTGATCGACGACGAAGCCGTTGCGCGCGACTCCGATCGCCGGGGCGAGCACCTGCGCCAGGGTCACCTTGCGGCTGCCGTACCTCCGCATCGCCTCGACCCAACCCCGCACCGTGCCGGGGACGCCGACCGAAAGGCCGCTGTAGCGCGCGTCGTTGAACGCAAGCGCACGGCCGCTCTCCATCATCGAGTCGGGCCGCATCGCCGCGGGCGCCCGCTCGCGGTGGTCGAGGGTGAACACGTGCGGGTTCCAGCCCGGCCGCCTCGGCGCCTCGTAGTAGACGAGGAAGCCGCCGCCGCCGATCCCGCACGAGAACGGCTCGGTCACGCCGAGGACGGCCGCGGCCGCCACCGCGGCGTCGACCGCGTTACCGCCGCGCCGCAGAGTCGTGAGCGCCGCCCGCGTCGCGAGCGCATCGACCGTCGCGGCTGCGCCGCCGCTCCCGGTAGCCGTCTGCGAGCCGGCTGAGACACGCGCGGTCGCCGGGGAGGCACCGGCCGCGAGCAGCGACGTCGCGAGGATCGCGGCGAGCACGACACGGAACGGCCAACCCCTCAACGTCTTCCTCCTCCGGCTGACGCCGCTTCACATTAGCGCTTCGCGCGCAGCGGTACCAGTCCCCACGGTGCCTTACGAGCGGACGGTCTACTGGCGGCCCGATCGCAGCGGGCCGAACTCAACCGCTGTTTCCTGAGCGAGTGTGCAAGAAGCGGGCCTCATCCGGCTCGCCGGTCTCCTCACACTCCAGGCAGATCCAGTCGCCGCCGCGTTCCTCTCGTGCGCTCAGTGCCGCCGGGACCATCGTCACGCCACAAGCGAGGCAGATGGGTGGACGCGCGTGATCCACGCCTGAAGCATGGATTGATGAGCGAGGATCAGGCGTTCGTCGCAGCACCCGCCTAGCCGCCCCACGGCGACCCGAGCATACGGGCGCTCGGGGCGACACGCTTCGTGCTGTTCTCAGTGGGGCCGGCTCACTTCCCGCGCGACGTCTTCTTCTTCTTCGGCTTGATCGCCTTTCCGGGCTCCGCGGCTTGCTTCTGCTTCTTCTTTGCGGGCATCCTCAACCTCCGTCGTCGGCAGTCACGGTAAGCACCGGCGACAATACGCACTAGCACCCGGAGACGCGACCCAGCGCGAGTTCGGCCGTGCGGTGGTGTCGACGGCGGCGGCGAGTTGCCCCGCGAGGGCTGCCCCGCGAGGGCTGCCCCGAGCTACCGCGGGGCAACGATCGGAATTGCTGCGGCGACGAGCGTCCCTCGCCCTGGGTGGCTTTCGATCTGCAGCGTTCCCCGCAGCGCCTCGACACGGTCGCGCAGTCCGCGGAGGCCTGACCCGTTCGCGATGTTGACGCCGCCGACGCCGTTGTCGCGGACCTCGACCAGGAGACGCCCATCCGCCGGCGTGACCGAGACGGTCGCTCCGGTGGCGTCTGCGTATTTCGCCACGTTCGTGAGGGCCTCAGCGACGACGTAGTAGGCCGTTGCTTCGACTGCCTCCGGGAGACGCTCGCCGAGGGTCACCACGAGATCCACCGGCAGCGGCGCGCGTGTGGCCAGCGCGTTGAGCGCCGCGCCCAGCCCGTGGTCGGTGAGCACGGCCGGATGGATCCCGCGTGCCAGCTCCCGCAGCTCGGAGAGCGCGAGCGCCAGCTCGTCCGCAGCCCGCGCGAGGACGGCAGCGGCGTCGGGATCGTCGTGAAGCTTGGCCTCGGCTACTCGCAGCGAGAGCGAGAGCGTCACGAGCCGCTGCTGCGCGCCATCGTGGAGGTTGCGCTCGAGTCGCCGCCGCTCGGCATCTCCCGCCTCCACGACGCGGGCGCGCGACGCGGCGAGCTGCTCGCGCGCCTCGGTGTTCTCGATCGCTTGAGCGACGAGCTCGGCGAAGTGGCCGAGCCGCGTCTCCGCCCCGCTCGGGAACGGCTCGCCGCCGGTGCGTGCCGCCGTGACGGCGCCCCAGAGGCGGCCGCGGACGCTGACAGGCGCCGCGACCGCCGAGGTGATGCCCAGCTCGCCGATGATGCCGGCGGCGGCGGGCGACGTCAGCTCGCGCTCGTCCGCGCGCGCGGGACGGCCGGTCTGAAGCGCCTTTCTGGTCGCCGTGGCGCGGTCGATGTCGACGATCAGCCCGGTCGGGACGGCACGGTCAGGCGATGCGCTCCGCCCGGCCACGATCTCGACTTGATCACCATGGGCGCGAACGACGCTGGTCACGTCTGCCGCCAGCAGGAGCCCGACCTCGGCGGCGACGGCGCGCAGCACCTCCTGCTCCGCCGCGTCCGCTGCGACAAGCGTCGCGACGCGCCTCAACGCCGCCTGCTCCTCCGCAAGGGCGCGGTGCAACGCCTCCCGCTCCCGCAGCGCCCGCTCCTGCCGACGCCGTTCCAGCTCCGCTGCGGCGCGCGCCGCGAAGATCTTCATCACCACGACGTTGTCGTCGCTCGGGAACAGCGGCGCCGTCCCAAGCACACCAACATGCCCGAAGTGGGCGCCGTCGGAACCCCGCAGCGCCACCGCGAGGTAGCTGTCGAGACCGAGTTCGACCACCATTTCATCCTCAGGAAACCGCTCGATCACGCCGCTCGGGTAGGACACGACGTCGGCGGAGCCCAGGCCTGCGCAAGGCGTGCCTGCCATCGGGTACTCGAACGACTCCTCCACCAGCCGGCCGCCCTCCCAGCAAGAAAGGAAGCGGGCGCGGCCGCGATCCTCCGGTACTACCTCCGCGACGAATCCGACTTCCGCGTCGAACGCAAGCGCCAAGTGCTTGACCAGGCACTGGAAGAACTCGTCGCCGACGGTTCCCGCCGTCCCCTGCGCGATCGCGAGGAGCAGATCCCTGCCGCTCGCCTCCCCGCGAGTCGGCGGGACAGTCGAACTACTGCTCATGCGACGCTGATCCTGGCACCCGCCGAATGTAACTCCACTCTGCGAAAAACCCAAGGTCAAGGGATGCCGACGGTCGGTGCAGTAGCTGGCGAACTGCTGCGGTGCGGAGGCTCGAGTGCCGCTGCGCAGGATCTCCCGGTGGCCTCTACCACTCGCCGCCGCGACGGCACATACAACCTCGTTACGACAGACCAGACCGCGCAGCGGCTTCCTCGAGGAGTCTGTACCACGCTGGCAGAAGCTGGCGCGTGCTCAGAGGGCCGTCCAGAAGCGGCGTTACGCTTGCCACGCGCAGGCTCGGCTGCGAAGCTCCCTCGCCCGACGGAGAACCGGAGATGCCCATGGTCGGAAAGTTCAGGCGTGAGCTCGCAAGCTGGCCCTATCGAGTCTTTCTGGGCGGCCTCGTCGTCATGCTCGCGCACCTCCTCGAAGACGCGCTCGTGCACAAGGAGAACGGCTCCTCGGTCGGCGCGCAACTCGGCTCATCGGCGCTGACGCTCCTGCTCGTCGCGATCGGCGTCGTCGTCTACCCGCTGCTGCGCCGTGTCCGCCCCGTCCTCGTCGGGTTCTACGGCCTCCTCGCCTTCTCCGGCGGGTGGCGTGCGCATGTCACGGACGCGCTCGACGGCGATGCGTCCGGCGGCGACTACAGCGGCGTCGTCTACGCCCTTGCGGGGATCGCGCTGATCGGCCTCGCCCTGTATCTCGCTGTCGCGCTCGTGCGCGGCCGCAGCGTGTCTCCGGGCAGACGGCAGCCTGACGACATCGAACGCGAGTAACGGGTTTTTGGTCGTCTTCAGGCGGCTCACGTGTGAAGGGTCGGTTGGCGCGTCCGTGGCGTCCACCGAGCGGTCTCACAGGCTCTCCGTTCTAGCCGCATGGCCGAAGCGGAAGCTCAGCAGCCGCGTCGCCAGTACCTGAGCTCTTACGCTCGCTGCAGGTGGAGGACGCTCGCGGAGGCTCCGCGACGGCAGCTCGTGCTCGACTCGTGGTGGGCCACCGGGGAACACGGGGTTCGAGAGGACGCAGGGCACCCTGCGTCCGTGGTGTAGGAGACGGTCGCGCCGCACTCCCAACAGAAGTGGAAGACGGCTCCCACCCGTGTCCGCAAACCCCGAACTGCCGCGAGAAGTCTCATTGCTCACCTGGTCTGCATCGCATCGCCTTGCACACCGACCGCGCTTCCCGTTCGACCCTGGCAGGCCAGTCGCGTGCAAGCGACGTCATCCTGCTCGAGATCTGAGCCGCCGACTGAGCCACCGGTTAGAGCAACAGCACCACCAATGCAGCAGTAGGTGCGGCTGGCCGCACCAACGTTCACCTGCCGGCCGCACCGCCGGGCCGCCACGCGGGCGCGATTCTCGGGACGACCCCCACCTCCCGAGAGGAGATGATCCACATGCAGGCAACGCAGACTCGCCCGGAGACGCGAGTCGTCTCCTCCACGACGATCGTGCGGGCGAGCGACCTCACGCGCCGCTACGGCGAAGGCTCGACGGCGGTCGACGCGCTTGCTGGCGTCTCGGTCGACGTCGCGAGCGGCAAGCTCACCGCCGTCATGGGCCCGTCGGGCTCCGGAAAGTCGACGCTCATGCACATCCTCGCGGGCCTCGACAAGGCCACCTCGGGCGAGGTCTGGATCGCCGGCACCGCGATTGGCGAGCTGAACGACAAGCAGCTGACACGGCTCCGCCGTGAGCACATCGGCTTCATCTTCCAGTTCTTCAACCTTCTCCCGATGCTCACGGCCCGCGAGAACATCGTGCTGCCGCTCTCCCTCGCGGGCGAGAAGCCGGACCGGGCCTGGGTGGAGGAGCTGACGACCAAGGTCGGCCTCCGCGACCGGCTCGGCCACCGCCCCTCGGAGCTTTCCGGCGGGCAGCAGCAGCGCGTGGCGATCGCCCGTGCCCTTGTCTCGAAGCCGACGGTGATGTTCGCCGACGAGCCGACGGGCAACCTCGACTCCCGCACGAGCGGTGAGATTCTCGAGCTCCTCCGCGAGTCGGTCACCGAGCTCGGCCAGACGACCGTGATGGTCACCCACGACGCCCGCGCGGCCGCGATCGCCGACCGCGTGCTCTTCCTGGCCGACGGCCGGATCGTGAAGGACCTCGGCCCCTCCGCAACGTCCGAGATCCTGGAGGCACTCGAGGAGGTGACGTCCCGATGACCGCGGTCGCACTCAAGGGACTGCTGGGGCGCAAGCTCCGGGCCGGGCTCACGGCGTTCGCGATCGTCCTCGGTGTCGCGATGATCGCCGGCAGCCTCGTCCTGACCGACACGATGGCCAAGAGCTTCGACGGCGTCTACGAGGAGTCGTACACCTCCGCAGATGCCGTGATCAGTTCTCAAGCCGCAACGTCCGAGGGGCAGATGGGCGGCGTCGTGCCGTCGTTTGCCGCGGACGTGCTCGACGAGGTCCGCGACGTTCCCGGTGTCGCGGCGGCGGAAGGATCGATCGAGGACGAGGCGCGCCTCGTCGGCTCGGACGGCGAGGAAATCGGCCGCGGCGGCGTCGCATTCGGGGTCGACGGCTCGGCTGCGAGTCTCAGCCCGATCCAGCTCGCGAGCGGCGACTGGCCGGAGGAGAAGACGCAGATCGCGATCGACGCGGCCACCGCAGAGGACGAGGGGATCGCCGTCGGCGACTCCGTCTCGGCCTACGGCGACGGGCCGCTGCGCGAGTACGAGGTCACCGGAATCGTGCGCTTCGGCAGCGCCGACTCCATCGGTGGCTCGACGATCGCGGTCTTCGACCTCGCGACCGCGCAGGAGCTGTACGGGAAGCAGGGTGAACTGGACACGATCCGCCTCGCCGCGCAGCAGGGCGTCACGCCGACGGAGCTCGTCCGCGCGGTTGCGCCGGTGCTGCCGGAGACCGCCCACGTGCGGACTGCGGCCGCGCAGGCGGCGTCCGACAGCGAGTCCACCCAGGGCGGGCTGTCGTTCCTCCGCAACTTCCTGCTCGGCTTCGCCGCCGTCGCGCTGTTCGTCGGCGCGAAGGTGATCGCGAACACGTTCCAGATCACCGTCGCCCAGCGGATCCGCGAGCTGGCGACGCTCCGCACCCTCGGGGCGTCGCGCCGGCAGGTGCTGCGCTCGGTCGTGCTGGAGGCGGCCGCGATCGGTCTCGTCGCCTCGGTGGTCGGCCTCTTCGCGGGAACCGGCCTCGCCAAGGGGCTGTACGCGGCGCTCGGCGCGCTCGGCGTCGACCTACCGTCCACCGGTCTCGTGATCGCGCCACGCACGGCGATCGTCAGCCTGCTCGTTGGGACGGTTATCGCCGTGGCAGCCAGCCTTCGGCCTGCGATCCGTGCGACGCGGATCCAGCCGATCGCCGCCGTCCGCGAGGGCGCGGCGCTGCCGCCGTCGCGGTACGCCCGTTTCGGCGACGTGGGCACGGCGGCCGTCGTGGCCGCCTCGGCGGCGCTCCTCGGCTACGGCGTGCTAGCCGACTCGGCGGGGACGAAGACCCGGCTGATCGTCTTCGGGATCGGCGCAGTGTTCGCCTTCCGCGCCCTCTCGATGCTCGCGCCGAAGCTGATCGGCCCACTCGCCTCGCTGCTCGGCGCTCCAGGCGCCCGCATCGGCGGTTACGCGGGCGAGCTGGCGCGGCAGAACGCCCGCCGCAACCCCAGCCGCACGGCAGCCACCGCCGGCGCCCTGATGATCGGGCTCTCCGTGATCACGTTCGTCGCGGTGCTCGGCCAGGGTTCGAAGTCGACGTTCTCCGACTCGGTGAACGAGCTCTTCGTCGCTGACTACGCGATCGTCGGCAATGGCGGCCAGCTGCCACCCGCCGCCGCACAGGCGGCGGCCCGTGTCACCGGCGTCGAGGCCGTCTCGGAACTCCGCAGCGGGGAAGGCGAGGTCGGCGACGAGACCGTCGTCGTCAACGGCGTCGACGAGCATCTAGCGCAGGTGATCCACACCACCTGGCTGAGCGGCTCGGACGACGTGCCAGGCCGGCTCGGCCGCGACGGCGCCTTCCTGAAGGAGGCGTACGCCGAGGATCAGCGCCTCGCCGTGGGCTCGCCACTGATCGTGCAGACGCCGAAGGGCGAGACGCTCGAGCTCGAGGTGCTCGGCATCTTCGAGGAGCCGACAGGCGGCTCCCCGTTCGGCGAGATCTCGATCTCCCTCGACACGTTCGACGGCGCGTTTGCCAGCAACGGGAACGACTACACCCTGCTGAACGTCGAGGGCGAACCGTCCGAGGGCGTGACGCGTCAGCTCGAGCAGGGCCTCGCCGCCTTCCCGAACGCGGAGGTGCAGACGCGCGAGGAGTTCCGCGACGCGCGGATCGCGGCCTTCAACCAGCTGCTGAACATCGTCTACGCGCTGCTCGGCCTGTCGGTGATCGTCAGCCTCTTCGGGATCGTGAACACGCTCGTCCTCTCGGTCTTCGAGCGGACTCGTGAGCTCGGGATGCTGCGGGCGGTCGGGATGACCCGCCGCCAGGTGCGCCGGATGATCCGGCACGAGAGCGTCGTCACGGCGCTGATCGGGGCGACCTTCGGGATCGCGCTCGGCACGGCGCTCGCTTTCCTCGTCACGCAGATGCTCTCCGACCAGGGCCTGACCTTCGCGGTGCCCTACGCATCGATCGCCGTCTTCGTTGTCCTGGCGACCGTGGCCGGCATCCTCTCGGCGATCTTGCCGGCCAGACGTGCCGCGCGGCTGAACGTGCTGCGGGCGCTCCAGTACGAGTAAGCGCTGGAGGGGACGCGGCCTGGGCCGCGTCCCCTCCCCCTGACGATCGGTGACAGAACCGCAGCGGGAACGGCGACGTGTCACCGCACATTGGTAACTGGCGTTCGCGGCCGGCCCGGCGAGCTCGTCGACGTGCTGCGGGCCGTCGTGGAACATGAGCCCCTTGTTTCTGTCGCCCGCCCGCACGGCTGCCGAGCCCGTCTCGGACGGGGCTAGCCGCGAATCGTGTGCGAGTGGTGCCCGGCCTCGCCGCTGACGGAGAGGGTTGTCCCCGGCCGAATCTGCGCGGAGACGAAGTCGACCCAGCCGCTGCGGCCGATGCGCGCGTGGGCGATGCCGAGGCCGTTCACGCGCAGCGTCACGTGCTCGCCGGCGCGACCCCAGATGCGGACGGCCGTGCGGCCGTTCGGTGCGCCGCGGGACTCGATCCAGAGCGGGTGGATGAAGCGGAGGTAGCGCGGGGACGCAGAGGCCGTGCGGCCGCGGTGGGTGACGGTCGCCGTGACACGGCAGGAGACGAGGCGGCGCTCGTTCGGCATCTCCTGCCCGAACGTGAAGTCGGAGCGGCCGCTGCTGTCGGTGCGGAGCGACCGGAAGGTGACGCCCGCGGGGCAGGCCAGCCTCACGCGGATCTCCGCGTTCGCGAGCGGCCGCCCGCGCCAGTGCACGCTCGCACCGAGCGTCGCCTGCTCGTGCGGGAGATGGAAGACGAGCCCACCTGTCGCGCTGAGGGCGAGGTCGAGCTCCCGGACGAAGAGGGCCCGCACGTGCTGCGCGCCGTCCGCCTTGACCGTGCAGGTGCGTACGGCGTCGTGGCAGGACCCTGTCCAGCCGCTGAACCAGAAGCCCGCGCTGGGCTTCGCGACGAGTGTCACCGTGCGCCCCGTGGGGAGGTCGCTGCGGCAGTCTGTGCGGCAGCTCCCGCCGTCGGATGAGACGACGGTTCCAGACCCCTCTACGCGGACGCGCAGCGGAACGATGCGGGAGAACGTCGCCACGACTCGACGCGCCTCTGTGATCGACACCCTGCAGGCGCCCGTTCCGGTGCAGGCGCCGTGCCATCCGTCGAAGCGGGAGCCCGCAGCGGGCGTCGCCGTGAGAGTGGCGGTCGTCAGGTGGTCGAGTTTGGACTCGCAGTCACGGCCGCAGCGGATGGCTGCGGCGACGCCGCTGACGCGGCCCTCGCCCGAACCGCCGGTGCGGACCTTGAGAAAGTGCTGCGCCACAAAGGTGGCAGTGACCTCGCGGGCCCCTGACATGTGGATCGTGCACGCGCCGGTGCCGGAGCACCCGGCGCCGGCCCACCCTGTGAAGCGGGAGCCGCGGCCTGCAGTGGCCGTGAGCACGACGAAGGTCCCGGCCTCGTACTCTGCGTGGCAGCTCGCACCGCAGTCGATCGCGTGGCCGGTGACAGCCCCGGTGCCGCTGCCGTTGCGCCGCACGGTGAGCTCGTGCTGCTCGCCCGTCGTCGGGCCGCCCGTCACGTCGGTCGCAGGCTCGAGGCCGGACGCGACGCTGAACATGGCGTCGACGCTACGCGCTTGGTCGAGCGCGACGGTGCAGGTGCCGGCGCCGCTGCAGGCGCCCGACCAGCCGGTGAAGCGGGAGCCGGACGCGGTGGCGGCGGTCAGCGTGACGCCGGTGCCGTCGTCGTACGAGAGGGAGCAGGTTGAGCCGCAGTCAATGCCGGAACCCGCGACCGTGCCCGCGCCCGAGCCGCTCTTCGAAACGGTGAGCGTGAACACCGGCACGAACGTCGCCGTCACCGAGCGCGCCTGCGACATCGTCACCGTGCACGAGCCGGTGCCGCTGCAGGCGCCCGACCAGCCGGTGAAGCGGGAGCCTGCCGCTGCGGTGGCGGTGAGGGTGAC
>DASQNG010000221.1:0-13161 GCA_035645095.1 Gaiellaceae bacterium | reverse complement strand
TACGCTGTCCGGGTCGTCCTCGGCGTCAACGCCGCCAGCGCGCGCGTCTCGCTCGTCCTCCTCGGCGCAGGCGGCCGCGAGCTCGCTGGCTGCCGGTTCGAACCCGACGGCTACGCCGTCGAGCGCTACCGGCAGTCGGCGCTGCTCGCCTGTCCGCTCCGAGACCCCACCGCCCTGCGCGCCGCCATCGTCTCGGTCGACGCGCGGCCGAGCGAGGTTCGCGTCGACGCGCGCCGAACGTCCGACGGGAAGTACGAGGGCGGCGTCCTGCTCGCCGGCGACTCCGGCGGCGTCGGCCCCGCGCTCGAGCGGCTCGGAACCGGCCGCCCTGCCGCTTTCGGCGGCTGGACACTCATCGGCGCACTCGCGCTCTCGCTCGCCTCGCTGGCGGTCGCCGGCGCCGCGGCGTTGACCTGTCGGCGCCGCGATGACTTCTGCCCCGCCGCTCCGACTACAAGGTGATTCCCGACGCCCGACGAGACCACTCGACCGGCGCCTCAACGCGATCCGGCGCCGCGGCGTCGTCGAGCGGTACGGCGAGATCACCTCCCGTCGACGGAATCGACCTCGACGTGCCGGAAGGGACGTGTGTCAGGCTGCTCAGGTAGCGGGCTCCGAAGCTCAGCATCACGTCACCAAGTTGACGAGGAGGCGGAGGGTGTCGGCGAGCACGATCCCAGCGGTCGACGCGCGAAAACTGCCACGCGGTACGGGCGCCCACGTAATTCGGTACCTCACGTGTTGCACTGGCTCACGGGTTCCGCGACACGCAGCGCCGCGGCCGGTCGGTTGAACCGGTGGCGGTAGCCGCCTAGCGGGCTACTCGGAGAGCTTGACGCGCACGGGCACCTCGACCGGCTCGCTGTTGTTGGCTTGGTCGCAGTCGGGGATGCTCGACCTCGCTGCGGTTGGTGTCACTGTTGCTGCGTCGGGCGTGCGGCGCCGCCTCACTTGACTCGGTGAGCTGCATTGAGCCCTCAGGTAACTCTCCGAGCCGGACGGAGGAACTCGGCCGCTGCTGACAGTTCGCGGCGTCTGCGAAATCCTGAACGTCTCGCGGCCCAGGCTCTACCGCTGATCCGCTACGGAGCGCTCGCCCCGATCAGGATCGGGCCGGTCGCCCCGGTTCGCGCCGTCCGACGTCCCGATCTCCCCGGCTTCAAGATCGGCCGCGCGGTGCGGTTCCGGCCGTCCGAGCTGGAGGCGTGGCTCGAGGGGCCGGCGCGGGCCGCGTGTCGATCTTCCCCATATCGGCCGGTCGAGATCCTATGATGGGCGCATGCCGGATTGCCCCCTGCATCCTCCGAAGGACCTCGTATCCTGCGTACGCCCCCTGGGCGCGCGGGGCAATCGCGTTGCTCGGGGGGCCTTGCGCTAGGAAGGACGGCCAAGTGCCGAAAAACTCAGAACGACGTGGTTAAGGTCGACTCGAGTACAAGGGCGATCGCAGGAACACCGCGGCGCTGGACGACGTGACCGCTCGGTCACTTTGCAGGATCGTGTTCACCGAGATCGCTACGTGGTGGATTCCTCCGCATGTGTTCAGGGCGGCGTTCCGTGAACTGGGGCCCGACGAGGAGGAGGACCACGATGCCTAGCGACTTCACGACCGAGAGTGAAAGCGAGATGCGCGAGGTGCTCGACGCGCTGATAGATGCGGCGACGGAGCTCCAGGAGGCGCACGAGAAGTTCGACCGCAAGCTGGAGCAGGTGATCGAGACCGCGCGCGACCTCCGCGGCCCCGAACCTGCCCAAGGTCTCCTCGGCCTCCTCTCGGACGTGCTGCGAGAGTTCCGTGCCTAGCGTCCAACGGGGCAGCGTCGTCCGACACAGCTCCGGCTGGTCCGCCCAGTACTACGACGAGAACGGCGAGGCGGAAGGAGGAGCACGATGACGAACTATCTGCCCGACCTGATCGGTGTAGAGGTCGCTCGCCAATGCAGGTGACCTGTGCTACGCGGTTGACGTCCTCAGGAACCACAGGGCGCGCATCACGGACCCGGACGAATGGGACAGCTGCGGCGAGGCGGTACCGGCGCTCCAGAGCCTGACCCGCCGTTCGATCTGACGTATAGGCCCTATTGGGCCAAACCGCCCAACCCCTGAAAGATGAAGACCCCCTCTCAGCAGGGCATTTTTACTATCGGGGCGCCGAGATTCGAACTCCGGACCTCTCGTCCCCCAGGCTTATGCGCGGCTGTGGCGGGGTTGTAGGAGTGGCGAGAAGAGGCTAGTTTGCAGAGACTTCGACTGTCCGCGGGCGATACTTGGCTCACCGTGCGGAAGGTGTCTGGGAGGGTTTCGGTACGGATTGGGTACCGCTGTCCGGCCAGATCGCCGCCGCCATCTCCCGGATCTCCTTGAGCGTAAACCGCGCGAGCCACCACTGCCGGTCCGCGACGTTGGGTCTTTGGGGGCACAGACCGTCGGCTCGGCGATGCGATTCGCCGGCCACGTGCTTTTGATGCTCCTCTCGCTTGCCGCCGCAGCTTGGGTGCTCCTGATGAGTGCCCTCTGCATCGGTGATGCCTGCTCCGAAGAGCTGACCGTTCGCTGGTGGGCGTAGCTTGCGATCGCGGAGCGGTAGTCGGTTGTGCGTTACTCGCTCATCGCCGCACGAAAGCTAGGGCGGCTGCTACTCGGTGTGCCGATTGTTGCGGCACTGGTCGTAACGTTCACTGAGTGAACGACCGCCGCTCACGAGCTTTTGCTCCGGTCGCGCCAGTCTGCGTGACCCGCGGTAGGGTCGCCGGCGTGAAACCGAGCTCGAGTGCGGTCGAGCGCGGCAAGCGAACTTGCGGACGGCTCCCGTCGATCAGAAGCTGATTACCACCTCGCCCGTGCCGACCTGCGGCGGACTCATGCTCGTTCCCGGGAGCATCTCCTGCACCAAGGCTGCTGCGCGTCGCGTCGTCTCCTCTGTGCCGGCGCTATCCCTGCAGATAGAGACCGTCGTCACCTTGTCGCCTTCGCCGCGTGCCGCGTAGTACGCGACGAATCCATCCACGCTGGTCAACCGCTCCTTGACCTCGTCGACCCGCTTGGTCATCACGTCGGCGAGCTCCGCGGCACCTCCGTACTGCCGCACAACCATATGCATCGGAATCCTCCCTTCGGACACGCCGGGTACCTTTCGGCGAACCTAACGCGCGTTCGGGCCACGAGTCAACGGATACGCACGGGCTCGCACTGGCGGATCTACCTCGGCCGGCCAGATCGCAGCGGCCATCACGCGGATCTCCTCGAGGCTGAACCGCTCGAGCCACCACGGCCGGTCCGCCTCACTCACCGGCGCCGTAGGGCGTCGGCACCACTCGCACCGCGGCTCGAGGCCGCGGGTGCGCACCGAAGCTCGTACGTGCGGCCAGCTCGGACGTGGAGCCGCAGTCGGCGCAGCGAACCTCTCGACGGCGGGCTGTGACAGGTCGTCTGGTCTTGTCACTTCAGGCTCCGACCGCCCCCCGGCGTACCATCGAGCATGATGGTCAAGGAGCAAACGCTTCCGAGCAAATGAGCGCATGACGAGGAAGCGACCGCAGGTCCTGGAGAGCGGCTCTGGGGCGGCGGGTGCCTGGCCGGCACCCGCCGCCCATCCCGTACGTTCGGTTGGAGGTCGTTCAAGGTTGATTTCGCGGCCAGCTCAGTCGCTAACAAGCATCACGGGCTTCATGCGCGTAGGGAGCGACCACCCCGGCGCCGAAGTTCGGTCGGCTCGCGAACCGCGCCCCGAAGCTGATATCGGCACCGAAGGCTGCGCCGTCGTGCTGCGCGTTCGTCGACGCGAACTGCCCGACGCACGACGCCCTTCCCGCGGTGGCGGGCCCGGCCGATAGCGCGAGCAAACCGAGCGCTGCGACGATCCCAACTACGCGTCTCTGCATGATGCGCCTCCTTCGAGAGGGATCTGCTTTGCCGTTTCACCGCCGGCTACAGATCAGTCCGCTGCTAGCAGCTCGCAGGTTCTGCAGGGATGACCAGCGGCCCAGAGGCGGGTGCTCCGAAGAACGTCGCCACGAAGACGGTCGGCTCGTTTCCGGGGTTGACGGCGCTGTGCACGTGGTTGCCGGGGTCGACGAACGCTGTCCCGGCGACGTACGAGTGTCTTGCGCAGCCTTCGGCTTCGATGTAGACCAGTTCTCCCTGGACGATGTTGACGACCACGGGGCCGGCGTGCGTGTGCCAGGGGAACCGGGCTCCTGGTTGCACGGTGAACCGTGCCACGACGGTGCGCGAGGGGTCCTCCACGTTGACCACGTTGGTCGCGCGGCCGTGCTTGATCTTGATCTTCAGGTCGACCTGGTCAGGGAACACCGCACGGGCGGTGAGGAACTCCGTTGCGATCGGCGGCGGCGGCGTCTGCGCTGCAGACGGCATGACGTACACGCCGATCAGCAGCATGGCGCCGAGAGCGGCCGCACCCAGAGAAACTCGCTTCTTTTTCATCGCGTCTCCTTTCTTCGTGTGGTCTCTTCGACGATCGGGAGGTCGGCCGGCACTCGCTCCTCGAGCTCGAGCCGCAAGAGCACTGCACGTGCCTCTTCGGTCGAGAACGAGATGCCGTGTGCCTCCCAGGCGTGCCGACGCACCTCAGCGACCTGGCGTAGCTCGCTCCGCGCTCGGAGGAGGTAGCCGCAGTCGCAGCGGATGAGCTTGTCGTCGGCCATGTCCCGGCGGATACTGCGAGGGGCTGTCTAGGCGTCGGCTAGCGGGCGGCAAGCGTGCGGCAAGGGCGAACGTGGGCGTGAGGATCTCTCTGACCGGTCGAGTCTCGGTCGAGGCAGATGGCACGCGGCTTGACGAGCGGTCGTTTCCCGGCCGGCAGAGTCGGTTGGTGTTCGCGTACCTGCTCGCGGCGGAGGGTCGTGCGGTGCCGCGGGACGAGCTTGCTGAGGTGCTCTGGGGGGACGCGCCGCCGGCGACCTGGGAGAAGGCGCTTTCAGTGCTCGTGAGCAAGTTGCGCGCGCTGCTCGAGGAGTGCGGCGTCGACGGCCAGGAGGCGCTGCGAAGCGCGTTCGGCTGCTACCAGCTCGTGCTCCCGGCGGGTTCCTGGGTCGACGTCGCTGCCGCCCACAAGGCGGCCGAAAAGGCTAAGACGGCACTGGGCGCAGGGGAGATCGGTGCGGCGCGCGAGGCCGCGGCGGAAGCGGTCGTGCTTGCGCGCCGCAGTTTCCTGCCCGGCGAGGATGGCCCGTGGGTTGAGGAGAAGCGTCGGGAGCTGCGCGAGCTCCTCGTGCAAGCACTGGCGTGCCTTGCCGATGCCTCTCTCGCAGGTGATGCGCGGGAGGCCGTCCGGCATGCCGAGGAGCTGACAGCGCTCGAGCCCTACCGGGAGAGCGGCTATCGCCGGCTGATGCAGGCCCATGCGGTCGCCGGGGACAGCGCCGAGGCCCTCCGCGTGTACGAGCGCTGCCGACGTTTCCTCGCCGACGAGCTCGGCGCGTACCCGTCGCCGGAGTCCGAGGCCCTCTATCTCGAGATCCTCCGGGGGTCGGCCGCTAGCTCGGCCGCCGAGGTCGATCCGATCGAAGCGGATGGACTAGGCGCCGGGTTACCGCCGCCGCCGGCCGGCGACAAGCCGCCCCGGCTCGGGCGCCGCAAGGTTGCTGCTCTTCTGGCCGGCGCACTGCTCCTCGCCGCCGTCGCGGCCGGTGCTCTCGCGCTCGAGGCATCCGATCAGGATCCGCTCGGGATCCTCCCGACCAGCCTCGTCCGGCTCGACCCCGAAACGCTCAAGCCAGCGCAGGTCGTCCGAATCGGCCCGAGGGCAGACCTCGTCGTCCTCGCGGGAGGCTACGTGTGGATCACGCACGGCTTGCTCCGCTACACCGACGACGACTTCCTTCGTGATGCAGGCGACCGCACGCTGACCCGCGTCGACCCCTCAACCGGCGAGGCGCGCGTCGTCGGCGGCGGACTTGCGCCCTGCGGGATTGCAGCGGACCCCTCCGGCGACGTGTGGGTGGCGAACTGCTTCGCGTCGGGGCCGGAAGGCAACGTCATCCGCGTCGACGCGAGGACGCTCGAATTTGAGGCGACATGGACGGTACCGGCCGGCAACGGCTACTACCGGGGGATGGCCTACGGCGGAGGGGCGCTCTGGGTGGCGGATGCCAGCGGAGCCGGGGACCTCCGCCGAACGAACGTCACCCAACTGAACCCGCGGACCGGCGACCGGCGCTCGATCCGGCTCGCCCGCCACGCGACTGCGCTGGCGTGGTCAAAGGACTACGGAGACCTCTGGATAACGAACTTCGCCGACAGAAGCGTCTCGCGGCTGCACGCAGTGACCGAGGACTCGAAAACGTTTGACGCCGTTGGGAAGAATCCCGGCGCACTGGTTGTGGAGGGCGATTCAGTCTGGATCGGAGATTGGAACGCCCCGGCCGTCCTTCGTCTCCCCGCGGCCGGGACGCAACGAGCACGCCGCATCTCCCTGCCCATGACCGGCCGTCCGGGTGGGATCACCTCCGTCGCCGCTGGTGCCGGCGGCATCTGGGCAGCCGTACCGGATGACCGTGCGGTGTGGAGGATCAACCCGAAGACGAACCGCACCACTCGAATCGGGCTGCACCACCACCCGTGGGGTGTCGCTGTGGGCGAGGAGGGGGTCTGGGCCGTCCTGCGCGAACACAACGAATGATGCGAACGATCGTGAGGTGGAGAGACGGTGGAGGCCGCGATACCCTTAGTGGGCAGCTCAAGCTGCGGAGGGCCAGTCCGGCGCACGGGGACCGGAGACCGAGTGACGATCAGCGCCTGATTCACTCCGACCAGGGCCTGCTCGCACGTGATCGGCTAGCTCTGGCGGAAGGAGCCGGTCGCGAAGGGGGAGGGCCGCCTACGCGTCTGCTTCGTGGTCAAGAGAGCAGCCCGTCCGACCAGGCCGAGCCGGGCAAGCGTCAGCCAGCGCCGCCCACTCGAGCTGAGTAGGCCGCGCCGCGCGAACAGCTCCGCCAGCAGCAGGTCGCCCCCTCGGAGGAGCTTCAGGGAAGCTGAGCGACTGTGGGCCTACCTCGACACCGACGAGCAGACGTAGAGATCAGCCAGCTCGGAGAGCCGCACCGGCTCCGGCGCGCCCGGCGCTTCGAGCCCGTTGCACGACTCGGCCAGTCGCCACGTTCCGCTGGGGGAAGAGGCGCAGAAGCAGGAACGTGCCGAAGCCGCGCACAAAGCCGACATCCTCGGTGTGCCTCTCCCTCGGGCAGATGCGCAAGCAATCATCATGCGGGGCAGCCGTTCCCGGCGCGGGCAGCAGCGGATGCAGGTCAGAGCCGCCCAGACTCGCGTCGGAGAGGGAGCTCGATGCGTTGTGGCCCAGGATCGTGAGCGTCATCCCCTGCGGCAGCGTGTGAAGGGAGCCGAAGCGAACCGGAGCCTGCCGCGCCTGCTCGTTTGCCAGCTGCGGGTTCGGCAGCTTCGCCATCTCGAGCGGGGCGCCACAGCGAGCGGCTGGCGGGGCGAGCCGGCCGCCTGTCACTCTTGGTTTCATCCCGCTCGTCGCCATGCCTCGACGGTAGACCCGCTCGGCAGCGCTGCCGAGCTGTTCGCCTGCGAAAAAACCGGCGGAAGGCGAAGGCCGGTGATGTACGAGTCGACGATACTCGAACTCGACTTTTACGGTCAGATGGAGAGAAGAACGCAGTGAGGCTGTAGACGCCTCGGACTGCTGCCTCCGTTAGCTCCTCCGGCGTGCGCCGACAACCAGGGCGAGCGAAGCCTCAAGGTCGAGCAAGAAGCTGGTCGAGTAGGACGTCGAGCTCGAGCCGCCGCCCTTCCGACCTTCCTGCCTCGAATTCGGGACCGGCTGCCTCGGCGAGCGCCGAGTCGTCGTCAGGGTGCGCCGGCTCCCAACGTAAGTCTTGAGCCTCTATCGTCTCGGATGCGCCCCACACGAGCCCCGCACGGCGCGAGTTGCCTCTCCCCGCCTCCAGCCGCGCAAGTTTCGCGAGCGCGACTCTGATGCCGGGCAGGTCGCCCATCTGCTCGAACAACGGAAGCGACTCCAGCATCCGGGCGTGGGCTGCCTCGACGCGCCCTTCCCGCAGGAGGAGCTCGGCGGCGTTGGTGAGAGTCCGGGCGTGCCACCAGGCGAAGCCAGTCTTTTCGGACAGGACTGAGGCGCGCTCGAGCAGGTCGAGCGCGTCATCGACGTTTCCCTCGCTTGCGTCGAGGTTCGCGAGGATCGCGAGCGCGACGGCCTCCCCTTTGCCGAAGGCGAGCTCGCGGTTGAGTTCCAGACTCTCGGTGGCGAGGCGGCGCGCCTCGCCCACTTCTCCTCTACGGGCGAGTTCGACCGCGATCCGCTGCAGCGTGATCGCGACCCCGTGTCGCGCGCCCACCTGCCGGTACGCGTCGAGACTCGCTTGGTAGCCGGCAAGGGCCTCGTCGTATTCCCCCATCAGGAGAGCGCAGTTCGCGCGTGTCCTGAGCGCGAGGGCACGCAACGCGCCTGGGATGTATGGCCCGACCGCGACGAGCTCCTCGATCCGGCGCCGACCCTCGGCCGGGCTTCCGTCTGTCACCCAGTAGTTCTCCAGCAGCGTTACGAGCCTGAGCCCGAGCTCCGCCTCGCCGGCGTCGCGGCACCAGTCGAGCGCCGCCCGGATGTTCGCCTGCTCGGCGAGCACGAGGTCGTGTCGCATCGGCCCTTCGGCCTCCATCGTCAGGTTCGCGGAGCGGACGATGCCGAGATAATGCTCGGCGTGCCTGCGGCGGAGCTCTTCCTCCTCCCTCGACGAGCTCAATCGTTCGAGCGCGTACTCACGAACGGACTCGAGAAGGAGGAACCGGCCGTGCTCGGAGCGTCTGACCAGGCTCTGCTCGACGAGCGGCTCCAGGGGCGTCGCCCCGACGGCTTCCGCCGCGGCGAGCTCGAAGCCGCCGATGAACGCCGCGAGCCGCCGGAACGATCGTTGGTCGTCCTCGGACAGGAGGTCGTGGCTCCAGTCCAGCGTCGCGCGCAGTGTCTGCTGCCGCGCCGGAAGGTCGCGGGGGCCCGCGGTCAGAACCGGAAGGCGCTGCACGAGCCGGTCGCGAAGCTCGCCGATCGGCTCGACCCGTACGTGTGGCGCGGCGAGCTCGATCGCGAGCGGAAGCCGGTCGAGGCGCTCGCAGATGTCGTCGAGGATCGCCTCGTCCGCTTCGTCCACAGCGAACCCGAAGTGAGCAGCCTCCGCCCGCGCGCGGAAGAGCTCGACCGCCGCCGAGGGTTCCAGCGGGGCGACCGGATAGACCCGTTCTCCCGAGACGTGCAGAACCGCCCGGCTCGTGACGAGCACGCTCAGATCGGGAGACGCGCGCAGAAGATCTACGAGGAAGGTGCCCGCGCCCTCGAGGTGCTCGGCGTTGTCCGCGACGAGCAGTAGGTCGGCGCCGCGAAGGAAGCGCCTGAGCGACTCCTCCTGGGTCTCGCCGGGCTCGGCCACGATCCCGAGCGCGGCCGAGATCGCCGCGGCGATCAGCGACGAATCGCGGACCGCCGCCAGCTCGACGAGGTACGCGCCTGCCTCGTAGTCGCTCGCAACCGCCGCGGCCACCTCGAGCGCCAACCGCGTCTTGCCCGAACCGCCTGCGCCCACGAGCGTGACCAAGCGAGCTTCTGTGGCGCGCAGGAGCGCAGTGAGGTCGCCGACCTCGCGGTCACGACCGACGACAGGCGACAGCGGCGCCGGCAGGTTCGCACGGAACTCCTTCGCTGGCGGCCGCCCGGCGAGATCGGCGTCATGCCGGAGGATCGCCGCTTGGAGCTCGCGAAGCTGAGGTCCGGGGTCGAGCCCGAGCTGCTCTCGGAGCGCGCCGCGGGCGGCGGCGAAGCACTGGAGCGCTTCCGACTGCCGGCCCGAGCGGTAGAGCGCGAGCATGAGCTGGCGCCACAGCCGCTCGCGTGAGGGACTGCGCTCGACAAGCGCGCGCAGCTCGCCAACGATCTCTTCATAGCGCCCGAGCTCGAGGTCGGCCTCGAGCCGCTCCTCGAGCGCCACGAGCCGGAGCTCCTCGAGCCGCTCGACATCCGCCCGCGCGAAGTCCTCGTAGACGAAATCGGCGAGCGCCGGCCCTCGCCAGAGCCTGAGAGCCTCACCCAGCGACCGTCTCGCCCGCGCCGCCCGGCCGTGTGCCAGCGCCTCCCGGCCCTCGGCGAGGAGCTGCTCGAACCGGGCGACGTCGAGCTCGTCGTCCTCGACCTCGACGGCGTAGCCGGGCGGGCGCGTGACGAGCCGCGCTCCGTCGCCCAGCGCCCGCCGCAGCTGGGAGACGTAGACCTGGATCAGCTTGCGTGCGGTCGCGGGCGGCCGATCGCCCCACAGCCCGTCGACAAGAGCGTCCGCGTCCACGACCTCGTTGGCCCGGAGAAGCAGCATCGTGAGCAGCGCCCGTGGCTTTGCCGCGCGCAGCTCCACGGGACCCGCTGAGCTTCGCACCTCGAGTGGGCCGAGCAGCCGGAACACGACGCGATCCGCACTCCGCTTTACCGCCGCTACACCCCCTACCGGCACGCTCGCTCCTCCGAAACCTCGACTGGAGGACTCACATCATGAACCAGCCTCAACGACGCGCAAGAGCCGTCCTGAGTCTCGCCCTCGGGGCCTTGGCGCTGCTCGCACCCGCCTCGGCGGCGGCAGACGCGGTCGTCGACTGGAACGCCCAGGCGACGACGTCGATCGCCGGCGTGGCTCGGCAGCCGCCCCATGTTGCATGGCTCAGCTTCGCGATGGTTCACGGCGCCGTTTACGACGCCGTCAACGGGATCGCGCGGACGCACGATCCTTATCTCGTACTACCGGCCGCGAGTGGAACCGAGTCGATGGACGCGGCTGCCGCGACGGCGGCGTTCCGGGTGCTGGTCGCTCTCTTCCCAGCACAGGCGCCGATGTTGCAGGCGCGGTTAGACCAGTCGCTCGCAGCCGTCCCGGATGGACCTGCGGAGGCCGGAGGGATCTCGGCCGGCGAGGCCGCCGCCGCCGCGATGCTGGCGGCGCGAGCGAACGACGGCCGCGGCAGTCCCTTCCCGATCGCGATTGAAACGGAGCCGGGAAGCTGGCGGCCGACGCCTCCGGTCTTCCTCCTCGATCCCGGCGCTTGGGTCGCGGGCGTCACGCCATTCCTGCCCGAGACGGCGCGGCTGAAGACGGCCGGGCCCGGCGACCTCACGAGCTCGGAGTACGCGCAGGACTTCCAGGAGGTGAAGGAGCTCGGCTCCAGCACAAGCACCACCCGCACCGCCGACCAGTCGGACACCGCCTTGTTCTGGAACGACCCGACGATCTGGGCGCGCACGTTCGGCTCGCTCGCCGTTGCCCGTGGGCTCGACAGCGCCGCCGCGGCACGCATGCTCGCCTCTGCCAACCTCGCTGGAGCGGATGCCGTGATCGCCTGCTGGCGGGAGAAGTACCGCTGGAGCTACTGGCGCCCCGTGACCGCGATACGCGAAGCGTCGAGCGACGGCAACCCCGCCACCGAAGAGGACCCGGCCTGGACGCCGTTCCTCGTCACTCCGCCGTTTCCGGAGTACCCGTCGGGTCACGCCTGCTCGAGCGGTGCCGCCACCCACGCGCTTCGGCACTTCTTCGGCACCGACCGGGTGGCCTTCAGCGGCTTCAGCCTCGCCTCGAACACGACACGAAGCTTCGAGCGCTTCTCCCAGGCACGACAGGAGGTGATCGACGCAAGGGTGTGGAGCGGAATCCACTTCCGAACCGCGGACGTCGACGGCGCCCGGCTCGGCAGGCACGTCGCACGCGTGCTCCGAACGCACTACCTCCAGCCCCTCCGAACATCGAAGCACGGGGACAAACGCCGTTAGGTGCTCCACGCGGTTCGTCCGCTACACCCCGCTCAGCTGGGCGAACTACCGGCGGCTCGCCGAAGACGACGGCGAGCCGCCGGACGGCCGTCTCGCCGGCGGGACGGCCCAGGGCGTGCGCGTACCGAGGTATGGACCTCTCGCCCTGCGCTCGGACCGCCGGGATGCTCGTGCTCAAGCATCGGCGCCGCGTGACCGCACGAGAGGAGCCACTCACGCCGCAAGCGCTGCCTGCCGGCTCCTAGGGTGAATCGTCGTCGTCGTTGTCGGAATCGGTGTCCGAGTCGCTGTCGGAGTCCGAGTCCGAGTCGCCGTCCGAGTCGTCGTCGGAGTCGGAATCGTTGTCCGAGTCGTCGTCGGAGTCCGTCCCAGTGTCGTCGTCGTCGTTACCGTCGTCGTCGTCGCCGGTGTCGGTCAACTGGACGTTAGGGTCGTCGGTGTCGTCGTCGCCACCGCAGGCCGTCGGCAGGGCAACTAGCGCAAACAGCAAGAGGATGAGCGCGAGGGAGTACCGCATCGCCCACTCGGTTGCCGTCCTTCGTCCGTGCCAAACGCCGTTACGGGGTCTCGACCGGTAGCGGGTTCCGGTTCGTCTGCCTCGGCGTCGTCAGGTCGTTCAGCCGGCCCGTCCGCTCACCGAGGGACCCGCAGCCGCGGCCGCCAGCCTCGAGCGCATTCCCGAGCACGCGGAGTGCGCAGCCGGCCGGCCACTTCGGCGGCGTCGAATGAGCCACAAGCGCCCCAGCGAAATCGGCACGATCCCGCAACTCGACCCGCAGCTCGTCGGCCGACTGCTGCGGAACGGGATCAACGTCCCGGTGCCACGGCAGGAGAGGCTCCTGCACTCGCGAGGCGTCATCGTTGACGACGGCGGACGCCGCGTGGTCCACCCGTTCGGCCGGGTGCTGCGCGTCAAGAAGTGAGCAAGAAACGCAACCATCGGCCCCCGCAGCCGCGGTGCGACATCTGCGGGAGCGGCGGGAAAACTCAGCCGCGTGGGAGCTACAGCTCGCGCACCTCAGCCCCTGGATCGGCCACGTCTGCCGGGGGGTGCGCCGCGCCTGGTGCGGTCGTCGCGTCCGCCGCCGCGAGGAGGCAGCATGACTCGGCGGCCGACGCTCGTGTGTGCCGTTTCACCCCAGCGCCGGCCGCTCCTTCAACGTAAGGGCGGCTCCCTTGCCTGTCTCACCCCAAACGAGGTAGTTCGGTGGCCGCGCACCTGCACTTCCTAAGCCCAGGAGCTTCGCGTCGAGCTGTCGGGGATCCGTGTCGTGCCGTCTTCGAGCGTCTCGCGGAAGTGCGGCAGGTAGTCGCCGTCGCGGATGCGCTGCCCGAGCCTGAATAGGTGCGACGCCACCCTC
>DASQNG010000220.1:0-22608 GCA_035645095.1 Gaiellaceae bacterium | reverse complement strand
CGGAGACGGAGAAGTACGCGCATGTGACCTACTTCTTCAACGGCGGCAACGAGCAGGAGTGGCCCGGGGAGACGCGGCTGCTCGTGCCGTCGCCGCGCGACGTGCCGAGCTACGACCACAAGCCGGAGATGTCCGCGCGGGCGCTCGCCGACCGCGTCTGCGTGGAGCTCGCGACCGGCGGCCACCGCTTCGCGGTCGTCAACTTCGCGAACCCGGACATGGTCGGCCACACCGGCTCGATCCCCGCGGTGACGCACGCCGTCGAGGTCGTCGACGAGTGCCTCGGCCGCGTCGTCGCGGCGACGCACGCCGCCGGCGGCGTCTGCCTCGTCACCGCCGACCACGGGAACGCGGAGCAGATGCTCGCGGCCGACGGGGTCAGCCCGCACACGGCGCACACGACAAACCTCGTCCCGCTCGTGCTCACGGCGGCGGGGTGGATGCTCGCCGAGAGCGGCGGCCTCGTCGACCTCGCACCGACGGCGCTGCGGCTCCTCGGGCTCGCCCAGCCGCCCGAGATGTCGGGCCGGCCGCTCGCCGAGCCCGCCGGAAACGCGCCCTCGATTCTCTGATTTCGCGGCTATACTCGCTCCCACTTGTCGCTGCCTCAGCCCGATCTCGGCGTCCTGCGGAAGGCTCAGCGAGGTGATGAGCGAGCGTTCTCGCTCATCGTCCGCGCGTACGAGCTGCCTGTCTTCAACTACGTGCTCCGGCTCGTCGGAGACCGCGCGCTCGCCGAGGACCTGACGCAGGAGGTGTTCCTCCGCGTCTACCAGGGGCTCCCGGGCTTCTCGCTCCGCTCGCGCTTCACCACGTGGCTCTTCCAGGTGACGAAGAACCGGGTGCTCGACGAGCTGCGCGCGCTCGAGCGCCGGCCGCGTGCCGTCGTCAACCTCGACGACATCCCACCGCTCGAGGTGCTGGACGCGCCGTTCGAGCGTGTCGAGGCGATCGACGCGGTCTGGCGCTCCGTCGAGGCGCTGAACGTCGACCTGAAGATGGCGCTGCTGCTCCGCGACATCGTCGGTCTCTCCTACACCGAGATCGCCGATTCGCTGGAGATCACGCTCGCCACGGTGAAGTGG
This sequence comes from Gaiellaceae bacterium, assembly GCA_035645095.1. Taxonomy (GTDB): domain Bacteria; phylum Actinomycetota; class Thermoleophilia; order Gaiellales; family Gaiellaceae; genus Gaiellasilicea. Next base: position 21,523 of record DASQNG010000220.1, on the reverse strand, counting down.
CGGATCTACAAGGCGCGCGAGGAGGTGCAGCTCGCGCTCGCGCGCGACGGCATCACCCTGGGCTCCGAGCCGAAGCCCGCAGCGGCGCCCGCCACGGCGGCTGCCGAGCCGGCGGAGCCGCACGGCGGCATCGCCGCTGCAGCGGTCGCCCTCGCCTAACCGGCGTTCTCGCGCAGCCAGCTCGCGAGGTTCCGCGCTTCCCCGGCCGGGTCGGCGGCGGGCGGGACCGGGGCCACGGGCGTCGGCGTGCGCGGCTCGGGGTCGTTGCGGCCGCCAGCGGCGAAGCCCACTGCGAGCGCGACGAGGGCGAGCGCAGCAACCGCTGCGAGCGCGGGCCAGGCCATTCGCGTCGTGTGCGGGCGTCCTCGGCGGGGCCGTACCCCCGTCGTCCGTAGCTGCGTCGGTGCGGGGGAGGACTTCGCGGTAGGCTCGAGCGCGAGCGCAAGCTCGGCCGCAGAGTCGGGGCGGGAGCCGGGGTCGCGCTCGAGGCAGCGTGCGATCGCGCTCGTGAGCGGCGCCGGCGCCTCCGGCCTCAGCTCCGCCGGGTGTGGGATCGGGATGTCGGGGTTCAGGTCGTCGAGGGAGTCGACTCGCCGCGGCGGTCGTCCCGTGAGCAGCTCGTAGAGAACGGCACCGAGCGAGTAGAGGTCCGAGGCGGGGGTCGCACGCTCGCCGGCGGCGACCTCCGGGGGCATGTAGCCAGCCGTCCCCAGGAGCGTTCCGGCCTCGGTGATCGTCTGGCCGCCGTCCCGCGCGATCCCGAAGTCGACCAGCTTGAGGAGCCCGTCGTCGCGCAGGAGCAGGTTCTGCGGTTTGACGTCGCGGTGCACGAGACCCGCGTCGTGGACGTGCCCGAGCCCGGCCGCCGCCTGCCGGCCCAGCGCAGCCACGTCGGCGGGCGGCAGCGGGCCGTGCCGGCGCAGGTGGTCGTCGAGCGAGCGCCCGTCGACGCACTCCATCACGAGGTACGGCCGCCCGTCGACCTCGCCGCTGTCGAAGACGCGGACGACGTTCGGATGCGACAGCTTCGCCGCGAGACGGCCCTCGCGGAGGAAGCGGCGGCGGAACTCCTCGTCCCCGCCGAGGCGCCCGGCGAGCACCTTCACCGCGACGGGGCGGTCGAGGAGCGTGTCCGTCGCGAGCCGAACGGACGCCGACCCGCCGGCGCCGAGGCTCGGCCCGAGCACGTAGCGGCCGGCGAGGAGCTCGTCGCTCACCCGCGGCCCTTGCCCTTCTTGCCTTTGCCCTTCCCCTTGCCCTGCTTCCCCTTCTCCTCGTCCTTCTCGTCGTCGTCGTCGTGCTCGTGCTCTTCGGGCTGCTCCTCGTCGTCCTGCTTCTCGGCGGGCTCGTCCTCCTCGACCTCGCCGTCGTCGTCCGCGGGCTCCGCCAGCGGCGGCGCGGCAGGGGCCTCGACGCACGCGATCGAGGAGAGAAGGGCGCCCACCGCCGCCGTGAGCTCCTCCTGGTAGCGCGGCGGCACCCGGCCGCCGTTGACCGCGGCGATCGTCAGTCGCTGGAGCTCCTCGGCCTCGGCGCGAGCACCGCATACGTCGCCGCCGTCGAGACGCTCCGCGACGGCATCGCTGCGCGCCGCGAGGTCACCCGCGAGCGCCTGCGGCAGCGGCGGCGCCTCCGTCGTCGAGTCGGCGCCGCCGCAGCCCGTGAGCGCCAGCACCGCGACGACGGAGGCGACGGGCGCCCGCAGCCCTACCCCTCCTCGTCCGGGTCTTCCTGCGCGGCAACGGTCGTCGCAGCGAGCATGACCTCGCGCAGGTGCCGCTTCTGGATCGCGAGCTGCTCCTTCGTCAGCTGCCGGATGCCCGGGTGCTTCGCCTTCTTGTTCATCTGCTCGAGCACCTGCCAGTGACCGACCTCGCCGGCCTCGGCCATCGTCATGAACTCGAGCCCGTCGAGGAGATCGGAGTCCTTGTCGAGGTACGTCTGCAGCATCTCGCCGCCCTTCTTCTTCACGGAGCGCGCCTCGGTGAGGATCTTGCTCTTCTTGCCCTCGAAGGTCGACGCGAGCTCCGTCCCCTTCTGCTCGGCGTCCTTCGCCTCCTGCCGCATCGTCTGCAGCTGCTCGGTCAGCTCCTGCTCGTCCTTCGCCAGCTTCGCGATCCGGTCGATCGAAGCCTGCGCGGCCATCGCGAGCCCGATCACCTCGCCCAGCTTCGTCTCCAGATTCGTCAGTTCAGCCACAGTCGCTCCTTCTTTTCGGTCTCGGGTGCGGTCTCAGGCGCCGTGCACGAGGCGTGTCACGAGCAGCTCGGGCAGCTCGACCTCGCGCATCGCCGCCTGCGTCTGCTCGACGGGATAGGCGGTACGGCGGAACGTTGCCCGCGCCGCCTCGGTGTCAATCACGAGCCACGCCGCCCGCGGGTCGCCGTCGCGCGGCTGGCCGACGGAGCCGGGGTTCAGGAGGTGCCGTCCCGTGTCGAGCGCGACTTCCGTTCCGGCCCGGGCGGGGCCTCCTGTCGGGCCGCCGCGGCCGAGCGTCACCGCGAGCGCGGCATGGCTGTGGCCGACGAGGACGAGCGGCTCCTCGACGATCGCGAACGCCGCCGCGGCCGCCGCCTCGGTAAGGACGTACTCCCACACCGGGTCGCGCGGGCTCCCGTGCGCGAGCGCGACGCCGGGTGCCCGAGCCGTCGGTTCCAGCCTGACGAGGAAGGTCCGCGCGTCGTCGGCGAGCACGGTCTGGGTCCAGCGTGCGGCCGCGCCGGCGGCACCGCCGAACAGATCGAGATCGAGCCTGCCGACGACGGCCAGGTCGTGGTTCCCCACAAGGCAGATCGAGGCGCGGTCACGCACGAGCGCGACGCACTCGTTCGGGTGAGGGCCGTAGCCGACGAGATCGCCGAGGCACCAGAGCTCGTCGACCCCCTCGGCGGCGACGGCCCCGAGCACCGCGTCGAGAGCGGGCAGATTTGCGTGAATGTCGGAGATGACCGCGATGCGCATGGCCGCCGGCGCGACCCTAGCGGCCGCGTGGCTCGCGACGGCGGTGCTGCTGTGGCGGGCCGACGTCCCCGCCGCCGCCGTACCGGTGCCCGCTGCGGGCGACCTCTTCGAGCCGGCCGAGCTCGAGCGGAGCGAGCGGTACGCCGCGGGGCATGCGCTCCTGTGGGGCGTCGCGCTGCTCGTCCAGCTCGGGGCGCTGTGGCTTCTCGCCCGCCGCCGGCCGGACCTCGGGGCGCCGCTCCTCGTGCGTGGGGCCGTCCTCGGCGGGCTCGTCTACGTGACGCTCTGGCTCGCCGCGCTGCCGTTCCGCCTCGGCGGCCAGTGGTGGCGGCGCCGCTACGACGTCTCCGACCTCGACTACGGGCGCTTCCTGCTCGGCCCGTGGTCGACGACGCTCGGCGAGCTCGTGCTCGCCTGTGCTGCGGGCGCGGCCGTGGTCGCGGCGGCCCGCCTCCTGCCGCGCGGGACATGGCTCGGGCTCTGGGCCGCGGCGGCAGCGCTCGCCGTGGGGTACGCGCTCGTCTACCCGTCCGTGCTCGCGCCGCGGCTGCGACCGCTCCAGGATCCCGAGCTCGCCGCCGAGATCCAGCGCCTTGCGCATGCGTCCGGGCTCGGACGGACGGCGGCTGAGGTGCGGAGGGCACGCGAGCGGACGCGGGCCGTGAACGCGGAGGCGATCGGCGCCGGGCCGACGACGCGCGTCGTCCTCTGGGACACGCTCCTCGGAACCGACGTCGGACGGGGAGAGGTCCGCTTCGTCGTCGCCCACGAGTTGGCGCACGTCTCGCGTGGCCACCTCTGGAAGGGCGTCGGCTGGTTCTGCCTGCTCGCGCTGCCGTGCCTGTGGCTCCTCACGCGCCTCGTGCCGCTGCGCGACCCGGCGGCGCTGCCGTGGGCGGCGCTCGTGCTGCTCCTCCTCCAGCTCGCGCTGCTCCCGGCCGCGAGCGCGATCTCGCGCCGCTACGAGCGGGAGGCCGACCTACAGGCGCTTCGGGTCACACGCGACCCCGCGTCGGCCGAGGCGCTCTACCGGCGCTTCGTCCGGACGAACCTGACCGACCCGGACCCGCCGCGGCTGCTCCGGCTCGTCCGCGGCTCGCATCCGACCCTCGTCGAGCGGATCGCGACCGCGCGTGCCTTGGCCGCTCGGGGCTAGGACTCGCCGCCACCGAACTCGGGCAGGTCCTGGATGCCCTTCACGGTCGAGTACTTCGACCACGAGTCCTGCAGCGCGTCCAGGAGCTCCTTCGCGAACTTCGGCGACATGTTCACGCGCGAGACGACAACGCCGGGGACGTCCCCTTCCTGCGCCTCGTGGTCGAGCCGCGCGAAGGTGACCGTGAACTCGTAGTCCGAGAAGGAGATGTTCGCGAAGTTCGCGTACGTCCCGACGAGGTCTCCGGGCTCGATGTGGATGTTGATCTGCCGCTCGGAGGGCTCTTCGTCCACGCCCGTACGATACCCGCCAATGCCCAACGGCACCGAGACACGGACGCGACCGGAGGCGCTGCGGCGGCTCGAGGCCGCGGTGGCGGCGGCGGCCGGTGTCGAGAGCCCGCTCGAGCGCCCTGGCGACCCCGCCCACGGCGACTACGCGACGAACGTCGCGCTGCGGCTCGCGCCAGTCCGCCGGCAGTCGCCGCGCGCGATCGCAGCCGAGCTCGCCGCGCAGCTCGAGGAGCTCCCGGAGGTCGACACGGCCGAGGTCGCGGGGCCGGGCTTCGTCAACCTGCGGCTCGCGCCGCGCTGGTACGAGGAGGCGCTCGCGGAGGCGCTCGAGGCGGGCGAGGCGTACGGGGCGGGCTCCGCACGGGAGCCGGAGCGCGTGCAGGTCGAGCTCGTGTCTGCGAACCCGACCGGGCCGATCACGGTCGCAGCCGCCCGCAACGGCGCCTACGGCGACTGCGTCGCGCGCCTCCTCGCGTTCGCGGGCCACGAGGTCGAGCGCGAGTACTACTACAACGACAGCGGTGCGCAGATGGACCGCTTCCGCGCTTCCGTCGACGCGGCGCGGCGCGGGGAGGAGCCGCCGGAGGACGGGTACCACGGGGCGTACGTCGCGGAGCTGGCCGCGACCGCCGGCGACCCCGTCCCGGCGATGCTGGAGCGGATCGAGGAGTCGCTCGAGCGGTTCCGGATCCGGTTCGACCACTGGGTGCGGCAGAGCGAACTCGAGGTGCGGCTCGCCGAGTACCTGCCCCGCCTCGACACCTACGAGCGCGAGGGCGCCCTCTGGGCGAGGTCGGCCGCCTACGGCGACGACGACGACCGCGTCCTCGTGCGCTCGGCCGACGGCACTCCCACCTACCGCGCCGCCGACGTCGTCTACCTCGCCGACAAGCTCGACCGCGGCTTCGACCGCGCGATCTACGTGCTCGGCGCCGACCACCACGGGACGCGAAACTGGTACGCGGCGGTCGCCCGGATGCTCGGCTACGACCCGTCCCGCGTCGAGGTGCTGCTGTACCAGCTCGTGCACCTCACCAAGGGGGGCGAAGCGACGAAGATGTCGAAGCGCCGCGGCGACGTCGTCTTCCTCGACGACTTCGTCGGGGAGGTGGGGGTGGACGCGGCGCGCTGGTACCTCGTCTCGCGCGGCCCCGACCAGACGATCGAGATCGACGTGGATCTCGCGGCGGAGCGCAGCCAGAAGAACCCCGTCTACTACGTCCAGTACGCGCACGCCCGGATCGCCTCGATCCTGCGGAACGCCGAGGGTGCGCACGCGAGCGCGACGCCGCCGGCGACGCTCGCCGACGAGGAGCGGGACCTCGTCAAGCGGCTCGCGGAGTTCCCGGCGGTCGTGGCCGAGGCGGCCGCTCGGCGGGGGCCGCAGGCCGTACCGAACTACGCGATCCGGCTCGCGGACGACTTCCACCGCTTCTACCACCGGCAGAAGGTGCTAGGCACCGACGAGCAGGCCTTCCGGCTCGGCCTGTGCACCGCCACGAAGGCCGTGATCGCACGCTGCCTCGCACTCGTCGGCGTGGAGTCGCCCGAGCGGATGTAGCCGGTTAGCTCGGCGCCCGGCCCGGGAATGTCCAGGGCATGAGCGCCGTGCTCCCCGACGACGTGCGCGGGTTCCTCGACCGGCTCGACGAGGCGCAGTGCGTGGAGATCTCCGAGCTCGACGCGCTCGTGCAGGCCGACGAGCTGGACGAGGACGAGGTGGCGGCCCTCTACGACGAGCTCGACCGCCGCGGGATCGAGGTCGCCGACGACTGCGGCCGCGCGGCCGGCGAGGGCCCGCAGATCGTGAACGGCGAGGTGACGCACTCGACGACGGACGCGCTCCAGCTCTTCCTCAACGAGCTGGGGCGGTACCGGCTCCTGACCGCGGCCGAGGAGGTCGCCCTCGCGAAGCGGGTCGAGCGCGGGGACGAGGCCGCGAAGGAGCTGATGGTGAACTCGAACCTGCGGCTCGTCGTCTCGATCGCGAAGAAGTGGCAGGGGCACGAGCTGACGCTGCTCGACCTGATCCAGGAGGGCATCATCGGGCTGATCCGAGCCGTCGAGAAGTTCGACTGGCGGAAGGGCTACAAGTTCTCCACGTACGCGACCTGGTGGATCCGCCAGGCGATTCAGCGCGGAGTCGCGAACAAGGCCCGCACGATCCGCATGCCGACGCACGTCGTGCAGCGCGAGCAGAAGATCGCGCGGGTCGAGCGGGAGCTGCGGCAGCGACTCCAGCGGGCACCGACCGACGAGGAGGTCGCGGCGGCCGCGAAGCTGAAGCTGGAGCACGTGCGGCAGGTGCGTGAGGCCGCGCGCACGGTGACGAGCCTCGACCGCCGTGTCGGTGAGGAGGACGGCGTGGCGCTCGGCGACCTCGTCCCGGGGGAGGCTGCGGCGCCCGAGGAGGAGCTCCACGTGAGCCTCCGCGAGGAGGCGCTGCGACGGGCGCTCGAGGAGCTGCCCGACGATCAGCGGGAGATCATCGAGCTGCGCTTCGGTATCGACGGCATCGACGAGCCGCAGTCGCTCGCCGAGGTCGGACGACGGCTCGGGATGCGCCCCGAGAAGGTGAAGCAGCTCGAGACCGAAGCCCTCGACCGCCTCGCGGTCGCCCGCGAGCTGGCCGCGCTGCAGGACGCGGCCTGAGCCGTCGCCGCCGCGGCTGAACCGGGCGCGGCTGCAGTGGCCGCCGTAGGATTCGCCCCGTGAGCGCAGCCGCACCCGACCGCAACCTCGCTCTCGAGATCGTCCGCGTCACGGAGTCCGCTGCGATGGCGGCCGCCGCCTGGGTCGGCCGCGGGCAGAAGGAGAGCGCGGATCAGGCCGCCGTGGACGCGATGCGCCTCATGCTCGGCACCGTCGAGATGGACGGCGTCGTCGTGATCGGCGAGGGCGAGAAGGACGAGGCGCCGATGCTCTTCAACGGCGAGCCCGTCGGCAGCGGTCGCGGCCCTGCCGTCGATGTCGCCGTCGACCCGCTGGAGGGGACGCGCTTGACGGCCTTCGGGCAGCCGAATGCGATCGCCGTGATCGCGGTGGCCGAGCGCGGGACGATGTTCTTCCCGGGTGCTGCCCTCTACATGGACAAGATCGCCGTCGGGCCCGAGGCGGCGGACGCGATCGACCTCACGCGCTCCGCGACCGAGAACGTGCACGCGGTCGCCGAGGCGAAGGGCATGGACGTGCACGACGTGACCGTGATCGTGCTCGAGCGGGAGCGGCACGAGAGCCTGATCGCGGAGCTGCGCGAGGCCGGCGCGCGGGTGAACCTGATCCGCGACGGCGACGTCGCGCCCGCGATCGCCGCCGCCCAGGCGTTCACCGGCGTCGACATGCTGATGGGCATCGGCGGCACCCCCGAGGGCGTCATCTCGGCCGCCGCGATCAAGTGCACCGGCGGGGCGCTGCAGGGGCGGCTGTGGCCGCGCAACGACGAGGAGCGCGGAGCGCTCGTCGAGGCGGGGTTCGACCTCGACCGCGTCCTCACCCAGGACGACCTGGTCGGCGGCGACGACGTCTTCGTCGCCGCCACCGGCGTCACGAGCGGCGTCTTCCTCCGCGGCGTCCGCACCTCGGCCGTCGGCATCGAGACGGAGTCGATCGTAATGCGGTCGCGCTCCGGCACGATTCGCCGCATCCACGCCTACCACCCCCTGACCAAGCTACCCAGCCTGCTGAAAGGAGGCCGCGATGGCCACTGACCTCCACGCGACCGCGCGGGAGATCGTCGCCGACAACCGCGGGATCCTCGCCGCCGACGAGAGCTCCGGCACGATCAAGAAGCGTTTCGACTCGATCGGCCTCGAGTCGACCGAGGAGAACCGGCGCGCGTACCGCGACATGCTCTTCACGACGCCCGGGCTCGAGCAGCACGTGAGCGGCGTGATCCTCTTCGACGAGACGATCCGTCAGTCGAGCGCCGACGGCACGCCGTTTCCCCGGCTGCTCGCAGACCGGGGGATCGCGCCCGGGATCAAGGTCGACACCGGCGCGAAGGACCTCCCCGGCGCTCCCGGCGAGAAGGTGACCGAGGGCCTCGACGGCCTGCGCGAGCGGCTCGAGGAGTACGCCGGCCACGGCGCGCGCTTCGCGAAGTGGCGCGCCGTGATCACGATCGGCGACGGGACGCCGAGCGACTACTGCATCGGCGTCAACGCCCACGCGCTCGCCCGCTACGCGGCCCTGTGTCAGGAGCAGGGCCTCGTGCCGATCGTCGAGCCCGAGGTGCTGATGGATGCCGACAACGACATCGAGACCTGCTACGACGCCACCTCCCGCACGCTCCACGCGGTCTTCCACGAGCTGCATCACCAACGGGTCGACCTGCAGGGGATCCTGCTCAAGCCGAACATGGTGATCTCCGGCAAGGGCTGCACCACCCAGGCGAGCGCTCAGGAGGTGGCCGAATGGACGATCCGCTGCTTCCGGGAGCACGTCCCCGCCGCCGTGCCCGGCATCGTCTTCCTCTCGGGCGGCCAGTCCGACGAGCAGGCGAGCGAGAACCTGAACGCGATCAACCAGCTCGGGCCGCAGCCGTGGGTGCTGTCCTTCTCGTATGGACGCGCTCTGCAGGCGCCCGCGTTGAAGGCGTGGAGCGGCTCCGCGGACAACGTCGAAGCCGGCCAGTCGTTCCTCGCCCTGCGCGCCCGCTGCAACAGCGCCGCCGTCGCCGGCCGCTACTCGGCGGAGATGGAGGAGCTCGCGCGCTCGTCGTAGCTGGATGGCGCGCGCGCCGCAGGAAGAGCCGGAAGGGCTCGTCTACCGGCCCGACGTCCTGACCGCACCGGAGGAGGCGGAGCTCCTCGCCCTGTTCGAGGAGCTCCGCTTCGACCCGATCGTCCTGTACGGGCAGGCCGCGCGCAGGACGGCGCGGCACTACGGCCTCGGCTACGACTACGAGAGCCGCACACCGCAACCGGGCGAGCCGCTGCCGGAGTGGCTCCTGCCGGTGCGGGAGCGGGCCGCCGCCCTCGCGGGCGAGGAGCCGGACGCGCTCGTGGAGGCGCTCGTGCAGCGCTACCCGCCGCCCTCGACGATCGGCTGGCACCGCGACGCACCGGCCTTCGGCACCGTCGTCGGCCTCTCGCTCGGCGGCTCCGCCCGACTCCGGTTCCAGCGCGGCGTGCGCGAGGCCCGGCGGGTGTGGGAGGTCGAGCTCGCGCCCCGCTCGGGCTACGTGCTCGCGGGTGCCGCCCGCCGCTCGTGGCAGCACTCGATCCCGCCGACGAACGAGCTCCGGCACTCGATCACGTTTCGCACGCTCCGCTGAGACCGCGGCGGCGGCAGCCGCGTGGGAAGCCGGAGCCGGGGGAACGGGGAGGCGCGTGGGACGCTCACTCGCCGCCGCCGCCCAGACCCGAGCCGCGCGGCTCCGCTACAGCTACCTCTTCCTGCCGGGCCTGATGTCGCTTGCGTTCACGGCCCTCGCCGGCCTGCTCGTCTGGGCAGACCTGGCCGCGGGCGCGGAGGGGGTGGTGGACGTCTTCCCCGCCGGCGCGTCGGCAGCGCGCACCGTGCTCTCGGTGATCGCGGGGTCGCTGATCACCGTCGCCGGCGTCGCCTTCTCGATCACGATCGTGTCGTTGCAGCTCGTGTCGCAGCAGTTCACGCCGCGCGCATTGCGGACGTTCCTCGGCGACCGGCTGAACCAGGCCGTCGCAGGCTTCTTCATCGGGATCTTCCTGTACTGCCTCGTCGTGCTGACGGCGGTGAAGGAGGGCGACGATACGACCGTTCCGGGCCTCAGCATGCTCGTCGCGCTCGTGCTGGCGGCGGTCGCGCTCGGGATGCTGCTCGTCTTCATCGACCACATGGCGCACGCGATCCAGGTCTCCGAGATCGCGAGCCGCGTCGCGCACCAGACGCTGCAGGCGGCCGCCGCTCCGTACCCATCGTCGTACGGGACGCCGCTGGACGAGGATCCCGCGGACGTCCGGGCGCGCTGGGAGGCCGAACGCGAGCCGCTGCTCGTCTTTCCCGAGCGGCCCGGCTTCGTCGAGACGGTGGACGACATCCCGGGGACGATCGGCGGCCGTGGGTTCCGGATCGCCCTGCTCGTGAAGCCCGGGGACTTCGTCACCGAGAACCACCCGCTCGCGGCGGTCTGGCCGTCAGCGGGCGCGGACGGCTGCGAGCAGGCGCTCCGGCGGGCGGTCGCGGTGGCCGCCGAGCGCGACCTCTCCCAGGACATCGCGTACGGGATCCGCCAGCTGACCGACATCGCCGTCCGCGCGCTCTCGCCCTCCGTCAACGACCCGACGACCGCCACGACCTGCATCGGCTACATCCAGGCGATCCTCGAGCGGCTCGCATCGACCGAGCTGCCGCCGCAGGTGCGCGTGTTCCCCGATCAGGACGTCACCCTCCTCCTGCCCCGCCACGGCGTCGAGTCGTACCTGGAGTCGCTCCTGCAGATCTCGCGGTACGCCGCCGACGCGCGCGTCGCCGACGCGCTCCTGCGGGCGACCCTGCGGGTCGCAGAGGCGGGCCGCCGCGGCGGGCACGACGAGTGGGCCCGTGCAGCCGCGGCCGTGGCGCGGCGAATCCACGACCGCGCGACGGAGAGGGGCGTGCTCGACAGGCCGGAGCAAGAGGCGCTCGACCGCCTTCTCGAGCAGACCTTCGCCGTGTGACGGAGCTCGCTCGATCGGTTCGGCACGACCTTGCCCGGCCGCAGCGATTCGGCGACGCTCTGTCCCAGGTGCCCGTCCTGCGGCCGGCGCCGGTCAACCCGAGCGAGGAGGAGGCCGCAGGTGGCATGCGAGTTCTACGTCAAGGTGAAGGGGCAGAAGCAGGGCGACTTCAAGAACGAGACTCCCCGCGAGAAGCACCAGGGGAAGATCCCCGGGCTGGCGTTCTCGTACGAGGTCTCGTCGCCGCGCGACGCCGGGAGCGACCAGGCGACCGGCAAGCGGACGCATCAGCCGGTCACGTTCCTGAAGGAGTGGGGGGCCTCCTCGCCGCAGTTCTTCCAGGCGCTCACGACGAACGAGGTGCTGCCGGCCGTGCTGTTCGAGTTCGTCGCGACGGACGGAAACGGCGAGGAGTACGTGCGCGACACGATCAAGCTGATCAACGCGACCGTGTCGCGCCTGCGGCGCCGGCTCGACTACCCGACGCCGCCCGGGTCGGACGTCGGACCGTTCGAGGAGATCTCCTTCACCTTCCAGCGAATCGAGCTCGAGAGCAAGGACGGGAAGACGATGGCCGTCGACGACTGGTTCCAGAAGCGGTAGCCGGCCGCCGGCGCGCTCGCGGTTCGCAACCGTCAGCCGGGGCCGGCGTCGAGCGCCCGCGGCGGGTCGAGGCGGGCGGAGGGACACGCGCCCCAGAGGCCGAGCCGGGCTGCGCGGGCTGAGTGGGCTGCGCGGAGAAGCTCGTCCGCGTGCCTCCCGCGCCGCCCGCGGTAGAAGTACGGCGCGGCTGCGCCCCGCTCGACGAGCTCGAGGTTCAGCAGGCCCCCGTCGCGCCGGACGTAGCGGAGCCGCCGCCCGAAGCGGTCGCGGTCGTCGAGCTCGGGGTCGCGCTCGAGCTCCACCCGCGTTCCGGCGGGAGCGAGCTGCGCGAGGACGCCGGCCGCCCGGACGCCCCAGCACTCCGCCCCCCGCTCCGGCGCGTCGACCTGCACGAGCCGCACGAGACCGCCGCCGGCGAGGCGGAGCGTGTCGCCGTCGACGACGCGCGCCACCGTGGCTCTCTCCGCGCTCCTGCTGGTGCTCGCGCCACCGCCGCCGCAGCCGGCGAGCGCGATCAGCGCGAGCGCGGCGGTCAGGCGGTGGGGACCCACACGAGCGCGAGCTCGACGAGCCGCACGTCCGCCTGCTCGAGTCGTACCTCCACCGGCTCGATCTCGCGCGCCCGCTCGGACCACGTCGCGTCGATCTCCGCGACCTCGTCGAGGATCTGTTGCTCGAGCTCCTCGAGCGACACCTCGACCGTCTCGATCTTCTCGCCCGCCGTCCGCCGCCGCTCGGCCGCGCGGGTGGTCATCCCGCGGCGGGAGGCCGCGCCGCCGAGCGCGCCTCCGGCACGGGCGATCGAGCGTGCGCGTCCGCGGCCGCCGAGGAGGACGCCGAGGACGGCTCCCGCACCCGCGACGAGCTCCGTCGTCGCCCGCGAGCGCTGCTCCGTCTCCAGCTCGGCGACGCGCCTGCGGGCGGTGGCGAGCGTCGCCTCGAGCCGGTCGCGGCGCGACTCGAGCCGGTCGCGGATCCGCGCCGTCTCGGCGTCTGCGCGTGCCTGCGCCGCCTCGTCCGCGCGCGCTGCGAACTCCTCCTCCGTCTCGCTCGGCCGGGAGACGAGCTTCAACGGTCGGTTGCGGAAGACGGTCAGCGTCCGGGTGCCGCCCACCCGCCGTGCGATCTCCTTCCCTGCGTCTTGGTAGAGCCGCTCGTCGCCGATCGGTGCCGCGGGGGAGACGTACTCGGCAGCCGCCGGCGGCGCGTCGACGAAGTCGCGCTCGTCGTAGTCGACGGCGGCCTCGCTGGCGAGGTCGAGGCCGTCGTCGAGGGGCCCGTAGAGCGCTTCCCACTCCTCCGTCGTGTCGAGGCCGAGGGCGGTGTCGTCGTAGCGGAGGCTCAGGCGCGCGGCGAGGAACGCCCGTAGCCGCCGACCCGCGGGGTCGCCGCCGACCGAACTGAGCCAGGGCGTGGAGGGGTGGACGTGGCGCACTTGGACGCCACGCGCGACGGGCGGTGCCGGCGCTGGCCCGGCGGGCGCCGCCGGGGGGATCGTCGGCTCCTCGGCGTCGTCGTCGGCGGCGCGCTCTCGACTGCCGGCGAGGCGCGCGACCTCGTCCTTCGTGAGCGGGCCGCGCAGATACGACATCGCCCAGCGGGTCGTGAAGAGCGCAGGCTCGGGCTCGTGCGCGCTCACCACGAGGAACTGCCGCTTCGCGAGCCCGCCGATCGCCGCGTCGAGCGCGGCGACGTCCGTGCCGCCCGCGGCGGAGCGGAGACCCTCGACGACCCGTTGCTTGTCGCGCTCCGTCTGCAGCCGGCCGACGAACCACGTGCCCGCGTTGGCCATCGCCTTGTAGTCGAGGTCGACCGGGTTCTGTGTCGCGAGCACGAGCCCGACGCCGTAGGCGCGCGCCTGCTTGAGCAGCGTCAGGATCGGCTTCTTCGTCGGCGGCGCCGCGGTCGGCGGCGCGTAGCCGGCGACCTCGTCCATGTAGACGAGCGTCCGCAGCTCGCCGGTGCCGGGGAGGCGGCGCATCCACGTCACGACCTTCGAGAGGAGGAGCGTGACGACGAACTGCCGCTCGGGCTCGGAGAGGTGCGCCAGGTGGACGATCGCCGCGTTCGTCCGCTCGCCGCCGCCGACCAGACGCTCCGGGTCGAGCGGCTCGCCCTTGGACCACGCCGCGAACGACGGCGACGCGGCGAGGGCGTTCAGCCGCAGCGCGAGCGCCGTGCGCTCCTTCTGGGGGAAGAACGTGTCGACGTCGAAGACCCCGAGCTTTCGCAGTGGCGGCGACTGCACCTGGCCGATCAGCGCGGCGAGGTCGAGGTCGGTGCCCGCCCGCCACGCATGCTCGACGAGGTTCGCGAGCAGGACGTGCTCCCGGCTGCCGAGCGGGTCGGCGGGGATACCTACGAGGCCGAGGACGCCCGACACGGCGGCCTCGATCTCGTCGCGCAGCGTCTCGGCGTCCGTCTCCCACGAGAGCGGCGCCGCCGCCAGCGAGCCGACGAGGTTCAACGGCGTCCCGGCCGTCGAGCCGGGTGTATAGATCGTCAGCTCGGACGATTCCCGCAGCGCCCGGATCCGCTCGGGGTCGATCCCCGAGGCGGCGAGCCCCTCGCGCCACTCCGCGGCGACGCGGGCCGCGTGCTCTTCGACCGGCAGGCCGGCGTCGCGTGCCTGCGACTCCTCCACCCACGGCGCGAAGTCGGCCGGGGCGAGGTCCGGGAACGTCAGCAGGAGGTTCCCGAGGTCGCCCTTCGGGTCGAGCGCGAGCACCGGCACGCCCGCCGAGAGGGCCTCTTCGAGGAGCACGATCCCGAGCCCCGTCTTCCCGGAGCCGGTCATCCCGACGATCACGCCGTGCGTCGTCAGGTCGCTCGGGTCGACGGCGAATGCCGCGCCGTCCGGTCTCGTCCCGAGCGCGAACCCCTCGGCCACGCGTGGCACCCTACTCGGGCCGACCTGCCGCCGACATCCGACCGCGCGCTCGGGGCTCGAAAACCCGCGACCCTCTGCTCGGAAAGCGGGACACGGTGTCCACGCGCTCCCCGACCGCCAACGGACGCAGCCATGCGGTCTGGCCCCGACCGGGCCAACGGAGCCGCATGGCTGCGTCGGTCGCTTGCCCGGCGCTCGGGCCCGCAGGGCTCGGCCGGGATGTGAACCTAGTCGCGGGAGAAGAGCGCGCCGAGAAGCATCCCGACGACGAGGGCGACGAACCCGGCGGCCACCGCCGCCGACATCCCTGCCATCGCTGCCGCCTGCGTCGCCTGGGCGCCCGTCTGCGCCGTCTCCGCGACCGCCATCGCCTTCTCGAGCTGCTCGACGCGCTGTTGCACGTCGTTCTCCGTCGAGCTCATTCCATGACCCCCTTGAGTTGTCGCTGCAGCTGATGCCGCAGGCAGCGCAGGGAGTACCGAACCGAACCGCACGTCAAACCATGCACCGGCGAGACGCCCGTCGTGCTCCGGCCCCGCCTGATCGAGCGCGGCGCCGGCGCCGTGGAGATCTCGAAGCCGGCACTCGCTGGGTCCCGCCCGCGAGGACGCGATGAGGGTCGATCGCGGCACCGCGCACGCGTACCTCGAAGTGGAGGTGCGGTCCCGTGGAGTGCCCGGAGGAGCCGACGAGGCCAATCGTGGTGCCCGCGCCGACCCGCTGACCGACGCGGACGTCGATCCGTGCGAGGTGCGCGTACATGGTGCGCAGGCCGCGGCCGTGGGCGATCGTCACGAGCAGGCCCCAGCCGCCGTTGTGCCAGCCGGCATAGGCGACGCGGCCCGCGGCGCCGGCGGTGACGTGCGTCCCGATCGGCGCCGGGAAATCGACCCCGGTGTGGAAGCGCTCGCCCCGCGGGCCGAAGCCGTCGGTCGCCGCCACCGGGACTGGCGGGGAGAGCGTGAACGGCACTGGCGCCGGCGGCCGCTCGAGCGCGCGCAGCGTGTGCGGTCCGGCGACGCCGTCCGGGGTGAGGCCCCCCGCGCGTTGGAAGCCCAGCAGCGCGGCCTGGGTACGGGGACCCAGATGTCCATCAAGAGGTCCGGAGGCGAAGCCGTGCGACGCGAGGAGGAACTGGAGCCGCCCGACGTCCCAGCCTCGGGCGCCCACGCGCAGCGCCCTGCTGCCGAAGGCGGGTCGCCCGAGCGGGCCGAGCGCGCGCCGAGTGGCGGGGCCGAAGACACCGTCGACCTGCAAGCCGGCTCGCTGCTGGAGCACGCGAATCGCCCTCACCGTCTCCGGCCCGGCCACCCCGTCCACGGCTCCGGCGTAGAGGCCGTGGGAGCGGAGTCCGATCTGCAGCGCGGCCACCTGCGATTGACCCGCGGCGAGCGCCGGGGCAGGAACCAGCAGGGGAATGAGGAACGGTACGCCGCAGAGGGCTGCCCAGGTCGCGGTTCGAATGCGACGAGCCTTCATGGATCGGCACGTTACGACGGCTTTCGGGCGACTCGAGCCGGGCGGTCTCGAAAAGTCTTGGTTTTGCGGGTCGGATCCCTCGCGCGGGGGATTGACGCCTGTTCCGAGCGTGCTGTGAACTGTGCTTGACGAGGCGACCACTCGTTTCGGCGAGAGAGGTCGCGTGCACCCCGGGGGTCGAGTGTGGCGGAGAGACGTGTTACGAAGGGTTCGGGTGCCGTGGGCACGCTCACGACGTGCCCGACCTGTGACGGCTCCGGGGTCGTCGTCGCCGCTGAACCCGCTCCTACCGACCCGCAGGCTCGGTCTGCCCGTGACCAGACCGGCAGCGACCGGGATCAAACGTGGGCGGACCATGATCAGACGGCGAGCGACCTTGACCAGGCGAGCGCCGCGGAGGATCAGGCGGCGGCCGATCAGGACTTGGCGGCAGGGGCCGACCCCGCCCTCTACGAGCGGTCGCGGGCCGCGCGGGCACACACGACCGGGACTCGGGTCGAGGTGTCGCGGCTGCGAGACGAGACTGCGGCTGCGAGAGCGGCGATCGCGGACGAGCGGGATCGTGTCGCCGCGGAACGCGATCGCGACTCGACGCGGCGGCACGAGCTGGCGGACACTCACCGGGAGAGCATCGGCGCGGACGTCACCGACGCCCTGTTGCGAGCGGCGCGCGACCGCGAGAGAGCTTCGGCGGAGCGGGCGCGCGCGGCCGTCGACCGCGAGGCCGCAGCACGCGAGCGGGAAGTGGCTCGTCTGGCGCTGGCCGAAGCCGCGCGGCAGGTGGAGCTCGCTGCGACCGACGAGCTGACCGGCGCGCTCACGCGTCGGTTCGGCTTCGAGCAGATCGGGCACGAGCTGGAGCGCGCCCGCCGGACGGGCGGCCGACTCACGTTCGCGTTCGTCGACGTCGACGGGCTCAAGGAGGTCAACGACCGGCACGGCCACGCCGCCGGCGACCGACTGCTTCGTCTGGTCGTCGAGACCATGAGGGCGCACCTGCGGCCCTACGACGTGGTCATGCGCTACGGCGGCGACGAGTTCATCTGCGTGATGCCGAACGCGAGCGCCGTGGCGGCGGAGGAGCGACTGGCGGCGATCGCCGCGGCCGTCGCGGAGGCCCAGCCCGGCCACTCGATCAGCTTCGGCCTGGCCGAGCCCGGACCGGACGACGGGATCCCGCAGCTGATCGACCGCGCGGACGCCGAGCTGCTTGCGGCCAAGCGGTCGCGCCACCGGCGCAGGTGACCCGTTCCCGCTGCGGCCGAGGGTGCGGTCGCGCCGGCGTGACGTCGTGCGAGCGCCGAGGTCTACGAAGCCGTCGACGCGGCTTCCTCGACCCGTGCTCGCCCCGCACCGCATCCCCGATCCCCCCTCCTGCGTTCTGGGTGGAGAGCAGTCTCAGGTGAGACAGGAGGTGAGCGAGACGAACGGAGGGCAACAGGCACTGCTGGTGGCGGACGACCACGCGCCGACGCGCGCGCTCGTCAGGGCCCTCGTCGGCGAGGCCGGGTGGTCCGGCGAGATTCTCGAAGCGGCATCAGGCGCAGGCGCCGTGGCCCTCGCGACCGAGGGGCCAGTCGTCGCCGCGGTTCTGGACGTGCAGATGCCGACGCTGGACGGGGTGAAGGCGGCAGAGGCGATCTGGAACTACTGCCACGAGCTGCCGATCATCTTCTACTCCTCGGACGTGCCGCCGCCGCCTGTCGCCCAGCGTGCGCCGGCGATCCGGAAGGGGCAGGTCGACGACCTGCTCGCCGAGCTCACCGCGCTGTTGAGCGGCGATCTCGACCGGCCGCGCTGCGATCCGCTCGACGCCGTCGTGCTGCAGGCGCTGCTGGCCGCGCACGACGACAACCCGTTGATGATCGTCGACACCGAGGGCGAGTTCAAGTTCGCGAACTGCGCCGCCTCACACCTCTACAACCTCGCGTTCCCGGCCCGTGGCAACCTCTTCGACCAGGGCAACGCCCTGGCCGAGAGCGGCGCGTCGCGCGCGGCAGACACCCTCCCGCTCGCACGTGCCCTCGCGACGGGTCTCCCCGTGCACGACCAGGTCCGGCTCGCACAGGAAGACGGCAGCGTCACCGTCGCACGTGTGACGGCCGTGCCGCATCGGGCGGTCGACGGCCAGTTGACCTCCGTCTCGCTCTACACCCGGCAGGAGTCGATCCGGACGAGCTGAGCCGTGGCTGCCGCCGGGGGGAAGGGACGAAGTAAGCGCTGCTCCTGGATCGGCTCGCAGCCTCCGCCGCGCCTCAGCGAGCCGAGGCGCCTGCTGCAGGGGAGGCGCGCCCTTGCAGCGGGGAGCCTCCAGGGTGTTCAATCGAGACGTGGGGTCAACAGCTCTGCGGAGCCGAACAAGGGGAGCTATGCGCGTCGAGGGTTCTGTCGCTGCGATCTCGTGGATTCCGTCCGAGGCGATCGAGGGTCTGCCGAAGCTTCCGTTCGAGCTCGGCATCGGGAAGTACGACGAGCCGCCGCCCGACCGGATCGCCGACGGCGACCTCGAGCGGCTCCGCGACGAGGATCGCTTTCGCGAGGCGAACCTCCTGCGTGCCTGGATCGAGGTAGAGGACGGCAAGATCGTCAACTGCGGGTACGCCGGCGACGGCCTCGTCGGCTCGACGACCTTCCGGCTCGGCAAGAAGCAGGTCATCGTGCCGGGCGTCGCGTTCGAGATCCTGCGCGCCGACCCCGAGGTCTCGGAAGACTGCGTCCGCTTCGTCCAGACCGTCGGCGGCCGGGCAGGCTTCCCCGCCCCCCGGCGCGTCAGCGGCAAGCCCTTCTTCCAGATCCATTCCGCGACCGCCTGGACGACACTGGCGCTGACGATCCACGCCGACGGCGAGGTGGAGCATGACCTCGCCGGCGCCAGCCCCTTCCCACGGCACTGGATCTACGGCAACGACGGCGAGCTCGCGCAGAAGAGCGGCACGATCGACTTCAAGACGTGGTATCGCGAGTCGCACACCGATCGGACGCCGTGGGGCGACGAGGACTCCCCCGCGGTCGTCGCGGCGGCCGAGTCGGCGCTCGAGCGCGAGCTGTCCCGCGGTGTGCTCGGGGGGAGCGAGAAGCTCGAGCGCAAGAAGCTCGCGGAGGGAGAGGTCCTCGTCGAACAGGGCGACGAAGGAAGCGACGTCTACCTCCTGCTCGACGGCGTGCTGGAGGTCGAGGTCGACGGGGAGCGCATCGCCGAGATGGGACCCGGCACGATGCTCGGCGAACGAGCCTCGCTGACGGACGGGAAGCGGACTGCGACGCTGCGCGCGCTCACGAAGGCGCGGGTCGCGGTTGTCCCGGTGGAGCTCCTCGCGCCGGAGGCGCTCGAATCGCTGGCCGCGGGGAGGCGGCGGGAGGAGTAGCCCGCGCTACGCGGGCGTCGGCAGCCCCTCGATCGCGCGCAGCGCCCGCCCGATCTCCTCCTCGTCGAGCGCGACGTCCTCGAGCTTGCCGGCGAGATAGTTGTCGTACGCTCCCATGTCGAAGTGCCCGTGGCCGGAGAGGTTGAAGAGGATCGTCCGCTCCTCTCCCGCCTCGTCCGCCTGCCGGGCGGCCTCGAGCGCCCCGTGGATGGCATGCGAGGACTCGGGTGCCGGGATGATCCCCTCGCTGTTGGCGAAGCGGATCGCAGAGGCGAACACGTCGCTCTGGAGGTAGGCCTCCGCCCGGACCAGCTCGTCCTTCACGAGCTGTGAGATCAACGGCGCGACCCCGTGGTAGCGGAGGCCCCCGGCATGGATCGGCGCCGGCACGAAGTCGTGCCCGAGCGTGTGCATCGGGACGAGCGGCGTCAGCTTGCTCGTGTCGCCGAAGTCGTACGCGAAGAGGCCGCGAGTCAGGGTCGGGCACGCCGCGGGTTCGCACGCGACCACGTCGATCTCCCGCCCCGCGATCTTCTCGCGGATGAAGGGGAACGCGAGCCCGGCGAAGTTCGAGCCGCCGCCAACGCAGCCGATCACGACGTCAGGGAAGGCGCCGGCCAGCTCCATCTGCGCGATCGCCTCCTGGCCGATCACCGTCTGGTGCAGGAGGACGTGGTTGAGCACACTGCCGAGCGAGTACGAGGTGTCGTCTCGCTGCGCCGCGTCCTCGACGGCCTCCGAGATGGCGATCCCCAGGCTGCCGGGGGTGTCGGGATATTCCTCGAGGATCGCCCGCCCGCTCTGGGTGTCGGTCGACGGGCTGGAGACGATCTCCGCGCCCCACAGCTGGATCATCGAGCGCCGGAACGGCTTCTGGTCGTACGAGATGCGAACCATGTAGACCTTGCACTCGAGGCCGATCAACTTGCACGCGAAGGCGAGAGCGCTCCCCCACTGACCGGCGCCGGTCTCGGTCGAGAGCCGCGTCCTGCCCTCCTGCTTGTTGTAGTACGCCTGCGCCACGGAAGTGTTCGGCTTGTGGCTGCCCGGCGGGCTGACGCCCTCGTACTTGTAGAAGATGCGCGACCTCGTGCCGACCGCTTGCTCGAGCCGGCGCGCCCGGTAAAGCGGTGTGGGCCGCCAGAGGCTGTAGAGCTCGAGGATCTCCTCGGGAATCGGGATCTCCGGTTCCTCGCTGACCTCCTGGAGGATCAGGGCCGTCGGGAAGAGCGGCGCTAGGTCGTCCGGCCCCACCGGCTCGCCGGTGCCCGGGTGCAGCACGGGCTGCGGTGGGCTCGGCATGTCGGAGACGACGTTGTACCAACGCCGTGGAAGCTCTGACTCCGCGAGCAGGAACTTCGTCTGCTCCACGCGGCCAGGATAATCGATCTCGCAGCGGGTGTGCCGGGGTCACCGGGAGATCGAGGTCGGTTCGCCCCGCCACGGCAAATGTCAGCCTGAAGACCCATGCTCAGGCCCCCGCCGGCCCGCGTGAGGCCTCGTCAGAGCGGGCGATGGGGCTCGAACCCACGACCCTCAGCTTGGGAAGCTGATGCTCTACCAACTGAGCTACGCCCGCATCGCGTCTGCGCAGGATTATGCGTACAGCCGGCAGAAACGGCAAATCGCGAAGTCCTTGATCACGTCCTTCCAGCACGAATGATGTCGCCGACGAAACGACTCCGGGTGAGGGTGACCCGGGCAGTTCGCGCGGCTCGGCGCTCCGCACTCGCACCCGCGGACGACGCGGCTGCACGGCTGCGCGGGCCATGGCGCGGTGGCTGTTCGATTCGTCGGCCCGATCCACACGCGCGTCATGACACGCCCGGGCCTTCCGAACGTCGCCATGAATGGGCCGTTCGGCCTATCGCAATCCGAACCAGACCGCTGTAGCGTCCGAGAGATGAGCCCCGCAGCCCCCAGCACGCGCGACTGGTTTCGGGACGACGAGCTCGAGCACTGCCCTCGCTGCGACCAGAAGGCTGCCCTCGCAGTCCCTGAAGCGGCCGCCGTCGTGTGCACCGAATGCGGTGTCGTCGACTTCCCCGGAGCGGACGGGCCGCCGCGACTGGTCGACGACGTCGCAGCGGCAAAGGACGCCGCGTAATCAGACGCAGCCGCGTACGGTAGACTCGGGC
>DASQNG010000219.1:0-7284 GCA_035645095.1 Gaiellaceae bacterium | reverse complement strand
ACCCGCAGCTCGTCGCCGCCACCGTCGCGGCCGCGCTCGGGATCGGAGAG
Organism: Gaiellaceae bacterium; assembly: GCA_035645095.1. GTDB lineage: Bacteria > Actinomycetota > Thermoleophilia > Gaiellales > Gaiellaceae > Gaiellasilicea. The sequence continues at coordinate 7,234 of DASQNG010000219.1, read as the reverse complement.
AGCGCGAGCGCGCCCGTGGCGGACGCCCTCGTGGAGCACCTGCGGCCGCGCCGGCTGCTGCTCCTGCTCGACAACTTCGAGCACCTCCGGCCCGGAGCGGGCGCGGTTTCGACGCTGCTCGCCGCCGCTCCGGGGCTGCAGGTGCTCGTGACGAGCCGGGCGCTCCTGCGCCTCTCGGGGGAGCACGACTACCCGGTGCCGCCCCTCCCGCTACCCGACCCGGCGCGGCTCGAGGATGCGGTCGAGCTCGCGCGCAACGAGGCCGTCTCTCTCTTCGCAGAGCGGGCGCGCGCGGTGCAGCCGGGCTTCCGCGTCGAGTCCGACCCGCGCGCCGTCGCCGAGATCTGTGCCGCACTCGACGGGCTCCCGCTCGCGCTCGAGCTCGCGGCCGCCCGCGTGAACGTGCTCACGCCGCGGGCGCTCCTCGACCGGCTCGAGCGGCGGCTGGCGCTGCTCGTGCGTGGGCCGACCGACGTCCCCGAGCGGCAGCGCACGCTCCGGGCCGCGATCGAGTGGAGTCACGACCTGCTTGCCGAGCCGGAGCGGCGGCTGCTCGCGCGCCTCGCCGTCTTCGCCGGCGGCTGCACCCTCGAGGCCGCCCAGGCCGTCGCGGGCGCCGAGCTCGACACGGTCGAAGGGCTCGTCTCGCAGAGCCTCCTGCGCCTGCGCCCCGACGAGGGCGAGCCGCGCCTGAGCATGCTCGAGACGATCCGCGAGTTCGCGCTCGAGCAGCTGCAGGCGGCAGGCGAGTACGACGCCGTCGCGCGCGCGCACTGCGAGCACCACCTCGCGCTCGCGGAGGAGCTGGCGCCCCGGCTCTTCTTCGACGAGGCGCTGCCCGCGCGGCTCGAGCGCGAGCACGCCAACCTGCGGGCCGCACTCGCATGGGCGCGGGAGGGCGACCGGGTGCTCTACGCGCGCCTCGGGGTGGCGCTCTGGCGGTTCTGGTACCTGCGCTCCTTTCTCGGCGAGGGGCGCCGCCACCTGGAGGACGCGCTCGAGACGGCGGACGCGCTCCCGGCCGAGACGCAGCCGGCGGCGTGGAAGGCGGCCGCGATCCTCTCGGTTGAGCAGGGGGACGTCGACGCGGGCCGCGCCTACGCCGAGCGCGCGCGCGACCTCGCCGCGGCGGCCGGCGACGAGCGCGGCGTGCTGACGGCGCTCACCGTCCTCGGCAGCGCCGCCCGGCTTGCGGCCGACCACGAGGAGGCCCGGCGTCACTACGGGGAGAGCGCGGCGATCGCGGAGCGGCTCGACCTGCCGGAGGACGTCGCGGTCGCGCTCGCGAACCTCGCCGCCGTCGCCAGCGACGTGGGCGACTACGAGGCGGCCCGCGGGCTCGTGCGCCGGTCGCTGGACGCGTACCGCGCCGTCGGCCGCACCGAGGCCATCGCGATCGGGCTGGAGACGCTCTCCTACGTCGAGCTCCGGAGCGGCCGCTCCGCCGAGGCCGCGGCCGCGGCCGCCGAATGCCTCGCGCTCGCCCGCACGCTCGGCTTCCGCGAGGTGATGAGCTCGGCGCTGGTGACGCTTGCAGCGGCGGTCGCCGACACCGAGCCGGAGCGCGCCGCGCGCCTCCTCGGCGCCGCCGAGGCGGTCGCCGCTGCGTCGGGCGAGCCGTTCGTCCCGCGCCTGCGCGCGCTCGACGAGGCGACCGCCGGCCGGCTGCGCGAGCGGCTCGGCGGGGACGGCTACGCCGCGGCCGTCAGCGCCGGCCGCGAGACCCCGCCGCCCGAGCTTGCCGCCGGGCCGTAGCCCGCGGCGCCGGCGGAAGGCCTAGCGGGCCATCAGCTTGAACCGCGTCCCCGTCGGGTCGGTGGCCGCGGCGAGGCGGCCATACGGGGTGTCCTCCGCGTCCCCCTCGACGGCGCCTCCGAGCTCGACGATGCGGCCGAGCGTCGCATCGGCGTCTTCGACCTCGAAGTAGATCGACCAGACAGCGGGCGTGCCGGCGGGGAGGAAGGCCGAGGAGTCCATGATCCCCGCGAGTGCGTCGTCGCCCTCGCCCAGCGTCGTGTAGCGGAACTCGGGCTCCTCGCTCATCGTCCGGGCATCCCAGCCGAAGACCTCGCGATAGAAGCCGACGCTGCGGTCGTACTCGGCCGTGTGCAGCTCGAACCACGCCGGTGTCCCGATCTCGTTCCTCACTTCGAAGCCGTGCACGCGCTTCGGCTGCCAGATGCCGGTCGCAGCGCCGCCGGGGTCGGTCACCATCGCCATCCGGCCGTTCTCGGTGACGTCCATGGGCTCGACGATGAGGTTGCCGCCGTGCGCGGACGCGGCCCCGGCGGTGCGGTCGACGTCGTCACTCGTCAGGTAGACGGTGAAGGTGTCGGGCACCCCCAGCTCGCCGTCGTTCCGCATGCAGCCGCCGACGGCCTTGCCGTCCCGTTGGAAGATGAAGTAGCCGCCGTACTCGGCGCCGGGATCGAGCTTCGTCCAGCCGAAGAGGCCGCCGTAGAAGTCGAGCGCCCGCTCCGGGTCGGACGTGTAGAGGTCGATCCAGCAGGGTGCGCCGGGGACGAGAGTCGGTGCGGGCATCGTGTGCTCCTTCGGGTCGCGGTGGTCTCTCGGCTCAGACGGCCGGCCGGCGCAGAACTCATCGGCCGCGTTCAGGCTTCGTGGCCGGTGTCCGCCGCCGTGATCAATCGCGTGCCGGGCTCGAAGCGGCGCGGCGTGAAGACCGACCACATCGAGCCGCGCATGTGGTGCTGGAACACGTAGCGGACGATCGCCTCGCGGGGGTGCTGCAGGCCGTGCGCGCGCAGCCCTTCGAGCAGGCGCGTCAGCCCCTCGCCGAAGAGTGGAACGCCCGTGCCGACCGCCTCCGCGAAGGCCTGCCTCGCAGCGGGCCCGCCCGTCGCCCCGGCGTACTCACCCCGCAGCACGAAGGCGTCCGCGAGCTGCGGCGACGTCTCCGCTACGCGGTCGGCGACCGCGTTCAGCTCCTCCCAGAGCCCGAGCCGGAGCAGGACGTAGCCGCAGAGGCAACCGACGAACGGGTCGTCGCCCGCCGCCAGCTCGAGCGCGAGCTCGCGGGTGCCGTCGAGCCGCCCGGCGAGAAGCAGGCGCTGCAGGTACTCGACACGGCGCAGGACGTCCGGCGCGGCCGCCGGGCCGCCGGCGACCGGCGGCTGGTACTGGAAGAGCCGCACCGCCCCGGTGATCTGCAGCACGACCGTCGCGAGGCGGCCGGGGAGGACCGTGAGCGGGAAGACCATCGGGTGGTGTCCCGGCCGCTCGATCGAGAGCCAGTATGGGCCGGCCTTCCGCGCGACGGCGAGCTCGCCCAGCCGGTCGCTCACCTGGCGCAGCTCGACCGCCTGCTCGGGGACGGGTTTTCCGGCGGGCCAGACGCGGACGGCGAGCGCCTCCTCTCCGAGCGGGGTCACGTCCGAGACGACGTAGAGCGCGATCCCGCACGGCGCCTCGCCGGCAGGCTTGTCGGGCGGGAGTTCGGCGAGGGCAATGCCCGGCGCGAGGTCGAGCGCGGCCGCGCCGGCCTCACCGCCGAGCGCCTTGCCGAGCGCGAGCGCGACGAGTGTCGAGGTCCGCGCCCAGGCGGCCGGCTCGCAGCCCGGCAGCTCGATCGTGTTCGCCGCACCGACCCGTCCACCCATCGACTCGGCGAGCTCGCGCGTGACCGCCGCCGGCGGCGAGGCGACGAGCTCCACGCGCTCCTCGCCGGCATCCGTGCCGACCGCGACCGTCGCCTGGTGGGCCGCGCCCTCCGGGCCGACGTGGCGCACCGTGTAGAAGCCGGGCGGCAGCTCGACCCGCGGCCGCACGCGGCCGACCTCGAGGACGTGCCCGGTCTCGTCCTTCACCTCGACGATGCTGAGCGGATCCGGCGCCGCCAGCTCGAGTCGGCAGCCGGCGTCCGATCCGAGCCCGCGCGCCACCGCCGGCGCGGCCGCCACGGGCTCGGTGGCCGGGGCAGGCGCCGTGCCGTCCTCTCCCGCCGCCGGAGCCGCAGGAGCCGCTTCGTCGAGCGAGAGCGCGATCGTCGGCGGCTCCGTCGGCGGCTCGTACAGCTCGACGGGCGCCGTCGCCCGCCCCTGGCCGAGCTCCGGCGCGGACGCGCGCAGGGCGTAGGTGCCGGGCGAGAGGAAGAAGACGACGGAGGTGCCGGCGAAGCCGACCTGCCCCGCGACGACGTCGCCGACCGCGTCGAGCACGCGCACGTCGGCGGCCGGATAGGCGCTGTCGGGGTCGAGCCGCACCTCGAGCCGCTCCTTCTGGAACGCCTCCCGTGGGAAGGACGCGATCGCGACGTCCCGCTCTCGGTTCGCGACGCCCCTGCTGCCGGAGTCCTGCGGGATCTGCAGCAGCGCGCCCTCCGGCGTCTCCGCCACCTTCAGCGCCTCCCGCTCGACCCGCTGCTTCACGTAGTCGGCGAGCCGCTCCCAGCGCACCTCATAGCAGCCGCGCTGCCACGACCAGGCCTTCGCCGCGCCGGCGCCGCGGAGCCCGTCGAGCAGCGCCGCCGTGAACGCGCCGTGCTCGGCACCGGGCTCTTCCCGAACCTCCGTCGCCTTCAGCTTCGGAGAGGTCGCGTAGAGGATGAACTGCTGCACCGGCGGCACGCCCGGGTCGCGCGTGCGCGGCAGCGTCCAGCGGCCGAGCTCGAACTCGGCGCCCTCGTTCCACGGCGGGACGTTCCGGCAGGCATCGACGAAGAGGAACTGGTCGTCGAACTGCGTCGTCTCGAAGTACTCCCAGAGCGAGCGGAGCGCGATCGAGTTGTCGGTGTTGACGCTGTTGAAGTCGGTCGCGAGGAGCGCGCTCTCGTCCCGGTTGGAGACCCGCGTCGTGAGGCCGTGGCCGGCGAAGAAGAAGTAGAGCCGCTCGCCCTTGCCGCCGCTCAGCTGGATCAGGTTGTTGATCGCGACGATGATGTTCGCCTTCGTCCCGGGAACGGCGGCGAGCGCCTCGTCCACCGGGGGGCTGTGCGGGCCGGGGGCGAGGACGAGCTGCAGGTTGTCGGCGGGGACGTCGCCGCCGAACGGGTCGAGCAGCCACTCGCGCACCGCCAGCGCGTCCCGCACCGCGCCGCGCAGGTGCGCGCCCTCCGACCAGTAGCGGTCGATCCCGATGACGACGGCCCAGTTCGCCACCGGCTACTCCGCCACGACCGTGACGAGGTCCGTCACCGGCTCGACGGTGCCGCCCAGCGAGCTGACCCGGTAGAGGCCTTCCGGCAGCGGGCCCAGCTCGGCCTCGTACCAGCCGTCGTCGGCCGGCCGCAGCTGCCGGCGCGCGCGCTCCACGCCGTTCTCCGCGTCCTCGGCGACCGCGACGAGCAGCCCGCCCGGGTCCGACTGGGGCCGCACGCGCACGACGAGGGGGTCGTCCGGCGAGAGCCAGTCCTCGACGTCGAGCGCCTGACCGATCTTCGCGGTCGCGTCGCGGTAGTCGGCCGGGTCGAACGACGGCTGCGTGAGGATCCCCGTCAGCTGGAAGAGCACGTCGGCGTCGTTCTGCAGCGACGCGTGTCGCTCGGCCGCGTAGATCGCGTTCTGGAGCTTGTCGAACTCGGCCGGCGTCGCCGACGGGCGCGGCACGGTGCCGTCGCCGCCGAGGTCGTCGTTGCCGTGCCGCCGCAGCAGCTTCACCTTGTCGCCGTCCCGTGCCGCCGATTGCGCCGTCGGCTGCTCGATGCCCACGATCGGCCGGAGGTCGTAGCGGCCGTCGACGTACTCCTGCTCCTTCAGGTTCGCCTCGACCGCGTCACGGATCTCGTGGTGGAACGCGAGCGCCGCCTTCGCCTTCGCCGGGTCGACGTTCTTGATCTGCGTCTCGGCGACGCGCTTCAGGCTCCCGTCGCCGCCGTCGTAGCACGGGTAGACCGGGAGCAGCTGGAAAAGGGCGGTCAGCGAGCGCGAGACCTCCGTCAGGTCGAAGAACTTGATCTTTTTGCCGTTGGCGAGCGTCCCGAGCGAGTAGAGCGAGCCGCCGTACGGCGTCCCGATCGTGACGAGCGTGCGGGTGTCGCGCCAGCCCTCGCGGCACTCGAGGAAGTGGCGCGCGACGAGGCCGCCCATCGAGTGCCCCACGATCACGAGCTTCGCGTCGGCGTTCCCGGACGAGCGCCGCCACGCCTCCAGCCAACCGCGCGCCTTCGTCGCGAGCTGCCGAGAGGCGACCCGGTTGTCGCGGCGCCAGTCGTAGGCGAACTCGAACAGGTTCTCGCCCGGCTTCGCGTCGAACCGCTCCTCGATGTGCCGGACGAGCTTCGTGTACCCGTCGACCTTCCAGATCCCGGGGATCAGATGGACGTCGCGGATCACGGAGGTCGCCCGGATCCCGTCCACGTCGTCGACGTCGACCGGGTCGTCGGCGAGCTTCAGGTCCTGCATGCTGCCGCCGAGGCTGCGCAGCGCGTTCAGGACGGCGCCGCCTGAGACGTTCCAGACGTCGCGGCCGTTCTTACGGAGGACGCTTCCGGTGATCCCGGGGATGCAGACGATCACGTCCGGCATGAGGTAGCGGGGCGGCACGACGGCTCCTTCGTTCCGAGGATGGGCAGGACCTTCGTGCGGCGAGCCGCAGGATCGCCGGCGCCGGGATTCTCCCGCGGCTCCACCGTTCGTGCAAGCCCGGTTGACGAGAGGCCGCCCGGGTCGTTACCTTCGGCACACGCGCATCTGCGGCGCGCGGGCCGGTCAGGACGACGAAGAGGAGGCTGGGGCGCGACGCGGCGCGCGCGGACCCGCAGAGCCGCGAGCACCCTTCCCGTCAGGTCCGTCTCGCCCCGCGCAGCCGGGAGCCGAGCGAGAGCGACGAGCGGAAGGAGCACGACGTGACGGATCAGCTGACAGACGCCGCGGGCGAGGAGCAGCCGGTCGTCCTCGAGGACGACCCGCAGCACCGGGAGCGGATGCAGGAGCTCGACGAGCGCATCGAGGAGCAGGGCGGCGTCGAGCCCGACGAGCCGGACACCGCGACGCGCGGCGGCTTCGGCTCGCCGCAGACGATGGTCGCCGAGGCGAAGAAGCACCTCGGCTACCGCGAGACGGGCGACAACGACACGAAGTTCAACCGCTGGCTCGGCCGGATCAACGGCTACAAGCACGACGGCTTCGGCTACCCCTGGTGCCACTCGTTCGTCTCGTACTGCCTCTGGCACTCCGACAACGCAGACGCAGGGCCACGCACCGCCGGCTGCCTCGCGGGTGTCGCCTGGTTCAAGCAGCGCGGCCGCTACTCCTCGACACCGCAGGTCGGGGACATC
>DASQNG010000218.1:0-5845 GCA_035645095.1 Gaiellaceae bacterium | reverse complement strand
GGCGCTCCACCGCGGAGGACGCGGTGCCACCGCCGAGGCGCTTCTCGATCCGGAAATGGGTCCCGGCAAGTGACGCCACCTGAGGGAGATGGGTGATGCAGAGGACCTGACGGGTGGCGGCAAGGTCGCGCAGCTTCTCCCCCACCCGGCGAGCGGTGTTGCCGCCGATGCCGGCGTCGATCTCGTCGAAGACGAGCGTCGCGCCGCCGCCGACGGCGGCGAGCGCGAGCGCTACGCGGGAGAGCTCTCCACCCGAGGCGGTCTCGGCGACCGGCGCGAACGGGAGCCCCGCATTCGGCCGGATCAGGAAGACGGCCTCGTCGTCGCCCGTCGGGCCGCGCTCGCGGTCGCGCAGCTCGACGAGGAACTCTCCGTCGCCCATGCCGACCCCGCGGAGCTCGGCGGCGACGGCGGCGGCGAAGTCGTCAGCGGCGGCACGGCGCGCCGCGCGCAGGTCGCCGGCGAGACCCTCCACGCGTCCCTCGGCGGCGTCGAGCGCCTCGGCGGCCGTCCGCGCCGGGTCGCGGCCCGACGCGAGCGCGTCGAGCTCCGCCCGCGCCTCCTCCGCACGCTCGAGCAGCTCGTCGTAGGTCTGACAACGGTAGCGCCGTTTTCCGTCGGCGATCCGTTCGAGCTCCCCCTCGAGCTCCTCGAGCCGCTGGGGCTCCGCTTCGAGCGAGAGCAGGAACCCCCGCAGGTCGCTCGCCGCCTCCCGCAGCCGCAGCTCCGCGTCCCGCAGCTCCGCTCCGACGCGCGCGAGCTCGGGCGCGAGGCGCTCGAGCGGCGCTACTGCGCGCTCGGCGCGCGCAGCCAGTACCGCGGCACCGTCGCCGTCCTCGGGCGCGACCGCCTCGGCCGCCACCGCCGCAGCCTCCGCCAGCTCGGAGAGATGCCGCATGCGCTCCCGCTCCCCCCGCAGCCGCTCCTCGTCGCCGGGGCCGAGCCCCTCCACCGCGCTCACGAGCGCTTCGAGCTCCGCCAGCCGCACCGCCTCCGCCGCCGCATCCCGCGTGAGCTCGTCGTGCCGCCGGCGCGCCACCGCGAGCTCGCGCCACGCCGTCCGCAGCTCGCGCCGGCGACGCGCCTGCTCGTCGCCGCAGAACGCATCGAGGACGTCGAGCTGGTAGGACGGCCGCGCGAGCCGCCGCTGCTCGAACTGGCCGGACATCGCCACGAGCCGCTCCGCCGCGGCGGCGAGGTCTTCACGCGCAACCGCCCGGCCCCACGCGTACGCGCGCGTGCGACCGTCGCGGAAAACACGCCGCGCAAGCACGAGGCTCCGCAGGCCGGTCTCCCGCTCGTCCTCCGGCGCGACCTCGACGAGCCGCGCCAGCTCGTCGTCGTCGAAGAAGCCCTCGGGGACGTCGAAATCGGCCTCGACGTACGCCTCGCCGCCGCCCGCGCCGACGGCGGCCGCGTCGCCGCGTGCGCCGAGGAGGAGGCCGAAGGCCTGCGCGAGGATCGTCTTGCCGGCGCCCGTCTCCCCCGTGACGGCGGTCAGGCCGGGTGCGGGCGCGAGCTCCGCCTCGCGGATCAGGACGAGGTTCTCGATGCGCAGGCTGCGAAGCATCGTCAGAGCGCGAACGTCCGCGTGTAGCGGCTGAAGAACGTGACCTCCGGCAAGGTCGCGAGTAGCGAGCGCTGCTCGCCGATCCGTGTGCGCACCCGCCCACCCGGCGGCAGCTGCGTGACGCGGTGCCCGTCGACGAGGACGGTGACGGGGACGTCGGGCGTCCGGTTCCAGACGATCAAGTCGCTTCCCCGCGCGACGACGAGCGGCCGCGCGTTCAGCGAGTGCGGCGCGACGAACGTGACGGCCATCGCGTCGAGCCCCCAGACGAGGACCGGGCCGCCGTTCGAGAAGTTGTACGCGGTCGAGCCCGAGGGCGTGGCGCACACGACGCCGTCGCAGCCGCGGCGGCCGAGGGCTTCGTCGCCGATCGCGAGGTCGAGCTGCACCATCCGGCCGACGACGCCGCTCGTTACGACGAGGTCGTTGACCGCCACCCGCCTCTCCGTGCCCGCCTCGACGTCGAGCGTCGGCAGCTCCCTGACGACGTAATCGCCGGCGAAGACGCGCGCCAGCCCGGTTTCGAGCTGCGCGGCCGGAATCGAGGACAGGAAGCCGACGCGCCCGAAGTTGACGCCGATCACGGGGACGCCGCTGCCGAGGAAGCGGCCGAGTGCGCGCAGCATCGTCCCGTCGCCCCCGAGGACGACGACGACGTCCGCGTCTTCCGGCGCGCCCTCCGCGGGGGCCACCTCGTGCTTCTGCGCCTCGACGTCGTCGAGCACGAGCTCGACTCCCGCCTCGCGCGCGACGGTCGCGACGCGGACCAGCGCGGGCCCGATCGTCTCCGCTTTGCCGTGTGTGACGACGGCGGCGCGCCGCACCGCCTCAGCCGACGGCGGCGTCGATCCGGTCGTCGATGTCATCGGGGATGGCTGCGTCGCTGGCGGGGACGAGGTGGACGACGAACTCGCGGTTGCCCTTCGGGCCGGGCAGGCCGGAGTCTACGACCCCGACCGGAGCGGCACCCCACGCGGGGGCGGCGGCGAGCACCTCGCGCAGCACGCGCCGGTGGACGGCGGGGTCGCGCACCACCCCGCCGCGACCCACGTCCTGGCGCCCCGCTTCGAACTGCGGCTTGACGAGGACGAGCGCGTCCCAACGGGCTGCCAGGAGCGGCAGAACGGGCGGCAGAACGAGTCGCACGCTGATGAACGAGACGTCGCAGACGAGGAGATCCGGCCGGAAGGGAAGCTCGCGCAGGCTGCGCGCGTTCGTGCGCTCGAGCACCGTGACCCGCGGGTCGCCGCGCAGCTTCGGGTGCAGCTGACCGTAACCGACATCGACGGCGAGGACGCATGCCGCGCCGTGTTGCAGCAGCGCGTCGGTGAAGCCGCCGGTCGACGCCCCGAGATCGATCGCGGAGCGTCCGGCGGGGTCGAGCTCGAGAGCCGCGAGCGCGTTCGCGAGCTTCTCGCCCCCGCGGGAGACGTAGCGAGGTGGCCGCGCGACGTCGAGCGCCGTGGCGTCGTCCACCTGGTGCCCCGGTTTGTCGAAGCCGCGGACGAGGCCGGCGAGGACGAGCGCCTGCGCCTGCGCCCGGCTCTGCGCGTGGCCGCGCTCGACGAGCAGCACGTCCAGGCGCTTCTTCACGCCGTTCTCCCCACGGGGGAAGGGTAGTGGCGCGAGTGGTACAAGATCGTCGTGGAACTGCGCGGAGAGCGTGTCGTGCTGCGGCCGCTCGCCGCGGCCGACGTGCCGCGGCTCGCCGAGCTCGGCTCCGACTCGGAGGTGGCACGCTGGTGGCCGGGCTTGACCGAGGAGCACCTGGCCGAGAAGGCGCGCGGCGAGGACGACGGCGTCACCTGCTTCGCGGTCGTCGCCGGCGGCGAGGTCGCGGGGCTGATCCAGTACTGGGAGGAGGACGATCCGGAGTTCCGGCACGCGGGGCTCGACGTCTTTCTCGGGAGGGCCTATCGCGGCGGCGGGCTGGGCGGAGACGCCGTGCGGACGCTCGCGCGGCACGTCGTGCGCGAGCTCGGCCACCACCGCATCGTGATCGACCCGGCCGCCGACAATACGAGAGCGATCCGCTGCTACGAGCGCGTCGGGTTCCGCCGTGTCGGGGTGCTGCGTGAGTACTGGCGCGACCCGGAGGGCGTGTGGCGCGACGGCGTGCTGCTCGACCTGCTCGCGCACGAGCTCGACTGAGCGGTGGTCGCACGATGTACGGCTGCTCTCGCGGCAGTCGCTACTCGTCGCGGATCGGCGCAGTCGCTGCGGGAGGTGACGCCCCGCCCGCACGCCGGCAGCCGAACCGGCGCAGCTGCTGCGGGCCACTCGTCCCCTTGCCGCCGGCACCGCGCGCGCCCGGCGCAGTCCCTCCGGGCGCGCGCCCGGAGGAACCGCTGCGGGCCGGCACAGCCCGCATCGACAGCCCTACCGAGCGGCACGGCGAGCAGAAGTCGGCACGAATCCGGCACAGTCCCGTGCGTCGGACCGCGATACCGTTCCAGAAGGGGCACCGGGGGGTGCCCCTGGGGGCGGGTGGAGGCACGTGGAGGCAGAGTCGGCCAGATGCGGCGCCGGCCCGTCGAGGAGACGCATGTGGACAGCTACAGGCGCAGGATCAGCAGCGACGAGGAGCGCGAGGGGTACGTCCTCGTCGAGAAGCGTGCGCTCCGGCTCTTCCCGCCGCCCGGCGAGCCGTTCCTGCTCGGCGGCCGGCCTGCGCACGTCCGCGCCTACGAGTGCACCTGCCGCGGCCCCGAGCAGCCGCACGAGCACCACGTGATCGACCGCGAGGGCGTCCGCCGCGGCCAGGAGGTCGTGATCACCCGGCTCGACGACGGCGAGTACGGGTTCCGCTGAGGCGCTACGCCGTCCTGGCCGCGAGACCGCCGACGATCCCCTCCAGCACCGCCGTCTCGACCGGCAACACGTCGAGTCGGCCGAGCGCTCGCGCAGCCGCCGCGTCGGCGAGCGCCCGCGCGCCGTCGGCACCGTGCGTCAGTACGTAGCCGTCGCCGTCAAGGACGTCGTCGACGATCTGGAAGAGCAGGCCGACGGCGTCCGCGACCGCGCGCCACGGCTCCTGCTCGTGCTCCGGCACGCGCGCGACGCGGAGCGGAAGCCCGACGGACGCCCCGAAGAGGCAACCTGTCTTCAGGCGATGTAGCGCCTCGAGGTCGGGCTCCGCCCCCGTCACGTCCCGGTACTGCCCGCCGATCATCCCGAGCGTCGCGTCGACCAGCTCGCGCGCGACGTCCGGGGTCGGGTACGAGAGCGCGAGCCGGAACGCCTCCGCCAGCAGCGCGTCTCCGGCGAGGAGCGCGACGGCCTCCCCGAGCGCCACGTGCGCGCTCGGCCGCCCCCGGCGCTCGTCGTCGTCGTCGAGCGCCGGCAGGTCGTCGTGGACGAGCGAGAACGTGTGGACGAGCTCGAGCGCGAGCGCAGCCGGCAGACACGCTTCGACGCTGCTCCCGACGGCCTCGCCGACGGCGAGGCAGAGCACCGGCCGGATCCGCTTGCCACCCGCCTCGAGCGGGTAGCGCAGCGCCTCCTCGAGGCCGCCGAGCGACGGCGCGAAGCGGAGCTCCTCGAGGCCCTGCTCAACGAGCGCGCGCAGCTCGTCAGGGGGCCGGAGCATCGGCGCGCGCGCGGGCCTTCGAGAGCTCGCGCTCGACCTCCTTCGCGATCTCCGCGAGCTCCGCGAGCACGTCCACCGCGGCCTGCGCGTCCTCCGCCGCCGCCAGCCGCTCGAGCTCGACGCGCGTCGCGTTCAGCCGCTCGAGCAGCTCCTCGGCGCGGCCGAGCGCCTCATCCGCCGAGCCGCCGAGCTCGCTCACGCCGCGGCCTCCCGCGCAACACGCCCGAGGACGCCGTTGACGAAGCGCGCCGCGTCGTCCGACGCGTAGCGCTTCGCGAGCACGACCGCCTCGTTGATCGCCACCTCGGGCGGCACCGTCCCCTCCTCGAGCTCGTGGACGCCGATGCGCAACACGTTCCGCTCGAGCGTACCGAGCCGGTCGGCGGTCCAGTCCTGCGCGAGGTCGGTGATCCGCCGGTCGAGCTCGTCGGTGCGCGCACACACGGCTTGCGCGAGGTCGAGCGCGAAGCCGTCCGGGGTGCCCTCGTAGAGGGACGTGAGCGGTTGCCCCGTGAGATCCCACTGGTAGAGGAGGAAGAGCGCCGTCCGCCTCGCCTGCCGCCGGCCGGTGGTCACCGCTCGAGCTCCTCGATCGCGACGTCGACCGCGTCGACCTCGAGCCCGGCGGAGCGCGACAGGGCATGGCCGACGCTCCGCTGCACGGCGGCGGCGAGCTCCGGGAGCAC
>DASQNG010000217.1:0-3874 GCA_035645095.1 Gaiellaceae bacterium | reverse complement strand
GTCACCTCGTCCGTGAAGGCGGAGAGCTGGTCGACCATCGTGTTGACCGTCTCCTTCAGCTCGAGCACCTCGCCGCGGACGTCGACCGTGACCTTCTTCGAGAGGTCGCCGTTCGCGACGGCCGTCGTCACCTCGGCGATGTTCCGCACCTGCGAGGTCAGGTTCGCCGCCATCCCGTTCACCGACTCCGTCAGGTCTTTCCAGGTGCCGGCGACGCCCTTCACCCGCGCCTGGCCTCCCAGCTGCCCCTCCGTCCCGACCTCGCGCGCCACGCGCGTCACCTCGGCGGCGAACGCAGACAGCTGGTCGAGCATGCGGTTCGTCGTCTTCGCGATCTGCGCGAACTCGCCTCGCAGCGGCCGCCCCCCGTCGCGCAGCTCGATCTTCTGCGAGAGGTCGCCCGACGCGACGCCGTCGATCGCGCGCGAGATGTCGCCGATCGGCCGGACGAGGTCGTCGATCATCGCGTTCAGGGCATCGAGAGACGTCGTCCACGTGCCGCTCGAGAGCGGGACGTCCGCCCGCACGTCGAGCCGCCCGTCGCGGCCGACGGCGCGGGAGACGCGCACGATCTCCGCCGTCGTCTCCTCGCGCCGCTTCGCGAGGTCGTTGTAGGCGGCGACGAGCTCGCCCACGATCCCGTTCTGCGTCGCGCGCAGGCGCACGCCGGCGGTGCCGGCGCGCGCCGCGTGGAGGGCGGCGAGCAGGGGCTCGAGCTCGCGCGGGTCGACGTGATCGGACGCGCCGTTCTGGGCGGCGGACCGGCGGCCGGTCGCGCCTGGCTTCGGGGCGGGCAAGGGAGCTCCTCGGTTGGGGTCGACCGTTCGGCCTCTACCCCGAAACGGGGTGGGTTTAACGGCGGCGGCAGCCGGTCAGGCGTCCGCGAGGGCCTGCGAGAGGTCGTCCCACAGCTCCTCGACCGGCTCCAGACCGACGCTCAGCCGCAGCAGCGCCTCAGGGACGCGATCCCCCTCCCACCGGTGGCGGGTCTCGATCGTCGAGGTCACGCCGCCGAGGCTCGTCGCGTTCACGATCCACCGCGTGGCCTGTTCGACCGCCCGAGCAGCGTCTCCGGAGGCCACGTCGAACGAGAGCAGCCCGCCGAAGCCGGGGTATCGCACGAGCGCGACGCGCTCGTGGGCGCGGAGGCGCGCGGCGAGCTCGCGGGCGGTCGCCGTCTGCCGCTCCACCCGCACCGTCAGCGTCCGCAGCCCCCGCAGCAGGAGCCAGGCGGCGTCGGGCGCGGCGACGAGGCCCGTCCGCGTGCGGACCTCCCGCAGCCGCTCCGCCGCGGCCGGGGAGCGGCAGACGAGTGCCCCGAGGAGGACGTCGTGGTGGCCCGCGAGGAACTTCGTCGCGGAGTGGAGCACGACGTCGCAGCCGTGCTCGAGCGGGCGGAGGTGCACCGGCGTCGCCGCCGTAGCGTCGCACACGACGGTCGCCCCCGACGCCGTCGCCGCCGCGAGGTCGGGCAGCGTCAGCAGCGGGTTCGACGGCGACTCGACCCAGACGAGGTCGGCCGGCGGCGGCGGGCCGGTCTGGTCGAAGAGCAGGTGCCGCACGCCCCAGCGCTCGAGCTCGCGCAGCAAGACGCTGCTGCCGTAGTACGCGTCCTGCGCGAGCGCGACGGTCGCGCCCGGCTCGAGGAGCGTCAGGACGAGTGCCGTCGCCGCCGCCATCCCCGACGGGAAGAGCAGCGCCTCGCCGCCGTCGAGCCTGCCGAGCTCCCGCTCTGCGGCGACGCCGACGGGATGCGCGTTGCGCGCGTAGTGGTACGGGCCGGGCTCGCCGCCGACGTACGGCCACGTCGTGGAGCGGTCGAGCGGCGGCTCCATCCAGGCGACTGTAGCGCTGCGGCGGCGGTAGGCTCCCGCGCGATGTCGGGGACGCACGAGCGGACGACGGCGGAGAAGCTCGCGTGGCTCGAGGAGCTGCGGGAGGCGTCGTTGCACGCCGGCAGCGGGAAGGCCGTCGCCAGGCAGCGCGAGCGAGGCAAGCTGCTCGCGCGCGAGCGGCTCGAGAAGCTTCTCGACCCGGGTTCCTTCGTGGAGCTCGACCGCTACGTCCGGCATCGGAACCCCGAGTTCGACTCGATGCGGAACCGCCCCTACGGCGACGCCGTCGTGACCGGCTACGGGACGGTCTTCGGCCGCAAGGTCTTCGTCTTCTCGCAGGACTTCACGGTCTTCGGCGGGTCGCTCTCCGAGGTCTTCGCGGAGAAGATCTGCAAGGTCATGGACCTGGCCGTCACCTACGGCTGCCCCGTGATCGGGATCAACGACTCAGGCGGCGCGCGGATCCAGGAGGGCGTCGTCTCGCTCGCCGGGTACGCCGAGATCTTCTGGCGCAACGTCCAGAGCTCGGGCGTCGTGCCGCAGCTCTCGCTCGTGATGGGCCCGTGCGCCGGCGGCGCCGTCTACTCGCCGGCGATCACGGACTTCGTCCTGATGACGGAGGGGAGCTCGTACATGTTCATCACCGGCCCCGACGTCGTCAAGACGGTGACCGGCGAGGAGGTGTCGTTCGAGGAGCTCGGCGGCGCCGCGACGCACGCTGCGAAGTCGGGCGTCGCGCACTTCACGTCGCCCGACGAGGAGGCGTGCCTGGAGGACGCGCGCTACCTGCTCTCGTTCCTGCCGCAGAACAACCTCGAGCGCCCGCCGTACGCGGCGCCCTCCGACCCGCCGGAGCGCGAGTCGCCCGAGCTCGACACGTTCGTCCCCGACAGCCCGAACCGGCCCTACGACATGAAGCAGGTGATCGGGAAGGTCGTCGACGACGGCGAGTTCCTCGAGGTGCAGGAGCGGTGGGCCGAGAACATCGTGTGCGGCTTCGCGCGGCTCGGCGGCCACGCCGTGGGCGTCGTCGGGAACCAGCCGGCGGCGCTGGCTGGCGTTCTCGACATCGACGCCTCGACGAAGGCCGCGCGCTTCGTGCGGACGTGCGACGCGTTCAACGTCCCGCTCGTCACATTCGTCGACGTGCCGGGGTTCCTGCCGGGGACAGCGCAGGAGTGGGGCGGGATCATCCGCCACGGCGCGAAGCTCCTCTACGCGTACGCGGAGGCGACGGTGCCGAAGTTGACCGTGATCACGCGCAAGGCCTACGGCGGCGCGTACGACGTCATGAGCTCGAAGCACATCCGGGCCGACTTCAACATCGCGTGGCCGACGGCCGAGGTCGCCGTGATGGGGCCGGAAGGGGCCGTCAACATCGTCTTCCGCCGCGAGCTCGAGACGGCGGACGACCCCGCCGCGCGCCGCGCCGAGCTGATCGCCGAGTACAAGGAGCGGTTCGCGAACCCGTACCACGCGGCCGAGCGCGGCTACGTCGACGACGTCGTGGAGCCGCGGCGGACGCGCCCGGTGCTCGTCAACGCGCTCGAAACGGCGCTCTCGAAGCGCGAGCCGACGCCGCGGCGCAAGCACGGCAACATCCCGCTCTAGCCACGCGATCTCCCGTGCAGGCGGCCGCCTATGCAGCCGCGCCGGCTCGACCGGCCACGCAGGGCTCTGCCCCTGGACATGTCCCGCTGCGGCGGCTAGCGTCTAGGAAATGCCTAGGCAGAGCTACACGTCGGCCGAGGCGGCGCGGGCGCTCGGGATCAGCGTCGACACGCTTCGCCGCTGGGACCGGAGCGGGAAGCTCCGGGTCGAGCGGGATGCCGCGAACCGGCGGGTCGTGCCGGCCGAGGAGGTCGAGCGGTTGCGAGGCCGTCCGGGGGAAGAGGCGCTGTCGGCACGCAACCACTTCCGCGGCGTCGTGCGCTCGGTCGAGCTCGACGGCCTGCTCGCGCGCGTCGAGATCGACGTGACCGAGCCGGCGCGCGTCGTCGCGATCATCACGCGGGAGTCGGCGGAGGAGCTGGGCCTGC
>DASQNG010000216.1:0-7569 GCA_035645095.1 Gaiellaceae bacterium | reverse complement strand
GCGTCTTTGGTTCCGCTCAGGTGGAGCGGCCGGTCTCGTTCTCGGGGCGGCCACGGTCGCCCTATTCGCCTTCGCCGACGGCGGGTTCTTCCCCTCTGTGTGGCTGCCGGCGACGGTCGCGCTGCTGTCGGTGGCGGCGCTCGCGTACGTACTGCACGAGCGCGCGCGCCTGACGCGCGCGCAGGCGCTCGTCGCGGGAGCACTCGCGGCTCTCGCCGCGTGGTCGGCGCTCTCGGCTCTCTGGTCGCCCGACGCGCACGCGTCGCTGCTCGAGGCGCGGCGGACGCTCGTGTACGTCGCCGCGGTCGTCGCGGCTGCCCTCGTCGGCGGCCGGCTGCTCGCCGGTGTGCCCGCGGGGCTCGCCGTCGTCTGCGCCTACGCCGTCGGCGAGAGGCTGCTGCACGGGCCGCCCGACCCGCCGGACCCCTTCCAGGGCACACTGCTCCAGGAGCCGATCGGGTATGCGAACGGGCTCGCCGGGCTCGGCGGCATCGGGCTCGCGGTGGCGCTCGTCCTGCTCCTCCGCGACCCGCGGCGACGGCTGCTCGGCGGGCTGCTCGCCCCGCTCTTCTTCGTCACGGTCCTCCTCACGGAGAGCCGCGGCGCGTGGCTCGGCGTCATCGTCGGCGCGGCGGTGGGCGGCGCGCTCGCGCTCGGGCGGGTGCGGGTCGCGCGCGCCATCGGCGCTGCGGCGGCGGTCGGGCTCGCTCTCCTGCTCGCGCTGCCGGCCGGCTCGCTCGTCGACGAGCTCGCCGACCGGGCGGGCGACCGCGCCTGGTACTGGCACGTGGCGTGGCAGGAGGCCGCCGAGGCGCCGCTCTTCGGGCGGGGCGCCGGGTCGTTCGCCACCTCCTGGCTCGAGCGCCTCCCCGTGAACGTCGCCGTGCAGGACGCGCACAGCGTCTACCTCGAGACGCTGGCGGAGCTGGGGCTCGTCGGCCTCGCCCTGCTCGTGCTCGCGCTCGGCATCCCGCTCGCCGCCGCCCTGCGCGGCGTCGAAGCCGCGGCTGCGGCAGGGTACGTCGCCTTCCTCGTCCAGGCCGGCGTCGACTGGCACTGGGAGCTGCCTGCGGTGACGGTCGCAGGTCTGCTCTGCGGCGTCGCGATCCTGCAGGAGCGGGAGCGCAGGTTTTTCGTCCCGGTGGTATCTACTACTGAGCACCCGGAGCAAGGAGGCTCATGAAGAAGATGCACAGCAGGTTGCGGGTCCCCTTCACCGTGCTCGTCGCGGCTGCACTCACGGCTGCGCTGCTCGTGTCGGTGGCCGCGTTCGCGGCCCCGCCCGGCAAGGGGAAGGCCGGCGCCGCGAAGGCCGCGAAGAGCGGCAAGATGTCCCCGGCCAAGAAGCAGTACGGCAAGACCAAGGTGACGCTGTGTCACAAGGGCAAGACCATCACCGTGGGCGCGCCTGCGGCGCGCGCGCACCTGCGCCACGGTGACAAGCTCGGGTCCTGCCCGTAGCGGAAGGACGGCGACGGGCGCTCGCGGCGGATCACGCCGCGGGTGCCCGCGTCCCGCTGCTGGGCAACGCGACCCCTCACGCCGGGAAGCGCGGGCCCGGCCCGCCCCCGTGGCTCCCGGCGGTCAGCTCGAGAGGGCGCCGGCGTAGATCTGCCAGGCGAGTGCGCTCTTCGCGACGAGGCTGAGCAGGAGGTAGCCCCACTCGCCGAACACGTACCGCCGCCAGGGGCCGATCCCGCGGTACTGGAGCCACATGTTGACCGCGAAGCAGTTGAAGAACAGGAAGAGCGAGACGAAGATCCCCCAGACGAAGCCGGGCACGCTGCCGTCGATCTCCGCGCCGACGAGCGAGACGCCGATCACGATCCAGGGCACGGCGCCCGCGAGGCACCCGAGCCAGAAGGGCAGCCAGTCGAGTCGCTCCCGGCCGATGTTCGTGCGCTCCATCAGGAGGCCGAACAGGATCATCGCCGCGTTGACGCCCGCGACCGCCAGCAGCGCCCGCAGGTCGGTGACGCCCGCGAAGGTGGCGATCAGGACGATCATCAGCGAGGCGCTGAACGAGTACTCGATCCAGCGCGCGTAGTTGACGCCGCGGGAGAGGTTCCGCTCGTACCACGTGACGACTCCCGGCCCCGCGACGAGCAGGTGGTCGAGGGCGGCCATGAGCAGGAAGGCCGCGACACACCAGCGCACCGGGAGGTCGAACAGGGTCTGCGTCGGACCTAGCGCCGAGCCGGGCGGGCCGTCGGCCCACTGTGCCGTGATCGGGATCTGGAGCGACGCGCCGATCAGGACGATCAGGAGCGCCTGGGCGCCGTGGAGCAGGGCGAGGACGAGATTGGCGGCGCGGAGTCTGGACATGCTGGTTGCCGGCCGAGGATCGGCTCGCCGGTTCAGAGCACGCTACACACGCTGATCGGTGCGGAGACGCCGTGCGGAGTCCAAGCGGCGGGGCTGGGATTGGAACCCAAGGGGACGCTCTCACGCCCAACGGTTTTCAGGACAATCCACGTCGGATCACGCGCGAGTTCCGGCCGGCTGCGCTGCGACCGGCCCGCTCGGATATCGGGGCGCGAAGTCGTGGGCTCGCAGTTCGGGGCGGCCGGCGCGCGGAGCGCCGGCCGCCCGTTTGGCTCAGCGCGGCACGAGGGCAGTCTGCCCCGACGTCGCCTGCGCCGAGCCGGCTGCGTTCGCCGCGGTGACGCGGACGCGCAGCGTCGAGTTGCGGTCGGACGTGTTGACCGTGTACGTCGCCGCCGTCGCACCGCTGATCGTCGTGCACCCGCCTCCGGTCTTGTTGCAGCGCAGCCACTGGAAGGCGTACGTGATCGGCTCCGTGCCCGTCCAGGTGCCGCGGCTCGCGGTCAGCGTCTGGCCGGCCGCGGCCGTGCCGGAGATTGTCGGCAGGCTCGTGTTCGCGGGTGCCGTTGCGGTCGCGGCCGCGGTGACGACCGCCGTCTCCGCCGACGTGGCGGACGAGGAGCCTGCGGCGTTCGAGGCCCTCACGCGGACGCGCATCGTTCGGCCGACGTCGGCGGCCACGAGCGTGTAGGTCGCCACCGTCGCGCCCGCCACGTCGACGCACTCGCCGCCGGCGGAGTTGCACCGCAACCACTGATAGGCGTATGTGATCGGCTCGGTGCCCGACCAGGTGCCGCTGCTCGCCGAGAGCGCCTGGCCCTCCCTCGCGGTGCCGGTGATCGTCGGCGGGGAGGTGCTCGACGGCGGCGTCGCGGTCGAGCGCGGGGTGACGACTGCCGTGGCCGCGGTCTCGGCGAAGGCCGAGCCGTAGGCGTTCGACGCCGACACCCACGCCCGCATCGTCCGCCCGACGTCGGCGCCGGCGAGCACGTAGGTCTGCGCGGTCGCGCCGGCGACCGTCGCGCAGGTGGCCCCCGCGGAGTCGCAGCGGAGCCACTGGTAGGAGTAGCCGATCGGCGCGGCGCCGCTCCACTCGCCGTTGGAGACGGTCAGCGTCGACCCCTCCTGGGTCGAGCCGGAGATCGCCGGCGGGCTGGTGTTGCGCGGCGCGGCGTCGGCGCCCGCCTGACCGACGGGCCCCCTCTCCACCGCGGTCGCGACGGTCGAGCCCTGGGCGTTCGTCGCCCGCACCCGGACGCTGAGCATGTGCCCGACGTCGTGCGGCTGGACGGTGTACGTGGTCGCCGTGGCGCCCGCGACATCGATGCAGCCGTACCACGCGTCGTCGCAGACCTGCCACTGGAAGGAGAAGGATGTCGGCCCGAAGTCCCACGTCCCGGTCGACGCGGTCACGACCTGGCCCGCCTCAACCGCTCCCGAGATCGTCGGCAGCGCTGTGTTCCGCGGCGGCACCGCCTTGCGCGGCGGGGCCGTGTCTCCCAGCGCCAGTCTGCCCGCGTCGACGAACGTGTACCCGCGGGAACGCAAGCCTTCGACGGTCTGGCGCAGCGCCGCGGTGCCCCAAAACGCGTGGTAGTAGAAGCTCGCGAAGCCGTCGCGGACGACTTTGTTCTTGTCCGCGGCGTCGAGCATGTCCGCAACGGTCCACACCGGGTACTGGAAGAAGGGCTCCGGCTCGTAGTTCCCGATGTTCTCGGGCAGCACCACCGAGCCGTAGACGTCGCGAACGACGTACGGGAACATCTGGCCGATCACGCGGCCGTAGTCGATCGCGCCGCCCGAGAGGTGGCCGCGGAAGTAGAGCGCCCGCTCGTACCTCGCGGTGTGGCGCTGGAGCAGCGTCGTGTAGTCCACGTGCGAGCCGGCGTAGTGCGGGAACTCGAAGATTGAGGGCCGCGACAGGCCGGCCGCCTGGAATTCCGCGAGGCCGCTGTCGATGCGGTTGAGGAACCAGCTCGGCGAGTCCGCGGGAACCGGGCCCTGGAACGTCAGCGTGTGATCCGCGTTCTCGATTGCCCGGTAGAACTCGAAGTCGTCGCCGGTGACGCCGTTGTAGGGGTTGCGGAGCGACTCGTACTGGTGCGTGTAGCCGTGGTAGAGCATCACGCCACCCCGCTGCTGGGCGTACACGATCATGTCGCGTAGCTGCCGCGCCCGCTCGTCGCGCATGCGAACGGTCGTGTCCTGGCCGTTGTTGTCGATCCCCAGCGGG
Source organism: Gaiellaceae bacterium (assembly GCA_035645095.1). Taxonomy (GTDB): domain Bacteria; phylum Actinomycetota; class Thermoleophilia; order Gaiellales; family Gaiellaceae; genus Gaiellasilicea. Next base: position 3,011 of record DASQNG010000216.1, on the reverse strand, counting down.
TCGCGGTACACGGGGCTGACGCCGAACGAGAAGGGGACGCCGGCGCGGTTGAGGTAGTCCACCGCCGCCCGGAAGGTGCTCGGGTCGTACGCGGGGTGGATGTCCTCGAGGCGGACGAGGGCCCGCCGCCGGTCGCCCGCGGCCGGGTCGAGGGCGTCGAAGAGCAGGTCGGAGAAGATCATCGTCCGGTCCTTCTCGCCCGAGTAGACGAAGGGGTTCTCGCCGATGTACGTCAGGTTCCCCGAGCGCACCGCCCACGGGAACGTCGAGCCATCTGGGCGTACGGCGCTCGCCAGGACGGTCGCCTTGGCGGCGTCCACGTACTGGAAGTCCATGATCCCGGCGCCGTTCCGGGCGCCGTCGCGCGCGAGCGTGACGCCCTTGTAGCGCACCTGGTTGACCGTGCTCAAGTCGAACTGCGACCAGTTCCAGCCGTAGCGGCCGCCGAACGTCGGGAACCGGTTCGTGAGCGCCCAGATGTTGTTGTAGATCCAGATGACGGGCTTGGCGCCGCGGTACACGTCGTCGAGGAACGCCTGCGGCAGCGGCTCGTCGTAGGTCGAGCCGATGTAGATCGTGGCCGAGTACTGGCTCGACTGGCCCGCCTGGTACTGGCTGACCGGCTGGGCGCGCCACGAGCCAAAGTGGCCCGCGAGGTTCGCCGTGACGAGCGCGAAGAGCTCGCCGAGGAAGCCGTGCTCCCCGGTCGTGTCGTAGAGGATGAGCGTGCTGGCTCCGACGGAGCCCGGCATGCCGGCCCCCTCGGACACGCCGCCCGCGGACGTCGAATCGGGCAGCGCAAGGTCGAGTGCGGTTGATTCCGTGGCCGCCGCCGTGCGGACGCCCTTTGTCGGCTGGGCGGCGGAGCCGCCTCCCGGCCCGGGCGTCGGGGGCGCGGCCGGCCTGGTGCGGGTGCGCACCTGCGAGGAAACGGCATTCAGCAGGCCGTCCGAAGCGGGGTTCGCGCGTGCGGGCCTCGGCGGCTTGCGGTCGTCCGTCCGCCCCGGCGCGGCGGCAACCCCGTCAGTGCCTGGACCGACCCCGGCGCCGCCGGTGCCGGCGACGAGCAGGGTGACCCCGAGGACGGCTAGGACCATCGTCCTGCGCGTGTGCGAGCGTGAGACCCTCATTTCAATCCTCCAACCGGTTGGGTGTGGTGCGTCCGGCTCCTCATGCCGGCTCGCCGAGCGGGCGCCGCTGCGCCTGCGATCGCAGGGCGACGCCGAGGAAGCAGATCTCCAGGGACAGGCTCACTGCTGAGACGGTGAGCGCGGCCACGGCGACGGAGTAGAGCGAGCCGAGCACGAACCAGGCGCCGATCGCCCCGGTCCCGGCGGTGGCGACGTAGACGGCGAGGGCCGGCGGGCGCCAGGCCGCGACGGTGGCCGCCCACCCGAACGCGGACGCGCGGGCCGGCTGCGGGGCCGCTCCCTCGACGACCCGGGCCGTCTTCGCCCAGCCGCCCTTGCGCCTCGCGATCCGGCTCAGCGCGAGCCAGCCGGCGACGAACCAGAGGTAGGCGTAGAACTCGAAGACGTGCGCGAGGGGCAGCGAGCGGGCGACGGAGGCCTTACCCGAGCGCCAGTAGACCCAGGCGTAGAAGTACGCCGGCGCGAACATCAGGCCGTAGAGCAAGCCCGCGACGAGCCCGTTGCGCTGGCCCATCACCGCGAGGAAGTCCCACGGCGCCGTGACGAGCAGCAGCACGATCCCGGCGAGCACGGGCAGCACGACGAGCGGCGCGAGGACGACGCCGACCGGGAGCGTCAGGTACCAGATCAGGTCGCTCGCCGTCCGGGCTCCGAGTCGCGAGCGCAGGATCGTCGGGATCAGCCGCCAGCACTGAAGGTGGCCCTGGAACCAGCGGGCCCGTTGCCGCAGCCAGGCACGAAGGCTGGTCACCGCCTGCTGGTTGACCGCAGCCTCTGGGCAGTAGCGGTTGCGCCAGCCGGCCAGGAGCAGGCGGATCCCCAGGTCGAGGTCCTCGGTGAGGCAGTGCGACCACGGCCGCGCGCCGAGCGACTGCAGCGCCGCCAGCCGGACGAACTGCCCGTTGCCGCCCAGGCCGACGCTGCCGAGCCGCTGCCGCGCCTTCTGGAAGATCTCCGTGAAGACGGTGAACTCCACGTCCTGGAGACGCGCCAGGACGTTCGTCTGCGCGTTGCGCATGTCGACGCCGATCTGAACGGCGCCGACGTCGTCGCCGGCGAAGTAGCGCGACACCGTCGTCAGCGCGCTGCCGTCGATCCGGCCGTCGGCGTCGAAGACCGAGACGATCACTGAGCGCGGATCGCGGCCGCCGAGCACGCCAGACTCGAGCAGGAACCGATACGCGCCGTTGAGCGCGTCGCCCTTGCCCTTCCGCGCATCCGGCGGACGGCGCTCCAGCAGCCAGACGCGTTCCGGGTCGAAGCCGCGGACGACGTCGCCTGTGCCGTCCTGAGAGCCGTCGTCGACCACGAGGATCGCGAAGTTCTCCTGCGGCAGCGCGAGCAGCGCCTCGAGGGTGCGCCCGATGACCAAGTCCTCGTTGAGGCAGGGGATCGTGAAGATGAAGAAGAGGTCTTCGCGAGGCGGGGCCGACTCGTGCGGGGCGCGGTGCGTCCTCGACAGCGCGAACAGCGAGACGAGGTACATCAGGAGGATGGCGAAGACGACTTCGACCATCGCTACGCCGCTCCAGCGCGGCGCCTCGCGCCTCGCGGCCGGCGGGTCGGGTGCGGCGGCTTCGGCGCGGCGAGCCCCGGAGCGAACTCGTCCGGCCGCCGGGCGCCCCTCAGCAGGTGGTCGAGCGCGGCGACCGTCCGCTGCGCCGCCCGGCCATCGCCGTACGGATTGACGGCGTTCGCCATCGCCGCGTATGCGTCGGCGTCGTGGAGCAGGGTTCGGACGCCGCCGACGATCGCCCGCTCGTCCGTGCCGACGAGGCGCGCCGCCCCGTGGGCGACTGCTTCCGGCCGCTCGGTTACGTGGCGCATGACGAGCACCGGCTTGCCGAGGCTCGGTCCCTC
>DASQNG010000215.1:0-13507 GCA_035645095.1 Gaiellaceae bacterium | reverse complement strand
CAGGCCGAGACGCACGCCGCCACGATCCTGATCACGCATGACCTAGGGCTCGTCGCCGAGCTCTGCGACCGCGTGATCGTGATGTACGCCGGTCGCGTCGTCGAGATGGGCGACGTCTACACGATCTTCGCGAGCCCGCGGCACCCGTACACGGTGGGCCTGATGCAGAGCCTGCCCCGCCTCGTCGGCGGCACGGAGTACCTGCAGCCGATCGCGGGGTCGCCGCCGAGCCTGCTCAACATGCCTCCCGGCTGCCCGTTCCATCCGCGCTGCTTCCTTGCGCAAGGCCGGAACACGTGTCGCTCGATCGTGCCCGACCTGCGGCCGGTCGAGGACACACAGCACCTGTCGCGCTGTCACTACGCCGAGGAGCTCGTCGGCCAAGGCGCAGCGACGACCGCTGTGGGCGTCGGGGGAGGTCAGGCGTGACGGAGACGCTGGACGAGCAGCTCCACGAGCGTCCCCAGGAGGGCAAGGAGCTCCTCCGCATCGAGGGCCTCGTCAAGCACTTCCCCATCCGCGGCGGCCTCCTCAGGCGCCAGGTCGGGAAGGTGCACGCCGTCGATGGCGTCGACCTCGCCGTTCGCGCGGGCGAGACCCTCGGCGTGGTCGGCGAGTCGGGGTGCGGCAAGACGACCCTCGGCCGCACGATCCTGAAGCTGACGGAGCCCACAGCGGGCCGGATCCTGTTCAACGGCGCCGACATCACCGGCTTCTCGCGGCGCCAGATGCGCGAGGTGCGGCGGGAGATGCAGATCGTCTTCCAGGACCCGTACGCGTCCCTGAACCCGCGCATGACCGTGCGCGAGATCGTCGCCGAGCCGCTCCGGATCAACGGCCTCTACCGGAAGACCGGACGCGCACGCGTGGAGGAGCTGCTCCGGACGGTCGGCCTCTCGCCCGAGCACGCCAATCGCTTCCCGCACGAGTTCTCGGGCGGCCAGCGGCAGCGGATCGGGATCGCGCGGGCTCTGGCGCTCAACCCGCAGCTGATCGTGCTCGACGAGCCGGTCTCCGCGCTCGACGTCTCGATCCGCGCTCAGGTGATCAACCTGCTCGAGTCGCTGCAGAACGACTTCGGCCTCACGTACCTCTTCGTCGCGCACGACCTCTCCGTCGTGCGCCACGTCTCCGACCGCGTCGCCGTGATGTACCTCGGCTGGATCATCGAGATCGGGACGCGCGAGGAGATCTATGAGCGGCCGACGCACCCGTACACGCAGGCGCTCCTCTCGGCGGTGCCGATCGACGACCCGACGGAGCGCGGGAAGCGCGAGCGGATCATCCTCACCGGTGACGTGCCGAGCCCGGCGAATCCGCCTTCCGGTTGCCGCTTCCGCACCCGCTGCTGGAAGGCGCAGGAGATCTGCGCGCAGGAGGAGCCGCCGCTGATCGACCGCGGCCACGGGCATCCGAGCGCGTGCCACTTCGCCGAGCCGCTGCCGGTGCTGCAGCCCGGTGCGCTCGCCGCGCACACCTCGCGCGGCAACGGCCGGCCGCTCTAGCCGTCCGGCGCCCCGGTGTCGGTGCCGCCGGGCTCGCCGCCGTGGCGGCCGAGCGGCTCGACCTCGATCCCTTCGGCCCGGAGATCCTCCAGCGCCTTCTGGACGCCGTTCCAGGTCTGGAAGTCGAGCGTCCGCACCGCCTCGGCGCCCGGGCCGAGCTCCTCGAAGGCGTCCGCGGCGCCGCCCACCTCTGTCGCAAGGCGGCTCAACGCGCCCGCGAGCTGCCGCTTCTCGTCGGCGAGCGACTCCGGCGCCTCGGCGGCCGCGACCTCGCCGGAAGCCGTGGCGATCTCGTCCCGCGCGATCCGCATCCGGACGATCAGGTCGTCCACCGAGCGCGGCTCCGTGATCTGGGCGAGAGCGCTGTCGGTACGGTCACGGGCGGACACCACGTCCTCCCCGAACGCCTGTGTGCCGTCGTCGCCCCCGCAGGCCGCGACCATGACACCGACTGAGAGGGCGAGCGCGAGCGACACCAGGAGACGGCCGGCCCTGCGCATGACGCGTCATCGTAGCTGCGAAGCGGCGCGCCGACGGCTAACTTCCCGTAGGACGGCACGTCAGAGAGAACATGACCCGGTTCCGGATGAACCACGAGTGTGAACAGGCGAGGGCGTGGGCGGCGCTCGCGCCCGACGACGTCCTGAGCGAGTTCGCGCACGCGTCGCTGGAGTCGCACCTGGGCGGTTGCCCGTCGTGCGCCCGCTTCGCGGCGCAGGTCGAGGAGCTCGCGCGGCTCGTTCGCGACGCGGAGCTCGTCCCGCTCTCGCAGCCGGTGTCGATCCGCTCGCGGCACTCGCGGCATCGCACGTTCCTGGCTCGGACCCGCCCGGTCGCGGCGGTGGCCGCCGTTGCCCTCATGGCCGTCGGCGTCGCCTCACGCTCGCCGCTGCCCGTCGAGCCGCGCGAGACCATCGCCCTCGACGGCGGCGCCGCCGTCTCCCCGGACGCAGAACGCCGCGAGATGGAGTCGCTCCGCCACCAGCGCGAGCAGAACTTCTTCGCGAGCGACGTCGAGCTCCTGCCGCTGCCGGCCGGGTCGGCGAGCCGGCCCGTCTAGCGCGTCTCCCGAGTGGGGCTCCGGTAGACTCACCGCCGCCGCAGGCCGCGCACGAGACGCGTGCCGCCGCCCGGCGAAGCTTCCACGGAGACCCGTTCACCATGATCAGGGAGACCAATGTCTGAGCACGCGCAAGAGAACGTCGGCAGGATCGTCGAGATCAAGGGCGTCGTGATCGACGCTGTCTTCACGGGGCAGCTGCCCGAGATCTACAACGCGCTGGCGGTCGAACTGCCGGGAACGGACGGAGACGGCGAGGGCCGGACGCTGATCGCGGAGGTGCAGCAACATCTCGGTGACGATCGGGTGCGCGCGGTCGCGATGGACACGACCGACGGCCTCGCGCGCGGCGTCGCGATCCGCGACACCGGCGAGGCGATCTCGGTTCCCGTCGGCGAGGCCACGCTGGGCCGCATCTGGAACGTGATCGGCGATCCCGTCGACAACAAGCCCGCCGCGGGTGCCGACGTCGACCGCTGGGCGATCCATCGCGACCCGCCGACGTTCCGCGAGCTCTCCCCGACGGTGGAGATCTTCGAGACCGGGATCAAGGTGATCGACCTGATCGCGCCGTACATCAAGGGCGGCAAGATCGGCCTCTTCGGCGGCGCCGGCGTGGGGAAGACGGTGCTGATCCAGGAGCTGATCCACAACGTCGCCCAGCAGCACGGCGGCGTGTCGGTCTTCGCCGGCGTCGGTGAGCGCACCCGTGAGGGGAACGACCTGATGCTCGAGATGGAGGAGTCGGGCGTGATCGACAAGGTCGCCCTCGTGTACGGGCAGATGAACGAGCCGCCCGGCGCCCGCCTTCGCGTCGGCCTCTCGGCCCTGACGATGGCGGAGTACTTCCGCGACCAGGGCCAGGACACGCTCCTCTTCATCGACAACATCTTCCGATTCGTCCAGGCCGGCTCCGAGGTGTCGGCGCTCCTCGGGCGGATGCCGAGCGCGGTCGGCTACCAGCCGACGCTCGCGACGGAGATGGGGCAGCTGCAGGAGCGCATCACCTCCACGAAGACCGGGTCGGTCACCTCGGTGCAGGCGATCTACGTCCCGGCGGACGATCTCACCGACCCGGCGCCTGCGAACACGTTCGCGCACCTCGACGCCACGACCGTCCTCTCGCGGGCCATCGTGGAGAAGGGGATCTACCCCGCCGTCGACCCGCTCGACTCGACGTCCCGTGCGCTCCAGCCGGGCATCGTCTCGGACGAGCACTACCACGTCGCGACGCAGGTGCAGCAGATCCTGCAGCGCTACAAGGACCTCCAGGACATCATCGCGATTCTCGGGATGGACGAGTTGACCGACGAGGACAAGCTCGTCGTCGCTCGCGCGCGCAAGGTCGAGAGGTTCCTCTCGCAGCCGAACTTCGTCGCCGAGCAGTTCACCGGCACACCCGGCGAGTACGTGAAGGTCGAGGACACGATCAAGGGCTTCCGCGAGGTGATCGACGGGCGGCACGACGACCTGCCGGAGTCGGCGTTCTACATGGTCGGGACGATCGAGCAGGCGGTCGAAAAGGCGAACGCGACCGCAGCGGCGGCGTAGGTGAGTCCTCGGCGGACGGTGGGCGCGCTCGTCGCGGCTCCGCGGCAAGACGGCAGGACACCTGCCGGAGGAGCCACTGATGGCTGACGAGCGGAACAGGTTCGACGTGGCGCTCGTGACGCCGGACGGTGACGCGTTCCGCGGCGAGGCAGAGATGCTGATCGTTCCCGGCGCGGCCGGGGAGATCGGCGTGCTCGCGCGGCACGCGCCGCTCGTTGCCACCCTGAAGGCAGGCTCGACGCGGGTCCACGTCGGGAACAGCGAGGTGCTCGAGTTCGCGACGGGACCAGGGTTCTTCCAGGTCCAGCTCGACCGGGCGATCGCGCTCGTCGACGACGCGGTCGACGTCAAGCAGATCGACGACGCGCGCGCGCAACAGCAGCTCGAGGCGGCGCGCGAGGAGCTCGACCGCCTCGAGGCCGGTGACTCGACGGCGGACCGGTGGCAGCTCGAGCAGCGCATCAAGCATGCCGAGAACCAGCTCGTCGTCGCCGGCCGCACCACCGGCTGAACCCCACGCGCGACGCACCATCTCGACGCTCGCCACGTCGCGAAGTCGTCGTGACGGCGGGGTTGTGTTGTTTCACCCCAAGGCAGAGGTAGTCGACCGCTGCGATCTCGCCAGCTTGTGTCGCTTCACACAGACTCGCGGTCAAGCATGGGACAAGGCCGCGGACGGCTTGTGTTGTTTCGACACAAGCGCCGCGGCGGCGGCGCCTGCAGCTGCGGTAGCCTGCGCGCACCTGGACAGCTTTGACGGCGGCTTGGCGACCAGGAGAAAAAACGCCTAAAGAGCCGGCGGACCTCACGCTCCGCGGTCTCTCGGCGACGATCGTGGAGGCGCGGTGAGAGAGGCAGCACTCAGACGGGCACTGGAGGAGAGGATCCTCGTCCTCGACGGCGCGTGGGGGACGATGCTGCAGGGCGCAGGCCTCATGGACAGCGACTACCGCGGTGACCGCTTCCTCGACCACCCGTGCGAGGTCGCCGGCGATCCCGACCTGCTCAACCTGACCAGGCCGGACGTGATCCTCGACGTGCACCGGCGCTACCTCGCAGCCGGCGCCGACATCACGACGACGAACACCTTCACGGCGACGCGGATCGCCCAGGCCGACTACGGACTCGAGGACGTCGTCCCCGAGCTCAACCTGGCCGGCGCACGCCTCGCGCGGCAGGCGGCGGACGAGGCCGGCGGCCGCTTCGTCGCCGGCTCGGTGGGGCCGCTGAACGTCGCGCTCTCGCTCTCCCCGCAGGTCGACGACCCCTCGTTCCGCGCGGCGACGTTCGACGACGTCAGGGTCGCGTACGCGGAGCAGATGGAGGCGCTCGCGGAAGGCGGCGTCGACCTGCTTCTCGTCGAGACGATCTTCGACACGCTGAACGCGAAGGCGGCGATCGTCGCCGCGCGCGAGGTGGCGCCGGCAGTGCCGCTGTGGCTCTCGGTGACCATCGTCGACCTGAGTGGCCGGACGCTGTCGGGACAGACGATGGAGGCGTTCTGGGCGTCGGTGGAGCACGCGCGCCCGCTGCTCGTCGGGGTCAACTGCTCGCTCGGCGCGACCGAGCTGCGCCCGCACGTGGCGGAGCTCTCGCGGCTGGCCGACACGTTCACGAGCTGCCACCCGAATGCGGGACTCCCCAATGCCTTCGGTGGGTACGACGAGGAGCCCCACGACACGGCCGGTTTCCTCGGTGAGTTCGCCGGCGCGGGCTTCGTCAACGTCGTCGGCGGCTGCTGCGGCACGACGCCGGCCCATACGGAACGGATCGCCGCGGCCGTCCGCGGCCTCGAGCCCCGGCGCGTCCCGCGCCACCGCTCGAGCACGCGCTTCAGCGGCCTCGAGCCGTTCGAGCTCGGCCCCGATACCGGATTCGTGATGGTCGGCGAGCGCACGAACGTCACCGGCTCGGCCCGCTTCCGGCGGATGATCGAGTCCGGTGACCTGCAGGGCGCGATCGACGTCGCTCTGGAGCAGGTTCGCGGCGGCGCCAACCTGCTCGACGTGAACATGGACGCCGACCTGCTCGACAGCGAGCAGGCGATGACGACGTTCCTCAACCTCGTCGCCACCGAGCCGGAGGTCGCGCGCCTGCCGATCATGGTGGACAGCTCCCGCTGGAGCGTCATCGAGGCCGGTCTCAAGTGCGTGCAGGGCAAGGGGGTCGTCAACTCGATCAGCCTGAAGGAGGGGGAGGAGGCGTTCCTCGAGCAGGCCCGGCGCGTCCGCGACTACGGCGCCGGCGTCGTCGTGATGGCCTTCGACGAGCGCGGGCAGGCGGAGACCGCCGAGCGGAAGGTGGCGATCTGCGAGCGCGCGTACCGCCTGCTCGTGGACGAGGTGGGATTCCCGCCGGAGGACGTGATCTTCGACCCGAACGTGCTCGCAGTTGCGACCGGGATCGAGGAGCACAGCAGCTTCGCGCGGGCATTCCTCGACGCGCTGCCCTTGATCAAGGAGCGGTGCCCCGGGGCGCGCACGAGCGGCGGCATCTCCAACCTCTCCTTCTCGTTCCGCGGGAACGACGTCGTCCGCGAGGCGATGCACTCGGCGTTCCTCTTCCACGCCTTCCGCGCGGGCCTCGACATGGGGATCGTGAACGCGGGGCAGCTCGTCGTGTACGAGGACATCCCGCCGGACCTGCTCGAGCGGGTCGAAGACGTCCTCTTCGACCGGCGACCGGACGCGACCGACCGCCTCGTGGAATTCGCGGACACGGTCCGGGGGGAGGGGACGAGGCGCGAAATCGACCTCTCGTGGCGGGAGGCGCCGGTCGCGAAGCGGCTCGAGCATGCCCTCGTCCACGGCATCGTGGACTTCGTGGAGGCGGACACCGAGGAGGCGCGGCAGCAGTCGGAGCGGCCGCTCGACGTGATCGAGGGCCCCCTGATGGACGGGATGAAGGTCGTCGGCGACCTGTTCGGCTCCGGGCGGATGTTCCTGCCGCAGGTGGTGAAGAGCGCGCGGGCGATGAAGCGCGCAGTCGCCTACCTCGAGCCGTACATGGAGGAGGAGAAGGAGCGAACGGGCGGCGTGCGCCGCGAACAGGGGAAGGTCGTGCTCGCCACGGTGAAGGGCGACGTGCACGACATCGGCAAGAACATCGTCGGTGTCGTCCTCGGCTGCAACAACTACGAGGTGATCGACCTCGGCGTGATGGTCCCCGCGGCCCGGATCCTCGACACGGCGGTCGCCGAGGGCGCGGACGTCGTGGGGCTTTCGGGCCTGATCACACCGTCGCTCGACGAGATGGTGCAGGTGGCGGCGGAGATGGAACGGCGCGGGCTGGCGCTGCCGCTCCTGATCGGCGGCGCGACGACGTCCCGCCAGCACACGGCGGTGCGGATCGCGCCCGCCTACACGGCGCCGACCGTCCACGTGCTCGACGCCTCCCGCGTCGTCGGCGTCGTGTCCGACCTGCTCGACGGCGGCCGGCGCGCGGAGCTCGACACCTCCAACCGGAAGGAGCAGCAGCGGCTGCGGGAGCTGCACGCCGAGAAGGAGCGCCGCCCGCTGCTCCCGCTCCGGCTCGCGCGCGAGAACCGCGAGCGGCTCGCGTACGACGACCTGCCGGTGCCGTCGTTCACCGGCATCAAGGAGGTCGCGCCGTCCGCCGGCGAACTGCGCCCGTTCGTCGACTGGCAGTTCTTCTTCCACGCGTGGGAGCTGCGTGGCAAGTTCCCTGCGATCCTCGACCAGCCGGTCGCGCGGGAGCTGTACGACGACGCGAACCGCCTGCTCGACGAGTTCGTGCGCGACGAGCTGCTCGAGCCGCGCGGCGTCTTCGGCTTCTGGCCGGCCGCGGCGGAGGGCGACGATGTCGTCCTCGTCGAGGGTGTGCGGTTCCCGATGCTGCGGCAGCAGGCCGCCTGGGGCGACTCCCGGCCGAACCGCTGCCTCGCGGACTACGTCGCGCCGGCCGGAGACCACGTCGGCGCCTTCGCCGTCGCCGTGCACGGCGCCGAGGATCTCTCCGCCCGCTACGCCGCCGAGCACGACGACTACCACGCGATCATGGTCAAGGCGCTCGCCGACCGTCTCGCCGAGGCCTGCGCGGAGTGGGTGCACCTCGAGGCGCGGCGGGCCTGGTACGAGCCGCACGCTCAGCCGACGAGCGAGGAGCTCGTGGCGGAGCGATACCGCGGGATCCGGCCGGCGTTCGGCTATCCCGCCTGCCCCGACCACTCGGAGAAGCAGCGGCTCTTCGCCCTGCTCGGCGCGGAGCGAGCGGGGCTCGACCTGACGGAGAGCTTTGCGATGCGTCCGGCCGCGGCGGTGAGCGGGCTCCTGCTCGGGCACCCGGACGCGCGCTACTTCGCGGTGGGGCGCATCGCACGTGACCAGGTCGAGGATTATGCTGCGCGCAAAGGGGTCCCCGTGCCAGAAGTCGAACGGTGGCTCCGCCCGAACCTCGCCTACGACGCCGACTGAGCCGCCAATGACCCCCGACTCCCCGCGCCCGCAGCCGCGCGCGCCGCAGTCGGGGCCTGAGACGTGAAGCGGTTCCTCCTCCTCCGGACCGCGCCCGACTACCGCAGGCTGTTCCTCGCGACGCTCACGTCGGGCGTCGGGACGTACCTCGCCGCGATCGCGCTCACGGTCGACGTCTACGACCGGACCGGCTCCGGCAAGTGGGTCAGCGCGCTCCTCGTCGCCGAGTTCCTGCCGATGGTGCTCGTCGGGCTCCTGCTAGGGCCGCTCGTCGACCGGCTCTCGCGCCGCCGCCTCATGATCGCTTCGGACCTCGTCCGGATCGTGGTCTTCTGCCTCCTTCCGTTCGCCGGCAGCCCCGGCGTCGTCGTCGCGCTCGCTCTCGTCGCCGGTTTTGCGACCGGGTTCTTCCGGCCCGCCGTCTACGCCGGTCTGCCGAACCTCGTCGACGACGAGGAGCTGCCGGCCGCGAACTCGCTCCTGCAGGCGGTCGAGAATCTCACCTGGATGGTCGGCCCTGTCGTGGGCGGGCTGCTACTCGCGGTGCGGGGGCCCGACCTCGCCTACTGGGTGAACGCCGTCACCTTCCTGCTGTCCGCGCTCCTGCTCGTGCGCATCCCGGCCGCGCGGCTCCGCGCGGGGTTGACGGAGAGCCGCGGCCACTGGCAGGACGTCGGCGACGGTGTCCGCGCGGTCATCGGCTCCCGGGCGCTCGTGCTCGTGCTCGTCGTCTGGAACGTCGTCCTGCTCGGCGTCGCTGCGGTCAACGTCTCCGAGGTCGTGCTCGCGAAGGTCTCGCTCGACGCCGGCGACGTCGGCTTCGGCATCCTCGTCGGCGCAACCGGACTCGGCCTCACGCTCGGAAGCCTCGCGGCGGCGACGCTGCTCGACCGGCTCGGCGTCCGCCTCGCCTATGCCGGGGGAATCCTGCTGATGGCCAGCGGCTTCGGCGTCGCTGCCATCGCGCCGAGCCTGCCGGTGGCCGTCGCCGGCGTCGTCGTCGGCGCTTTTGGCAACGGTGCGGCGGTCGTCTGCAACGCGCTCCTCGTCCAGCGTGGCGCATCCGACGAGGTGCGCGGGCGCGCCTTCACCGTGATCATGTCCTCGAACTACATCCTCCTGGGACTCGGCATGGTCGTCGCCGGCCCGCTCGTCGACGCGTTCGGCGCACGCTGGCTCTGGGGCGGTGCGAGCGTGCTCTTCCTGCTCGCCGCGGCGACGGCGGTCGTCCTCGCGCGGAACCTCCACGTGGAGGTGGAAGAGGCGCACGTCGAGCCGGCACTCGCCTCTAGAGTCTGAGCGTGCCGCGCGCGCAGTGGACGCTCGAGGATCTCGCCGGCGGCGTCCGCGACGGTGACCGGCGCGCGCTCGCCCGCGCGATCACGCTCGTCGAGAACGGCGACGAGCTCGCGTACAATCTCGTGCGGGAGCTCTACCCGGAGACGGGGCGAAGCCGCGTGATCGGGGTCACGGGCCCGCCGGGGGTCGGGAAGTCGTCCCTGATCAGCGCCCTCGTCCGGCACGTGCGGGGCCTCGACGTGACGGTGGGCGTCATCTCAGTCGACCCGTCGAGCCCCTTCACGCAGGGAGCGCTGCTCGGCGACCGCATCCGCCTGGCCGACCACTTCCTCGACCCCGGCGTCTTCATCCGCTCGATGGGGACGCGCGGGCACCTGGGCGGCCTTTCGGAGGCGGCGCTGCAGGCGGCGCTGCTGCTCGACGCCGCCGGGAAGGATTTGGTCGTGCTCGAGACGGTGGGAACAGGGCAGAGTGAGGTCGAGGTGATCGGCATCGCCGACACCGTCCTGCTCGTGCTGATGCCGGGCTCAGGCGACTCGGTGCAGGCGCTGAAGGCCGGGATCATGGAGATCCCGGACGTGATCGCGATCAACAAGATGGACCACCCGGCCGCGAAGACGATGCTGAGCGAGGTGCGGTCGATCCTCGCGCTCGACCGCGGCGGCGGCTGGCGCCCGCCGATCGTCCTGACGGAGGCCGTGCGAGGCGAGAACGTCGCGCTGCTCTGGGACAAGCTGGAGGAGCACCGCGGGCACCTCGAGGCGGAGGGGCTGCTCGACGCGCGGCGCCGGAGCAACCTCGCCGGCGAGGTCTTCGCCCTGGCGACGAGCCGTGCGAAGGCGCATCTGCAGGCGGCCGTCGCCGACGACGCCGAGCTGCGTCGGCTGCTCGACGAGGTGCAGGCGCGGTCGCTCGACCCGCTGTCCGCCGTACGCGAGATCCTCGACAAGGTCTACGGCATTGGCGCCGGACACCCGACCCACGCTCGCTGACGTCGAGGCGGCGCGGGCGCGCATCGCGGGCATCGCGCGCGAGACGCCGGTCTACGCGTCGGAGACGCTGTCGCGCCGGGCCGACCGGCCGGTGCACCTGAAGGCCGAGAACCTCCAGCGCACCGGCGCCTTCAAGATCCGCGGTGCCGTCAACACGATCCAGTCGCTCGGGGACGAGGAGCGGCGCGCCGGAGTGATCGCCGCGAGCGCCGGCAACCACGGCCAGGCCGTGGCCTGGGCCGCGCGCGAGGCGGGTATCGCTGCCACCGTCTTCATGCCGCAGGACTCGCCCATGGCGAAGGTGGAAGCGACGCGAGCCTACGGAGCCCACGTGGAGCTCGTCGGCGTCGGCTTCGACGAGTCGGTCGCCGCCGCGCGGGAGCGGATGGGGGAGACGGGCGCGACGTTCGTCCACGCGTTCGAGGACCCGCGCGTGATCGCCGGCCAGGGGACGATCGGCCTCGAGCTCTCGGAGCAGCTCCAGCGGCTCGGGACGCTCGTGCTGCCGGTCGGCGGCGGGGGCCTCGGCGCCGGGATCGCGATCGCCCTGCGCGCTCTCCGGCCCGACGTCCGCCTCGTCGGGGTGCAGGCGGAGGCCGTCGCCCCGTTCGCCGGCCGGACGGAGCACGGCTACACGATCGCCGAAGGGATCGCGGTGAAGGAGCCCGGCGAGCTGACCTCGGCAATCCTCCGCACGCACCTCGACGACATCGTCACCGTCACCGACGACCAGATCAGCCACGCGATCGTGCTCCTGCTCGAACGGACCAAGCTCCTCGTCGAAGGGGCGGGAGCGGCGTCGGTCGCTGCGCTCCTCTCGGGCAAGGTCGACGGGCGGGACGAGGTGTGCGTCCTCCTCTCGGGCGGCAACATCGACCCGACCCTGCTGATCCAGGTCATGCGCCACGGACTGACGCGGGCGGGCCGTTATGTCGTCCTGCGCACGCAGATCGGAGACCGCCCAGGCGAGCTGATCAAGCTGCTCGAGCTCGTCGCGGAGGAGCGGGCGAACGTGGTGTCGGTCGAGCACCACCGCGAAGGGATGTCGCTGCCCGTGGGGGCGACGGAGATCGAGCTGACGCTGGCGACGCGGGACGAGCCCCACTGCAACGCCCTCGTCGAGACGCTAGGCAGCCGCGGTTACGACGTGACGCCGCTCACCTAGCTCCCGCAGCGGCGGAATTCGACCGTCCGCCCCCCGTCCTCGGCCCAGTCGCGGACACCGCCGTGGAGCACCGGCCGCGCGTCGATCCCGCGTGCGGCGAGGAGCGAGGCCGCGATGGCCGCGCGAGGGCCGCTCTCGCAGATCGTTACCACCGGGCCGGAGGTCTCGAGCTCCGAGTCGGCGAGCGCGAGCAGGCGGTACGGGATGTTCCGGCTGCCAGCGATGTAGCCGCCGTCGCGCTCCTCGCGCTCGCGCACGTCGATCAGCTCGCCCCCCGCCGCCAGCAGCCGCTCGAGCTCCCCGAGCTCGACGGGCGTCATCGTCTGGTTGCCGCCCCCGACCACGTAGCCGTCGAGGTCGAGGAAGCCGACCGCATGGAGCCGTGCGGCGGCCGTTCGCGCCTCGGTTTCGCCGCTTACCGCGAGCACGATGCGCTCGGCGCCTGCGAGGACGAAGCCCGCCTTCGTGCCGAAGGCGCTGCTCGTGACGGGCACGCTGAGCGCGCCGGGCGCGTGCCCGCCGAGGTACGCCTCGAGCGGGCGCACGTCGAGGAGCGTCGTGTCGTCGGGGACCGACGGAAGCTCGCGCAGCTCGGGCGTCGCGCCGACGAAAGAACCGCAGTTCAACTCGACGAGCCGCCGCATGTTCGGCGGCTTCGGAGCGGCGACGTTGCCCACCTCCGCGACGAACGTCGCCTCGTCGTCGAGCTGCAGGGCGCCGTTGAAGCGGCGCTCGAAGCCGATCGTGGACGACGCCTTCGAGCTCATCGCCCTGCCGCAGAGCGAACCGGCGACGTGACCCGGGTAGACCTCGACGCCGTCGGGGAGCTCGAGCAGCCGGCGGAGCGAGTGGTACAGGCCCTCGGCTCCCTCTCGCGCGCCGACGGCGAGGTCCGGACGCGCGGCGTCTCCCACGAAGAGCGAATCCCCCGTGAGGACGAGCCAGGGCTCGTCGGCGCGCGAGCGGTCGGCCACGACGATGCACGTGTGCTCAGGCCGGTGACCGGGAGTGTGGAGCGCCCGCAGCACGACCTCCCCCAGCGCGATCTCGGTGCCGTCCTCGAGCGCGTCGTGCGAATACTCGGCCGCGGCGGCGGGATGGATCGACACCGGGACGTCGTGCTCGAGCGCGAGCCGCCCGTGGCCCGAGAGGTGATCCGCGTGCGTGTGCGTCTCGAGGACACGCACGATCCGAACGCCGCGCCGGTCGGCTTCCGCGAGCAGCGGCTCGACCGCGTACGGCGGGTCGACGATCGCTGCGATCCCCGCTCCCTCGTCACCGACGAGGTAGGACGCGCAGCCGAGGTCATCGTCGAGGAACTGCCTGAAGAGCACTCCGGGGCGACGGTACCACGGCGCGCGGACACCTTGTGTTGTTGCAACACAAGCGCAAGATGATCGCCTGACTGCGCCTGCAGGAGGCGCTTGTGGTGTTTCAACGCAAGTCCACGGCGGCAGCTGCGCAAGCTCCGGCACGTCGCCTTGTGTTGTTTCAACACGAGG
>DASQNG010000214.1:0-4701 GCA_035645095.1 Gaiellaceae bacterium | reverse complement strand
CTGGCGCTCGCGGTGGTCGTCGACGAGGTGCCGCCGCCGGGCGCGGCCGTGATCGGGTGGCCGATCCTGTGGGCGATCCCGCTCGCCCCGCTCCGCGTCGCCGGCGGGCTCGACCCCGACACCGCGTTCGCCGTGGCCCTCCCGCTCCAGCTGCTCGCGAACGCGGTCGCGGTCGTCGCCTGCGGCTACGCGGGCTGGTACGCAACCGGGCGGCGTTGGGCTGGAATCGGCGCCGCGGCGCTGTTCACGGCCTGGCCGCTCGTCACGCGCGCGCTCGCCGGGCCCGACGCGTGGGCGAACGGGCAGTGGCACGTCGACGTGGGGCTCCATCTCTACACCGAGCCGATCTCGACCGCCCTGGTGGTCGTCGCGCTCGCGCTCCTCCTGTCGCCGCGCCTGGACGCGGTCCGGCTGACGCTCGCCGGCGTCCTGCTCGGCTTCGGCACGGCGGTGCGCGTGTCGAACGGCCTGCTCGCCGCCGCGGTGGTCGTGCTCGTCGTCGGCCGCCTCGGCGTCCGGCGCGCGGCCCCGCTCCTCGTCGGAGGGGCGGCGTTCGTGCCGCTCGTCCTCGTCTACTGGCCGAAGGGGTATCCGGAGATCCCGAACGTGCCGACCTTCTCGCCCGGCCATGCAGCCCGGAACTGGAGCGAGTCGCTCGTCTTCACGCCTTGGGTCACGGTGGCGCTGGTCGTGCTCGCTGTCGCCGGCGCCTTCGCGGTGCGCGATCGGTGGCACGCGCTGCTGCTCGGAGCCGCGGTGGCCGTCAACCCCGCGTTCTACACCTTCTACGAGGTGACCTACCTCCACCCGCGCTTCCTGTACGCGTCGCTGCCGCCGCTCTTCGTCCTCGTCGCGGCAGCCGTCGTGGGAGTGCGACCCCGGAAATCAGAGGCTAGTGTGGACGTGTGACGCGCCCGCTCCACGTGGTCGCCGTCGGCGCGGCGCTCACGGCGTTCCTGGCAGTCGGGGTCGGTGAGGCGCCGGCGCGCACCCACGCGGCCGACCAGACCCCGGCCCCCTGGACCGTGCAGCGGGAGCCCTTCGCGCTCCGGTTCGCGAAGGTCTCGCAGGCGCCGGCGCGCATGTCGTACGTCACGTCGCGCGGCTCGCGTCACAGGCTCGGCGGCGTCGTCTCGAGCGCGCCCGTCGCCGGCGGGACGGAGTTCGTCGTCTCGACCGACGAGCCGGGGCGTCGCGCGCACGTCCGGGTGACGAAGAGCGATCTCGGCGTCCGTGTCCGCTGGCGGCTCGAGCCCGGCGCCGACGTCGTCGAGGTGCACGAGGCGTTCGCCGCCCCCGGGCCGCAGCACTTCCTCGGCAGCGGCCAACGAGAGGGCTACGTCGACCTCGTCGGGCAGATCGTGCCGCTCAAGGTCTCGGCGGACTGCGCGACGACGCTGCTGGCGCCGTACTTCGCGAGCACCGCCGGCTGGGCCCTTCGCCTCGAGGGCTCCGCGACCGGGCAGATCCAGTTCAAGGGCCTGCACCCGGAGGAGGAGTGCAAGCCGTGGGTGCGCGGCCGGCCGCTCTGCGCGCTGGAGCCCGCCCCCGAGGAGGTTCGTCTCTGTCTGCGCGCGCCCGAGCTCGAGTACGAGGTCTACACGGGGACGCTGAGCGGCAACCTGACCCGGTTCACGGCGCGGACGGGCCGTCCCCGCGTGCCCGCGAAGTCGCAGTTCGCGCTCGTCAAGTGGCGAGACGAGGTGGGGAGTCACGAGGATCTGCTGGAGGACGTCACGCAGTTCCAGCAGCGCCGGATCCCGATCGGGTGGGTCATGCTCGACAACCCCTGGGAGAGCGTCTGCTTCGGCTCGCTGTCCTGGGACCGCCGGCGGGTGGGCGACCCCGCCGCCACGATTGCGGCGGTGCGGGCGCGCGGCGTGCGGTTCATGATGTGGGTCTCCCCCTACGTCCGTTGTCCCCCCGCCGGGTACGCGGCCCCCGCGCTCCTCGGCGGCGACCGCGCGACGCGTTCGCTCGACCTGACGGACGCGGCGACCCGCGCCGAGTACGAGCGGCGTCTCCGGGAGGTCTTCGCGCTGGGCGTCGACGGCGTCAAGGGCGACCGCGGCGACGAGCACGACCTCGAGCAGGCGTCGTTCGCGGGCGGCGCCGGAGCGAGTCTCCACAACGCCTATCCGTCGCTCTTCGGCGAGATCGTGATGCGTGTCCTGCGGAGCGTGCGCGGGACGGACACGGCAGCGATGTTCCGCGCCGGCTGGAGCGGTGCGCAGCGCCACGTCCCCGCCTTCTGGGCGGGCGACCAGGACGGCACGTGGGAGGGGTTGCGACGCGCGACCCGCGCCGGCCAGACGGCGTCCGTGAGCGGCTTCCCGGTGTGGGGCTCGGACGTCGGCGGTTACCGGAGCGAGGGGCTGACGAGCGACGTCTTCGTCCGGTGGGCGCAGCTCGGCGCGGTGTCGCCGTTGCTCGAGGTCGGCGGACGCGGCCCCCACGAGCGGCCGTGGGAGTGGGGCGAGCCGGTCATGGACGCGTTGCGCCGCGCCGCCGTTCTGCACTACGAGCTCTTCCCGTACCTGTACGAGCTGACCCGGCGCTCGACGCAGACCGGCGCGCCCGTCCTGCGCCCCCTCGGCTGGGACTTCCCCACCGACGGCGAGGCATGGAAGCGCGACCTCCAGCTCCTCGTCGGCCCCGACCTGCTCGCGGCGCCGGTGACCGGGCCCGGGGAGACGGCACCGGTCTACCTGCCGCGCGGCGGCTGGATCGACCTCTGGCGCGGCACGCGGGTGGACGGCCCGCGGAAGCTGGTGCGGAAGACGCCGCTCGCGGAGCTTCCGCTCTACCTGCGCCGCGGCTCCGCGATCCCTTTCGACTTCCGCACCCCGGAGCTCTGGCCGCGCCCCTGGGAAGTTGACGACCTCGGCCGCCCCGACCGCGCCGGGTGGCTCGTCGCGCCCGGCGACCGTCCTGCCGCCGCGGCGGCCGCGTCCGTCGGGAGCCTGCGGGTGCGACCGGTGCGCCGCGGGTTCGAAGTCATGCTGCGCCGCTCGCCGCGTGAGGTCCAGCTCCTCCTCGTCGGCGTCCGACGCCCGCAGGCCGTCCTCGTCGGCGGCCGCAAGATCGGCGCCACGCCGACAGCGGCGTCCCTCCGGGCCCGCGCGTCCGGCTGGACGTGGGTCGGAGGGCCGATCCCGGGGATCGCGGTGAAGCTCGACGGGACGACGCCGAGCACCGTTACGATCGTGCTGCGCTGAGGTCGCGCGCTGGGGCTGTGGTTGCCGAGTGTTGTTCTCGTTTGCGGCAGTGGAGCCTCGTCGTTCGATCGTCTCGGGTCGAACCCGCTCGAGCGAGGAAGCCGTAGCTCAGCAGCTCGAGCGCGCGGTCTGCGCCTTCCCCGTCTGCTGCAGCTCCTCCGGCGCCAGGATCGCCTGCTGCACGAGGCGGTGGATGGCGCCGACGTTCGGGAGCGGGTAGCGGTCGGCGGGGCGGCGGCCGCGGAAGTACTCCGGGCCGAACGTGACGGTGAGCGTCCGTGCGCTGTCCACGTCGGCTGCGATACGCACGAGCGACGGTAGCCGGCTCAGCGGGACGTCGGTCGAGACGCTCGTCTCCACCGTCCGCGCGAGCGAGCCGAAGCTGCGCAGGACGCGCACGGGGTCGATCTGCTCCGCCAGCGCGCTCAGGAAGCAGCGCTGGCGCGCCATTCGCGCGTAGTCGCTCGTGTCCTTGCGCGAGCGGACGTAGGCGAGGGCCTCGCGCCCGTAGAACCGGCGCACCTCGCCGGGGCGCACGTCGATCTTCGGCTTCGGCTCGCCCCACGCCGGCCTCGTCACCTCGTCGACGAGGCGCTCCTTGACGCGGATCTTGACGCCGCCGAGTGCGTCCACGAGGTCGGCGAAGCCGCGCAGGTTGACGAGCGCGTAGTAGTCGACGCGCACGCCGAGGAGGAGTGACACCGCCTGCTTCAGCGCCGTGGCGCCGGGGTTGTCGCCGTCGAAGAGGTCGGGCTTCGAGCGGGCGAACCCGTACAGCGCGTTCAGCGGCTCCGCGAAGCGGCCGCGGCCCTCGCCGAGCGAGACGTCGACGAAGTTGCGCGGGATCCCGAAGGTGGCGGCGCGGCCGGTGCCGTGCTGGACGGCGGCGAGGATGATCGTGTCGGTGCGCGCGCCCCAGTTGCCGGGGCCCTCGTCGGTGCCGAGGAGCAGGATCGTCGTCCACGGCTGCTCGTCCGCGGGCTCGTCCGCGAGGACCTCAGGCGAGGCGTCGAGCGGCTTCTCCTCCGCCGGCCCGAGCCGCTCCTCGAGCCCGTACGTCCAGGTGTCCGGCTCGACGTAGCGCGGCAGCCGCGGCGGGCCGTGCAGGAAGATGCCCTCGTGCGCTAGCACGTCGCGCGGCGCGGCGTCGGCGAAGACCTCCTCGAGCACGCCGTAGCCGCGCACGGTGACGTAGGCGGCGGCGACATGGGGCGCCACGGTCAGCGCGACGAGGACTGCGCCGACGAGCGCGCGCACGCCCCGCGCCGCGTCGGCGACCGCGAAGAGGCGCAGCGCGAGCAGCGCAACGTCCAGCGCGAGCACGATGGCGACAAGGCGGCGGTCGACGGCCGGCGACCACCACGCAGCAGCGGCGACAACGCCGAGGAGCAGGAGCGCCGTCAGCGCGAGGAGGACGACGCCCCGGCGGCGCGCGCCGACGTACAGCTGCCCCGCGCCGGGGAGCGCGAGGGAGAGCGCGCCG
>DASQNG010000213.1:0-37879 GCA_035645095.1 Gaiellaceae bacterium | reverse complement strand
AGGTTCACGACCATCGACGAGCCGCCGACGGTCACGAACGGCAGGGGGATCCCCGTCACGGGCGCGATTCCCATCGTCATGCCGACGTTGACGAAGACCTGGAACAGGAGCACGAGCACGAGTCCGCCCCCGACGATCGCGCCGAACGCGTCGCGCGCGCTCGTGATCACGCGCACGGCGCGCCAGATCACGAGCAGGTAGAGGCCGAGCAGGAGGGCAGCCCCGAAGAAGCCACGCTGCTCTGCGAACGACGCGAACACGAAGTCGGTCGCGTGCTCCGGGAGGTAGTCAAGACGCGTCTGCGTCGCCCCGTCTACGCCGCGGCCGTCGAGCCCGCCGGAGCCGATCGCGGTGATCGACTGCGTCACGTTGTACGTCGACCCCGACGGGTCGCGGTCCGGGTCGGCGAAGCCGACGAGACGCTCCTTCTGGTACCCCTCCAACACCTCGACGCCGACCTTCGGCAGGAGGACCAGGACGGCGAAGACGAGGGCGAGACCGGCGGCGCCGAGCGCGATCAGGTGCGGCCAGCGGATGCCGGCGACGAAGAGGCAGGCGCCGAGCGCGGCGACGTAGACGAGCGCGGTGCCGAGGTCCGGCTGCTCGAAGACGAGCAGGATCGGCACCGCGGCGAGCGCGATCGCGCCCAGCACGACGCGCGCCTCACCGATCCTGCGCGCCCGGTCTGCGAGGAACCCGGCGAGCGAGAGGACGAAGAGCAGCTTGCCGAACTCCGACGGCTGGAACTGGAACGGGCCGAGGTCGATCCAGCGGCGGGAGCCGCGCGTCTCGTCCGCGAGGGCGAAGACGAGCAGCATCAGCAGGATCGTCGTAGCGTAGATCGGCTTCTGCAACCGCCGGTAGCGGTCGGGGTCGATCACGAGCGCGACGAGGAGCCCGGCGAAGCCGAGGCCCACCGCGATCGCCTGACGGACGAGGTAGTAGTCGGGGTTGCCCTCGACGTCGAAGCGCGTGATCCCCGCGACGCCCCACAGGCCGTAGGCGACGAGGGCGACGACCGCGCCGAAGAGCAGCCAGTCGAGCCGGCGGACGAACGCGAGCACGTCGCTGCGCTCGCGGGGCGCGGTGCGGCCGGAGGCGTAGTCGACGGCCATCAGTCCGACGCCACCGGCGCGACGACGGGCGCCTTCACGCCGTAGTGGGCCTCCAGGATTCGGAGCGCGGCCGGCGCGGCCGCCTCGCCGCCGAAGCCGCCGTTCTCGATCACGACGCACACTGCGATCGGCCCCTTGCCGCCCCACTCGGGGCCGTAGCCGCACCACCACGACTGGTCGAGCAGCCGGTTGTGCTCCGCGGACCACTTCTGGGCGGTCCCGGTCTTGCCAGCCACCGGCACCGGGAAGCTGCCGAAGATGCCGACGGAGGTGCCGTACGAGAGGCTCGTGGCTGCGCGGAGCCCCTCCTCGACCGCCGCCAGCGCCTCCCCCGACACCTTCGTCTGCTTCGGCGGGTCGGGCGGGAACCGCAGCTCGACGACGGGCGGCCGCTCCCCGTCCGCCGCCCGCTCGACGTTCGAGACGACGTGCGGCGTCACGAGCTTGCCCTTGTTCTGGAGGAGCGCGTAGAAGCGCGTCATCTGGAGCGGCGTCACGACGATGTCCTTCTGCCCGATCGCGAGCTGCACCGAGTCGCCGGGCTTCCAGATCCGCTCGAGCTCCGTCGTGAAGTGGCGCTGCTTCCAGGCGATCGTCGGCACGAGGCCGCCGTCCTCGCCCCCGAGGTCGAAGCCGGTCGGGGCGCCGAGGCCGAACTCCCGCGCCCACTTCTGCAGCGGCTGCCCCCGGTCGGGCGGCAGCTCGAAGAACCGGTTCCCGACCTCGTAGAAGTAGGTGTTGCACGAGCGCGCGAGCGCCGTCGGGAGCATCATCGCCTCGTTCATGTACGTCCAGTTCTCGAATTTCTGCTTGTCGTCGCCGAAGTAGGACACGGGCGTGCACGAGAGCAGCTGGTACGGGTGGAGGAGCCCCTCCTGCACCGCCGCGAGCGCCGTCACCGGCTTGAAGGTGGAGCCGGGCGGATAGCGGCCTGCGATCGCGCGGTTCAGGAGCGGCGTGTTCGCCGATGGCTTGTAGAGGTCCTCCAGCTTCTTCTGGTCGACGCGGCCGACGTAGATCGACGGCTTGTACGTCGGGTTCGACGCCATCGCGAGCACCGCGCCGTCGCGCGGGTCGAGCGCGACGGCCGCGCCGCCGTTGGCGTACCAGTTCTTCGCCTCGAGCGCCTGCTCGATCCCGTACGTCAGCGCCCGCTCC
Organism: Gaiellaceae bacterium; assembly: GCA_035645095.1. Classification (GTDB taxonomy): domain Bacteria; phylum Actinomycetota; class Thermoleophilia; order Gaiellales; family Gaiellaceae; genus Gaiellasilicea. Next base: position 35,606 of record DASQNG010000213.1, on the reverse strand, counting down.
GCGGCGCGCTGGAGGCGGATGTCGAGCGTCAGCCTGACGTCGGCGCCCGCGCTCGGGTACTGCTGCGGCTCGAGCCCGCTGCGTGGCCGGCCGAGCGAGTCGACCCTGATCTGCGCCTTCCCGGGCTGACCGCGCAGGTATTGGTCGGCGGCGGCCTCGACGCCACTCTTGCCGATCTTGTCGCCGGCGCGGTAACCGCCCACCCCGGCCTGCTTCTTCGCCGCGAGCTCCTCCTTCGAGATCTCCCGCACGTAGCCGAGGATCTGCGCTGCGAGCGCCCGCTGCTCGTAGTTCCGGAGGTACGTCGGGACGATCTCGACCCCGGGGAACTCCGCCTTCCGCTCCTTCAGCACCGCCACCTGCTCCTTGTGCACCGCCGTCTTCAGGACGACCGGCGTCAGCGGGTCGCCCCTCCGCGCCTCGATCGCCGCGGTGATGCGCGGGACCGGGACGCGCAGGATCTTCGCGAGCCGCTGCACCATCCGGTAGCGGCCCTCCTTCGGCATGTCCGCCGGCCACAGCTGCACAGCGGTACCCGGGACGTTGGTGACGAGCGGGACGCCATTTCGGTCGAGGATCGACCCGCGCGGCGCCTCGAGCCGGAGGGTACGAACCTGGTTCTCCTGGGCGGCCACGAGGTAGCGGTCCCCGGACAGCACCTGCAGTGCCCAGAGACGCAGGAAGAGGATCCCGAAGACGACGAGCACGAGGAAGCCGAGCATCCCGACGCGCAGGACGAGCTGCGGCGTGACGCGATACGGCTCCGAGACGCGCGGGTCGGGCGGCAGGAAGCGCCCCGAGGGCGACCGGCGCTCGCCGTAGCTAGCCAAGGAGCTGCACCTCCGCCGTGCGCCCGCCGCCACGCGGCCGCAGGACGGCGCGGCAGAGTGCGAACACGGGCGCGCCTGCGAGCAGGTTCAGCCCGACGCCCGCAAGCATCGCCTCGAAGAGCGCCCGCCGCGCCGACACCTCCTCGCCGATCAGGAAGTGGAGCACGAAACCGAGCAGCAGCACGAGCATCGTGACGACGACGATCGAGACGATCGGGGCGTGGGCCCGGTCGCGGCCCGTCGTCTCGCCGTAGCGGCCCGTCCAGTACCCCGCGAGGGCGAGCAGCAGCGCGGTCACGCCGAGTGTGTCGAGCGTCAGCACGTCGAGCAGGAGCCCGCCCGCGAAGCCCGCGACCGCACCGGTGACGGCGCCGCGCAGCAGCGCCACGCCGACGAGCGCGATCAGCAGGACGTCGGGCGTCCCGCCGAAGACGTCGAGCGACGAGAAGAGCGACGCCTGCAGCACGGCGGCGACGAAGACGAGGCCGGCGACTGCGGCGCCCTCGCTCACTCGCCGGCCCCCGGCTTCTTCACAAGCACGAGCACGGAGTCGAGCGACGAGAAGTCGACGTCGGACTCCACCTGCACCTGCTGGTAGAGGTCGGTGTTCAGGGTGCCCACCGAGGTGACGCGGCCGATGCGGATCCCGCGCGGGTAGAGCGACGCAAGGCTCCCGGAGCGCCAGCCCGACGTGACGATCTCGTCGCCGACGTTGATCGGGTCCTTCTTCGAGACCCGGCTCATCACGAGCGAGTCGCCCACCGGGCCGTGCTCCACGATCCCCTCCGCCTTCGTGACGAGGTCGACGGCCGAGACGGCGCTCGACTCGTCGGTGAGGAGCGTCACGCGCGAGGAGTCGGCCGTGACCTCCGTCACCTGCCCGACGAGCCCCTCGTCCGTCACCACGGGCGCGTACTGCTCGACGCCCCGTTTCGTGCCAACCGGTAGCACGATCACCTGCTCGAACGCGCTCGACGGTCGTGACGTGACCGTCGTCGCGATCGAGGTGTAGTCGCCCGGGAAGAGCGGGCCCTCGACGTAGTCGAGCAGGCGCTTCAGCTCCACGTTCTGCTGCAGCGCGGACTCGTTCTGGATCACCTGCAGCCGCAGTTGTGCGTTCTCGCCGCGGAGGCGCTCGGCGTCCCGGCGCGCGTCGAGAAGCCCGGCAGTCCAGCCGTACGCGTCCCGGAACGGACGCGCGACGCGCTCGACCGCGATCTGGAGCGGCTGCAGCACGTTCGCGGCAGTCGCCTGCGCTCGGTGGAGCGGCCCGTCCTGCGCCTCGCGGAACGAGATCGTGATCAGGGCGAGGGCCAGCACGACCAGCAGCCCCAGCACGATCCGGCGCCGGAGCGCGCTGCTGGTGCGGGAGGTGGCCTGTCGCGGGGCGGGACGCCGGACGTGGAAGCCCAGCACCGCCGATCTTGCGGTGCGGTCGCGTTGCACGAGGAGGGCTCAGTCTAGCGGCGGTTCCGGCAGCTGGTTCCCGCGCAGGCCCGGCACTAGAGTCGCGTCGTGACCCGCCTGCCCGACCTCGCGACGCTGTCGCGGTTCGACGAGCAGCTGCGGGAGACGGCCTCCGACGAGACGGCGATCGCCTGCGCCCCCGCTAGGGCCGCCAAGGCGGCCCTAGCGGCGGAGGCGGAGCCGGCGGAGCGGGCTCGCCTCGAGAGCTACCGCGGCAACGCGCTGCGACCTGCTCGGGCGGCACGCCCTGGCGGTGGAGGCCCGCAGCGGGCGGTCGCGCTTGCCCTGGCCGGGGCGGCCGGTGCGGCGCGCCTGGGCTCGCCGCGCGCATCCGGCTCGGCGAGGCGCTCCGCTGCGGGGACGAGCCGCGTGCGGCGGCGGCCGAGCTGCGGGACGCGGCGGCGCTCGAGGAGGCGCTCTCGCTGCGGCACGCGAAGGGCGAGCCGGAGCTCGTGCGCTCGACGCGGCTCGCGCGCGAGCGGCGGGCCCGTCAGTAGCGCCGGTTGCCGTTCCGGCGGTGGCGCGCGCGGGCGCTGCGGTGGATCGCCTCGAACTCCTCGAGGCTGCGGCCGGAGCCGACGGCGACGCAGGTGAGGGGGCTCTCCGCAAGGTGCACGGGCATCTGGGTCTCGTGCCGGAGCCGCTCGTCGAGCCCGTGCAGGAGCGCACCGCCGCCGGCGAGGACGATGCCGCGGTCCATGATGTCGGCCGCGAGCTCCGGCGGCGTCTTGTCGAGCGTCGACTTGATCGCGTCCATGATCTGCGTCGTCGGCTCGTCGAGCGCGTGGCGGATCTCCTCGGAGCTGAGGATCACCGTCTTCGGCAGGCCGGTCAGCATGTCGCGGCCGCGCACCTCCGCCTGCACCTCCTCGCGCATGCGGTAGGCGGAGCCGACCTCGAGCTTGATCTCCTCGGCCGTCTGCTGGCCGACGAGGAGCTTGTACTCCTTCTTGATGTGGGTGACGATCGCGTCGTCCATCTCGTCGCCGCCCACGCGCAGGCTCTGCGAGACGACGATCCCCCCGAGCGAGATCACCGCGACCTCGGTCGTGCCGCCGCCGATGTCGACGATCATGTTCCCGGTCGGCTCGGCCACCGGCAGGCCGGCGCCGATCGCGGCCGCCATCGGCTCCTCGATGAGGTACGCCTGGCGCGCGCCGGCGGAGAGCGTCGCCTCCTCCACGGCGCGCTTCTCGACGCCGGTGACACCCGAAGGGACGCAGACGACGACGCGCGGGTGCGCGAAGCGGTGCTGGTGCACCTTCTGGATGAAGTGGCGGAGCATCTGCTCGGTGACGTCGAAGTCGGCGATCACGCCGTCCTTCAGCGGCCGGATCGCGGCGATCGTCCCCGGCGTCCGACCGAGCATGCGCTTGGCCTCGACGCCGACGGCGTGCACCTCGCCCGAGCGCTGATCGATGGCGACGACCGACGGCTCGGAGAGGACGATGCCGCGGCCGCGGACGTAGACGAGCGTGTTGGCGGTGCCGAGGTCGACCGCCATGTCGCGGCCGGCGAAGCCGGTCATGGAGCGGAAAAGGCTCATCCGCCGCCGAGTCTACCCGTCTCCTCTGGGCGTCCCCGGCGCCGGCGGCTGCGGTCTCAGAGATGACCCGCCGGCGAACTAGCAGTCGACGACTCATACATCTGTGCCGGACCTGCGCTGGATATGCGCCGCGGGGGATCGGTCTCAGAGACGGGACGTCGGCCGACTAGCAGTTCGAGCGTGAGGCGTGTGCGCCGGGACTGTGTCGATGTCGACGGCCGGGGGCCGGCTGCGGTGCGGGGTGCGCAGGCGCCCGCAGCGTCAGCCGAAGCCGTACACGCCGGCGAAGCGCTCGGCGAGCGTGCTCACGAGGAGCGCCGCCGGCAGCCCGACGACGTTCAGGTAGTCGCCCTCGACCCGCTCGACGAGGGCGGCGCCCCGGCCCTGGATCGCATAGCCACCGGCTCGACCGCCCCACTCGCCGCCGGCGACGTAGGCGGCGAGGTCACGCGGCGTCAGCGGCCGGAACGTGACCGCCGTCGTCTCGTGCGCGACGAGCTCCCACCCCGGGGTCAGGAGGCACAGCCCGGATACGACGGCGTGCGTGCGCCCGGAGAGCCGCTCGAGCATCTGCTCCGCCTCGGTCGCGTCCACCGGCTTGCCGTACGTCCGCCCGTCGAGCACGACCGCCGTGTCGACGCCCAGCACGGGTCGTCCCTCTGCCTCGGCCGCGAGCGAGCGCGCCTTCCCCTGCGCGTGATCCTCGACGAGTGCGACTGCGTCGGCGTCCGGCGCGTCGTGCTCCTCGTAGCGCGGCGGCACGACGTCGAAGGGGATCCCGAGTTGCTCGAGGATCGCCCGGCGCTGAGGCGAGGTCGAGGCGAGCAGGAGCGGCGGTGCGGGGGACGCGCTCACGTCTTCCGCGCCCTCCAGATCTCCTCCGCCGGCCAGCGCCGCCCCCACTCCGCGGTGACGTAGCCGTAGAACTCGTGCGTGTCGGCGTCCGCCGGCGCCTGCAGCTCGTGCAGCGCCTCCACCTCGAACCCGTGCTCCCGCAGGAGCCGGATCCACTCCCCGTGCGGCAGGTGGTACTCGACGCCGCCCTGCGGCCACTCGAACCGGTACATCCCGAACTGGGAGTGAACGAGGCTCTCGTGCGCCGGCTCCTCGTCGTCGGAGCAGAGGATCACGAGCGTCGAGTTGCGCAGGAAGACGAGGTGTCCGCCCGGCCGCACGAGCCGCGCGGCCTCGGGGAGCCAGCGCGCCGGGTCGGTCCAGATGCTCGCGCCGTACTCCGAGAGCACGAGGTCGAAGCTCGCGTCAGGCAGCCCCGTCTCCGCGGCGTCGGCCTCGACGAGCGGGAACTCGAGCCCGTGCTCGCGCTGTAGCCGCCGGGCCGTCTCGAGCTGCGCCGGCGTGACGTCCACGCCGACCGGCCGCGCGCCGCGCCGGGCGAGCCACGCGCAGAAGTAGCCGGTGCCGCAGCCGAGGTCGACCACGTCCGCGCCTGCGAGCTCGATCCCGGCCAGCGCCCCCACCTCCGCCTCCGGCAGGCCCCAGATCCCCCACGCGATCTCATCCCGCGCCCAGGCGCGGCGGCCGTGGTCGTCGGCGTAATCGGCGTTCGTCCTCGTCCAGAGCTCGCGGTTGCGAGCGACGTCGGACGCCGGCTCGCCGCTCACCGAGATCGGCCGGCGCTCACCGACCCGGCGCTGCCGCGGAGGGGCGTCAGACGAGCCCGTCCGGGAAGAACAGGGCCAGCTCGCGCTCGGCGCTCGCGGGTGAGTCCGACCCGTGCACGATGTTCTCGGAGAGCTCGAGCGCGAAGTCGCCGCGGATCGTGCCGGGCGCCGAGTCGAGCGGGTTCGTCGCGCCCATCATCGTCCGCACGACGCCGATCGCCGACTGGCCGGCGACGGCCAGCGCAAGCACCGGGCCCGAGGTGATGAACGAGACCAGGTCGTCGAAGAACGGCTTCCCCTCGTGCTCGGCGTAGTGCTCCTGCGCGAGCGGCTCGTGGATGTGGAGCAGGCGCGCCCCGCGCAGCTCGAGGCCACGCCGCTCGAGGCGGGCGACGATCTCGCCGGCCAGGCGGCGCCGGACGCCGTCCGGCTTCACGAGCACGAGAGTCGTCTCCGCAGCCACCGCGGCTGATCCTAGTCGGCCTCGGCGGCGCGCCGGCGCGGCTTCGCCTCCGGCTCGGCCGGGCGCTCGCGCCGGCGGGGTGGCACCGCGGGCGCGGCCCACGTGTCGCCGGCGAGGGTGTCGTCGATCCCGGGGAGCGACGGCGTCGAGACCGGCGTGGCGCAGTACGGGCAGATCTGCCAGAGCGCCTCGAGCGGGTTCGAGCACTTGACGCATGCCTGCCGCAGCCGCGTCGTGCACACCGGGCACACGAGGAAGCCCGCCTCGACCTGCGCGCGGCAGACGGGGCAGTGCAGGTCGCGCTGCGCCAGCCGCTCCTCCATCGCCTTGATCTCGAGCTCGCGCTCCCGCACGTCGTCCAGGTACTCGGGTGGCCGGAAGAAGAGGTAGATGATCGGACCGAGGAACGGCGGCACGAGCCCTAGCAGCGTCGCCATCGCGACCAGCCAGCCGTCGTCGACCCGCCGGCGTGCGTCCTTGTAGACCCAGTAGGCGGTCGCGAGCCAGAAGATGACGATGAAGAAGAGCGTCAGGTTCCGGACCGCGAGCCAGAGGCCGGAGTCGAAGAAGTCGTTCACGCCGCCGAAGAGGTCGTCGTCGCCCGAGGGTTGGGTGGTCGCGCCGAGGATCACAGCAGAAGCTTTCCAACGATATAGCCAACGGCGAACGCCGACCCCACGATCAGCGCGACGAGCGCGAGCGCGAAGAGCAGCACCGATGCGCTGCCGCGCCGCCGCGCCACGTCAGGCCTCCGCCTGCGCGAGGTCGCCCACGAGGTAGAGCGAGCCGGTCGCGAGCACCGGGCCGAGCTCGCGCGCGCGCCGGAGCGCCACGCGTGGGTCCGGCTCCACGACGACCTCGGCGAAGTGCGCGGCTGCGCGGCGGCCGAGTTCGCCGGCGTCGAGCGCGCGCGGGTTCGACGAGCGCGTCGCGACGAACCGCCTGCCCGCGCGCGAGAGCGTCGCGAGCATCGCGTCCACGTCCTTGTCGGCGAGGATCGACGCGAGGACGACGCGCTCCCCGGGCGGCAGCCGCTCGACCAGCCAGCTCACGCCAGCGGGGTTGTGCGCGCCGTCCCAGACGTCGTCGCCGCGCCGCTCGAGCCGCCCCGGCAGGCGCACCTCGACCGTCTGCGCGACCGGATGCCCGAGGAACGCCTCCGCCGCCTCACGAGCCCCACCGAGCAGATGGGTGGCGCCGGCCGGGAGCAGGTGCGAGAACTCGTCGTCGGGGAGCACCGCCACCGCGTCGTCCCGCACGACCGCGAGCTTCTCCGCTGCGATCGCCTCCCGGGTGTCGCCGAGCACCTCCGTGTGCTCGAGCGAGACGTTCGTGAGCAGGACGACGCGGCTCCGCAGGACGTTCGTCGCGTCGAGCCGCCCCCCGAGCCCGGCCTCGACGACAGCCGCGTCCACCCCGCGCGCCGCGAACGTCGCGAACGCTGCCCCCGTGACCGCCTCGAACTGCGTCGCGCGCCTGACCTCGACCGCCGGCCGCACACCGGCGAGGGCGGTGTCGAAGTCCACCTCCGCGCCGTCGACGCGGATTCGCTCCGACCACGACCGGATGTGGGGCGAGATGGTGGCGCCGACGGAGAGGCCCTCGGCTCGGAGGAGCGCCTCGACCGTGAGCGTGGCCGTCGACTTGCCGTTCGTGCCGACCACGTGGACGGCGGGGTAGGCAAGCTGCGGGTCGCCGAGATCCGCGAGGAGGGCGCGCATCCGCCCGAGCCCGAACTCGGCCGGCCAGGGCGACAGCGTGTCGAGCCAGCCCGCGGCGTCGTCAGGAGGAGAGGGCATCGAGCTCACGGCGGTACCGCGCGAGCTTCTCCCGCTCGGCCTCCACGACCTCGGGCTTCGCATTCGCGACGAACCTCTCGTTGTCGAGCATCCGCTCGGCGCGTGCGATCTCCTGCCGCAGCCGCTCGAGCTCCGCCGCCGCGTTCCCGTTCGCCTTCGCGCGCTCGGGGCGCACCACGGCGGCGAAGATGCGGCGCTCGTCCTCGCTGCCGAGCTCGACGGCGACGCCGCTGCGGCGGAAGATCGCCGCGGCCTCGTGAACGCGCGTCAACGCCGCCGCGTCGGCCGCGTAACGCTCGTCGGGCTCCGGCCACGGCGAGAGGACGAGCCTCGTCTCGTGGAACTGCGACCAGATCTCCTCGGTCACGTGCGGCAGTACGGGGTGCAGGAGCGCGACCAGTCGCTCGAGCGCCGCGAGGGCCGTCGCCGCTGCGTCGGCGTCGCCCGCCCGTAGGCGCGGCTTGATCGCCTCCGCGTACCAGTCGCAGAAGTCGTCGAAGGTGAGGTGGTAGAGCGCCTGCACCGACGGGGAGAAATCGAAGGCCGACCAGCGCGCCTCGACCTCTGCGCGCACCGTGTCGAGCCGCGCGAGCATCCACCGCTCCTCGACGGCAGTCGGACGCGCCTCGGGCGTCGCCTCGGTGGCGAGCAGCAACCGTGCCACGTTCCAGAGCTTGTTCGCGAGCTTCCGCCCCTCCTCGATCATCCCCTCGGCGAAGCGGACGTCCTGCGTCGAGCTCATCTTCAGCAGTCCGTAGCGGGTCGCGTCGGCCCCGTGCCGGTCGATCATCTCGAGCGGGTCGAGCCCGGTGCCGAGGCTCTTCGACATGCGCCGCCCGTCCGGCGCCAGGATCGTCGAGTGGATGATCACGTCGGTGAACGGGACGTCGCCGAGCAACTCGAGCCCCGTCCAGATCATCCGGTTCTCCCAGAGGCGGATGATCTCGCGGGCCGTCGAGTTGACGTCGCCCGGGTAGTAGCGCGCGAGCTCCGGCGTCTCGCGCGGCCAGCCGAGCGTCGCGTACGGCCAGAGCGCAGACGAGAACCAGGTGTCGAGCACGTCGGGGTCGCGTTCGAGCACGCCCGAGCCGCACTCCGCGCACGTCTCGGGCGGCGGCCAGACGCAGGTGACGTGGCCGTCCGGGCAGCTCCAGAGCGGCAGCTGGTGCCCCCACCAGAGCTGGCGCGAAATGTTCCAGTCGGGGATCTCCTCCAGCGAGCGCATGGCGAACTGGTGCTGCGACTCCGGGTGGTAGCGGACGCGCCGCTCCCGCAGCGCCTGCAGCGCCGGCTGCCGCGGCTCCTCCATCGCGCACCACCACTGCAGCGACACGAGCGGCTCGATCCGCGTGTGGCAGCGCTCGCACGTGCTGACGGCGTGCCGGTAGCTCTCGCGGCGCTCGAGTCGGCCGTGCACGCGCAACCACGCGAGGACGCGCTCGTCCGCCGCCTCCTGCCTCAGCCCCGCGAGCTCGCCGGCCTCCGCGTTCAGCCGGCCGTCCGGCGCGAGGACGGTCAGCACCGGTAGGTCGTGGTCGCGGCCGATCTCGAAGTCCGTCGGGTCGTGCCCCGGGGTGATCTTCAGCGCGCCCGTGCCGAACTCGGGGTCGACGCGCTCGTCGGCGACGACGGGCACGTGCCGGCCCACGACCGGCACGAGGACGTCCCGCCCCACGGCGGCGCGGTAGCGCTCGTCGTCCGGGTGCACCGCGACCGCGACGTCGGCGAGCATCGTGGCCGGCCGCACGGTCGCGACCGTGATCCCCGCCACCCCGTCCGGCAGCGGCCCGTCGGCGAAGGGGTAAACGGCGTAGGTGAGCGCGTCGTCCATCTCCTCGTGCACGACCTCCAGGTCGGAGATCGCCGTCTCGTGGAACGGGCACCAGTTGACGATCCGGTTCGCGCGATAGATCCAGCCGCGCTCCCAGAGGTGGACGAAGAAGCGCATCACGGCCTCGATGTAGTCGTCGTCCATCGTGAAGCGCTCGCGCTCATAGTCGAGGGAGGCGCCGAGCCGCCGGTACTGGCCCATGATCGTCCGCCCCGTCTCCTCGAGGTGGCTCCACACGCGTTCGACGAACGCCTCGCGGCCGAGCTCCTTCCGGGAGGTTCCCTCGCGCACGAGCTGCTTCTCGACGACGTTCTGGGTCGAGATGCCCGCGTGGTCGTAGCCAGGCTGCCAGAGCGTGTCGAAGCCGCGCATCCGGTGCCAGCGCACGAGCACGTCCTGGATCGAGCCGTTCAGCGCGTGGCCGAGATGGAGCGCGCCGGTGACGTTCGGCGGCGGCACACAGATCACGAAGGTCTCGTCGCGGCGGGCGCCGGCGCCGGCGCGGAAGCAGCCCTCGGCCTCCCACGTGCGCTGCCAGCGCTCCTCGACGCCCTCCGGCTTGTACAGCGGCTCCATGGGCCGATTCTACGGCCCACGCTGCCGGTAGCCGCTCTCGGCGGCGCCTCGCCGGGATGCGTCTGCGCCGTTAGCGGAGCACGAGGCAGGTGGTCGTGCCGTGCGCGAGCAGCTTCCCCGCCGCGTCCGTCAGGCGGCCTTCCGCGGTTGCGACGCGGGAGCCGGGGTGGACGACGACGCCCTCGCAGCGGACGAGACCGGTCTCCGCTGTGATCGGTCGGACGAAGTTCGCCTTCACCTCGAGGGTCGTGTAGCCGACGCCGGCCTCGAGCAGCGTGTGCACGGCGCACCCCATCGCCGAGTCGAGGAGCGTCAGCGCGACGCCGCCGTGGACGGAGCCGATCGGGTTGTAGTGCTGCGGCCCGGGCGTCAGCTCGAACACGGCGCGCCCCGGCGCGACCTCGACACCGCGGAAGCCCATCAGATCGGCGATCGGCGGCGACGGCAGCTCGCCGCCGAAGACGAGCCTGATGTAGTCGATCCCGGACAGCTCACGCGCCCGACGCGCGAGCTCGGCGGCAGCGGTCTCGAACGCCGTCACGGCGCCAGCCTATCCCGCTGGAGGACGCAGCCGGGGCCTGCGAGCCGGCACCGCGTCCGAGGTCGCGACGGAGCTGGGGCAGGTTGCGTTGGCCCGGGTCGGCGTCGGCCGCGCGGCTGCAGCGCGGGCTCGAACTGCTCCGGGGAGCGGACGCGAGCGCGCGGCTCGGAGCCGGCGAGACGGCAGCTGAAGGGGCTTGAGGAGCCTGTCGAGCTTGGCGCGCTCGACTGGCTAGTGCGCCGACACGACCGTGTGCGGCAGGACACGGCCCAGGGACTGTCCCTCGATCTCGGCCGCCAAGCGGGGCTTGCGAACAGCCGCCCACGCCGCGACGGGATCCACCGCGGACGGGAGAAGAAGCTGCGCCGGTGAGCTGCGGGTGGCTAGGCGGACTCTTCGGCGAGCGCGTCGAGACCGGCGCGGACGCCGCCGGCGCTCGTCACGAGCGTCGGCTTGAGGCCCTTCGAGATTGTCTCCTTCGTGATCACGCACTTGGAGACGTCCTTGCGGCTCGGCAGCTCGAACATCACGTCGAGCAGCGCGTTCTCGATGATCGAGCGGAGCCCGCGGGCGCCGGTCTCGCGGGCGAGCGCCTTGTCCGCGATCTCCCAGAGCGCGTCGTCGCGGAACTCGAGCTCGATCGTGTCGTACCCGAAGAAGCGCTGGTACTGCTTCGTGAGCGCGTTCTTCGGCTCCGTCAGGATCTGCACGAGATCCTCGCGCCGCAGCTGGTGCACCGCCGAGATCACCGGCAGACGCCCGATGAACTCCGGGATGAGGCCGAAGTTGAGCAGATCCTCCGGCATCACCTGCTCGAGCAGCTCCGCGCTCTCGTCCGACTGCTTCGAGCGCACGTCGGCTCCGAACCCGACGGAGTTCTTGCCGATGCGGCGCCCGATGATCTTGTCGAGGCCGGCGAACGCGCCGCCGCAGATGAAGAGGATGTTCGTGGTGTCGATCGAGAGGAACTCCTGGTGCGGGTGCTTGCGCCCGCCCTGCGGCGGCACCGACGCGACGGTGCCCTCGAGGATCTTGAGCAGCGCCTGCTGGACGCCCTCGCCGGAGACGTCGCGCGTGATCGACGGGTTGTCCGCCTTGCGCGCGATCTTGTCGACCTCGTCGATGTAGATGATCCCGGTCTCGGCCTTCTTGATGTCGAAGTCGGCCGCCTGGATCAGCTTGAGGAGGATGTTCTCGACGTCTTCACCGACGTAGCCGGCCTCGGTGAGCGCGGTCGCGTCGGCGATCGCGAACGGGACGTTGAGGATCCGCGCGAGTGTCTGTGCGAGCAGCGTCTTGCCGCACCCGGTCGGGCCGAGCAGCAGGATGTTCGACTTCTGCAGCTCGACGTCCCCGTCCTCCTGCCCCATCCGGACGCGCTTGTAGTGGTTGTAGACGGCGACCGAGAGGGTGCGCTTCGCCTCCTCCTGCGAGACGACGTAGTCGTTGAGGACGGCGTAGATGTCCCTCGGGCGCGGAAGGTTGTCGAGGTCGAGCTGGGTCGGGACCGTCAGCTCCTCGTCGATGATCTCGTTGCAGAGGTCGATGCACTCGTCGCAGATGTAGACGCCGGGGCCGGCGATCAGCTTCTTCACCTGCCGCTGGCTCTTGCCGCAGAAGCTGCAGAGGAGCTGCTCGTTGCCTTCGGATGCGCGAGCCATGTCTTGGTTCTACCTCGATTTCCTCGCCGCGGCTAGTACCCCGCCTAGCGATGCTCGATGACGCGGTCGATGATCCCGTACTCGTTCGCCTCGTTCGCCGTCATGAAGTAGTCGCGTTCCATGTCGTGGGAGATCTTCTCGAGCTCCTGTCCGGTGTGGTGGGCGATGATCTCTTCCAGGCGTCTCTTCAGGGCGATCGTCTCGCGTGCGGCGATCTCGATGTCCGTCGCCTGCCCCTGGAAGCCGCCCGAGACCTGGTGGATCAGGATCTTGGCGTTCGGCAGCGCCATTCGCTTCCCTGCTGCTCCGCCGGCGAGAATGACTGCGCCCATGCTCATCGCGATCCCGACGCAGATCGTCTGGATGTCGGGCTTGATGAACTGCATCGTGTCGTAGATGGCCAGGCCGGCGTAGACGGAGCCGCCCGGCGAGTTGATGTAGATCGAGATGTCCTTGTCCGGATCCTCCGACTCGAGGTGCAGGAGCTGCGCCACGATCAGGTTCGCGATCTGGTCGTCCACCGGCGTGCCGAGGAAGATGATCCGCTCGTTCAGCAAGCGGGAGTAGATGTCGAACGAGCGCTCGCCGCGCGACGTCTGCTCGATCACCATGGGGATCAACGGGCTCATGCAATCTCCTTGTTTCCGGGCGAGTGGCTGCCGGGGGTCCACAGTTTCGTCTCTGTCTCGGGCTTTTCCTTGTCCGGCGTCCAGATCGCCTCGCGGGCGGCGGCGACGTCGACCGGGATCGGCTTCACCTCGGCCACGACGCGGTCGAGCGCAGCCCGTAGCCGCAGGTCCTCGCGCAGGTCCTCGTGGCGGCCGGAGTGCCACAGCTCGTCGAGCACCTGCTCGGGGTCGTCGCCGCTCTCCGCCGCCTGCTCACGGACGAGTGCCTTCACCTCGTCGTCATCGACCTCGATGCCGACACGCTCCGCGACCGCCTCGAGCACGAGCTCGCGTGCGACCGAGAGCGCCGCCTCCTGCTGCATCGCCTCAACGAGCTGCTGCTCGGTGCGGCCGGTCAGCTGGAGGTAGGTCTGCGGTGTGATCCCACGGCGCTCGAGCGAGCGCACGAAGCCGCGGATCAGCTCCTGCGTGCGCGCCTCGACGAGCGGGCCGGCGGGGTTGACCCGCGACTCCTTGACGAGCGTGTCAACGGCGTTCGCGCGGAAGGCGTTCTCGACCTCGGCCTCGAGCTGCTCACGCAGCCGCGACTCGACGTCGCCGCGCAGGTCCGCGATCGTGTCGAACTCGCTGGCCGCACGCGCCAGCTCGTCGTCGAGCTCCGCCAGGACCTTCTGCTTGATCTCCTTGACCGTCACCTCGACGGCCGCTGTCGTCTCGTCGGCGAGCTCGTAGCGGACCTCCTTCGACTCGCCGGCGCGGAGCCCGCGCAGCGCGTCCTCGACCTCCTCGACCAGGTTGCCGGAGCCGAGCTCGACCACGGTATCGCGCTGCGTCTCGCCGCCGGGGGAGATGAGGTCGATCACGAGCGTGTCCCCCTCGCGGGATGGGCGGTCTCCGGCCGGGACGAGCTCCGCCACCGACTCGCGCAGCGCCTCGAGCTCGCGGTCGACGAGCTCCTGCGGCACCTCGGCCTGCGGCTTCGGCACCTCGAGCCCGACCCAGTCGACCACGTCGACCTTCGGCTGCACCGGCACCGTGGCCTTGAACCGCCACGCGGAGTCGTCGGCGGTCGGGAGGTCGTAGTCGTACTGCGGCTGCGCGACCGGCCTGATGCGGGCGCGCGCCGCCGCGTTCCAGAACCAGCCGCCGATGTGGCTGTCGACGGCCTCGGCGTAGATGCGCTCTTTGCCGAGCCGCTGCACGAGGATCGGGCGCGGCACCTTCCCCGGGCGGAACCCAGGGATCTTGACGGCGCCGGCGAGGTCCGTCGTCGCGTGCTCGACGGCATGGTGCACGTCGTGCGCGGGGACGTCCACCGTCAAGCGGACGCGATCGCCACCGAGCTCCTCGACCTGCGTCTCCACGCGCCCATTCAAGCAGAGGCGCTCCGCGACGGGCCCGGCTCTATCCTGGGTCTCGCGCGGGCGTGGCGGAACTGGCAGACGCGCCGGGTTTAGGTCCCGGTGGGCTTCGGCTCTTGGAGGTTCGACTCCTCTCGCCCGCACCTCCCGGCGCCGAGCTCGAGCGTCATGAACGCGCTCCTCGGGCTTTCCGCGTAGTCGCCGAAGGGGCCGCACGGGACGAACCCGGCCCCTGCGTAGAGCGCCCGCGCGGGAGCGAACGCGTCCGTTGCGCCTGTCTCCAGGCTGACGCGGTGGTGGCCTCGCGAGCCGGCGGTCGCGAGCAGATGGTCGAGCAGCGCCCGGGCCACGCCCCGCCCACGAGCCACCTCGGCGGTGTGCATGGACTTGATCTCGGCGTGAGCGCCGCCCAGCTCCTTCAGCGCTCCGACGCCGAGCAGGGTGCTTCCCTCTCGGAGAGCGACGAACGTGATCGACGGGTGGAGGAGCCCGTCGAGGTCGAGCGCGTGGACGTCCTCGGGCGGCGTGTTCGCCTGGGCGAAAGCGAGATGGCGCTCGAGCAACGCCCGGACGTCGTCGCAGCGCGGGTCCTCCACCTCGATCGTCCAGGAGGGCACATGGCCCCGGGAGGAATTGAACCTCCGCACGCAGGTTCGAAGCCTGCCGCTCTATCCACTGAGCTACGGGGCCGTCGGCCCAGTGTGCCGCAATTCACCCGCGGTGCCGCCGCGAGCGCCGCGTGACCGGCGTGCGGGCGCGGCTATCCTTCCCGTCGCGCGGTGGCGGTAGCTCAGTTGGTAGAGCCCCGGGTTGTGGTCCCGGTGGTCGCGGGTTCGAGTCCCGTCCGCCACCCTTGCGCGCCGTCGCCGCCGAGCGGTGTCTCCTCGAGCGCCTCGCGCAGCTCGTCGAGCGACTCGTAGACGGCGGCCGCGCCCGCGTCCCGCAGCTCTCCCTGCGAGAAGCCGCCCGTCACGAGGCAGACCGTCTCGAGGCCAGCACGCCGGGCGGCCTGCACGTCCCACGGCGCGTCGCCGACCATGACGGCCTCGCGCGTCCCTGCCTTCGCGAGGGCAGCCTCGACGAGGTCAGGGTCGGGCTTCGACGCCTCGACGTCGTCCTTCGTCGTCCACCCGTCGACGACGTCCCGCACCTCGAGCTTGTCGAGCAGGACGTCGAGATGCTTCTGCACCGACGAGCTTGCGAGCACGACGACGTGGCCACGCTCCTTCAAGGCCCCGACGAACCTCTGCGCGCCCGGCAGCGGCGCGACCTGGTCGATCACCTCGTCGAAGAGCTCCTCCCACCGGTCGCGCAGGGCGTCGCCCAGCCGCTCCTCCACGTCGTCGTCGGTGACGGCCGCGACGAACTTGTCGCCGCCCATCCCGATGTGCCGATGCAGCCGCCAGACGGGGACTACGAGCTCCTGTTCGCGGAAGGCGCGGTACCACGCGAGGGCGTGGTGGTAGTTCGTGTCGGCGAGCGTGCCGTCGACGTCGAGGATCGCCGCGGGCCGGGACACTACGACCGCACGTCCCCGCAGGCCAGCGCCGGCCCCCGGTGACTCGCCGTCACGACCGCTGCCTGCATCGGACTCTCCTCCCGCTCGATTGCCGTCCCTCGCTACCCGCGCCCCGACGCGGCAAACGTGCAGGACGCACGAGTCGGGAGCCTTCCGCCGCCTGCTGCGGTCGCGGTGGTTGCCCGCGGCGGAATCCCGGAATAGGGTCTCGCCGCATGCGCAGCGACGTCGGTGAGGGAAGCATGGCTCCCCCGCCGCGGGTCACGTGAGGAGGCGCCTCGCGACCGCGACGCGCGCGTTCTCGGCGACGTCGCGCAACCCGAGCCTCCTCCGCGCGCAGCTGGCGTTCGGCGCCGCGTGGACGGCGGAGTGGGCGTTCACGGTCGCGATCGCGGTCGTGGCCTTCCGCGACGGCGGCCCGGCAGCCGTGGGACTCGTCGTGTTCGTCCGGACCGCGCCCGCCGCCGTTCTCGCGCCGTTCGGCAGCAGCCTGGCCGATCGTTTTCGGCGCGACCGCGTGCTGTTGTGGTCGTGTCTCGTCCGAGCTGCGGCGATCGCGCCGGCCGCCGCCATCCTCGCGGCGGGAGGACCGACTGTTGCGGTCTACCTGCTCGCTGTGGTCGCGACCGCCGCGTTCACGATGTTCCGGCCCGTGCACTCTGCCCTATTGCCGGGCTTGTGCACGACGCCGCTCGAACTGACGAGTGCGAACCTCGTGCGCGGCCTCCTGGATTCGCTCAGCACCCTGGTCGGCCCGCTCGCCGCGGCGCTTCTGCTCGAGTTCGGCAGCCCGGCCGCGGTCTTCGCGGCCACCGCCGCGTTGTCGCTCGGATCGGCCCTGCTGCTCGTGCGGCTGTCGTACGAGCCGCCGCCGCGGCCGGCGCCGAGGCCGCTACGCCGGATCGCGAACGAGACGGTGGAGGGATTCCGCGCGCTCACCCGCTATCGCGACGCCGGCCTCCTGATCGGCCTCGCGGTCGCGCAGACGCTGACGCGCGGCTTCCTCAACGTCTTCCTGGTCGTCGTCGCGCTCGACCTGCTGGCCCTGGGGGAGTCGGGGGTCGGGGTGCTGACCGCGGCTCTGGGCGCGGGTGCCGTCGCGAGCTCGCTGGCAGCGTCGATGTTCGTCAGCGGGCATCGGCTCGCGGCGCTCGAGGGCGTTGGCGTCGTCCTGTGGGGCCTGCCGCTCACGCTGAGCGGCGCTTTCCCGCACGCAACGGTGATCGTGGGGCTGATGTGCGTGATCGGCGTCGGCAACGCGCTCGTCGACATCGGGCTGTACACGCTGCCGACCCGCCTCGTGCCCGACGAGATGCTCGCCCGCCTGTTCGGAGCGAAGGAGAGCCTCACCGCGCTCTCGGTCGCGCTCGGGTCGCTCGTCACGCCGTTCGCGATCGCCCTGCTCGGGATCCGCGGCGCTCTGGTCGTGCTTGGGCTCGTGGCCCCCACGCTCGTGGCGGTGGCCTGGCGGCGTCTGACGAGGATCGACGCGTCGATCGAGCGCCGGGACGAGGAGATCGCCGTGCTCAACCGCGTCCCCATGTTCCGCCCTCTGCCTCTGCCGGCGATGAACAGCCTCGCGCTCCACGTTCGGCGCGGGCAGCTCGACGCCGGCGAGGAAGTCTTCCGTCAAGGCGATCCCGGGGATCGGTTCTACGTGATCGAGGACGGGGAGGCCGACGTCATCGGCGACGGCCGCCTGATCCGCACGATGGCTGCGGGAGAGGGCTTCGGAGAGATGGCCCTCCTCCACGACCGGCCGCGCACGACCACCGTGCGCGCCCGCACGTCCCTGCGGCTCTACGCGCTCGACCGCGGCCACTTCCTCTCCGCCGTCACGGGGTACCAGTCGAGCACACGCGAAGCGGACGAGCTGATGCGCCACCGCCTCGCGACGTTCGATCCGGCCTGACGGCGCCGCGAGGGTGCCTACATGGATGACGTTCTGCCGGACATGGCCTGAACCCGAAGCGGCGGCGGACGAGTTTCCGACGAACGCCGACGGGAGGAGAGCGCCATGCGCCCGGGAGGATTCGAACCTCCGACCAACGGCTTAGAAGGCCGCCGCTCTGTCCACTGAGCTACGGGCGCGCATCGTGAAGGGTAACCTCCGCCGGACGCGGCTCCGACGAGGGTCGCGCTACGTGCGGGCGCCGAAAACGGTCGTCACGAGCACGACGTCGCGGCCGCCAAAGACGCCGGGAGCGGCGCCGGCGGCGACAGCCGACAGCCCGATCTCACGCCAGGCCGGGTGGAGGATGTTCTTGCGGTGCATCGGGCTCTGCATCCACATCGCGACAGCCTTCCGGGCGTCGAGGCCGGGTGTCGCGTACAACAGGTTCTCGCCGCCCGACCACGTCGCGTAGCCGCGTGGCGTGTAGAAGCGCCGTAGGCGCTTCCCGAAACTGGAGCCGTCGCGCGAGTCGTGGGCGAAGAAGCCGAAACGAGCCATCGCGAGCGAGTGTGCGTCAGCGGCCGCGGTGAGCGGCTTCGAGATGCGCAGGGGGCGCAGGCTCTTGCCCCGCCGCACGACGTTCAGCTCGACCAGGATCGCCGCCTCGAGCGCGTTGTCGGCGCTGACGGACTGGGACGACGTGGAGCGCGCATCCGCGCCGCCGACGGCGAAAGAGGCCGCCGTGAGCGCGACGAGCGCGCACGCGAACGTGAGGAGCCGGAGCGGACGAGGGGGGAGGAGCGTCACGCTCTTGTAATCGTCGGGCGAGCGCCGCCCCCTATCCCCCGGAAGGCGTATCTGGCGCGCTGCGAGCGGACGCTCAGGCGCCCAGGAGCGGCGGCGCGGGCCCGGCCGGCACGGCCTCCTCCTGCGGCGTCGTGACGCGCCGTTGGCGCAGCCATTCGCGCAGGATCACCTGGATCGTCCCGGCGACGGGGATCGCCGCGAGCGCGCCGATCACACCGGCGAGCTGCGCCCCGATCAGCACAGCGATCAGCACCGCGAGCGGCGAGAGCTGCACCGTTCGGCCGTAGACGATCGGCTGCAGGACGTGGTTCTCGAGCTGCTGGTAGACGACGAAGAAGACGAGCAGCACGATCCCGGACGTCGGCGAGTCCAGGAAGCCGACCGTCGTCACGATCACGGCCGCGATCGTCGCGCCGGCGAGCGGGATCAGGTCGAGCAGCGCGACGAGCAGCCCCAGGGCGACCGCGTACGGCACGCCGAGCACGAGCAGCACCCCCGTGGAGATGACGCCAGCGATGAGGCTGATCGTCAGGTTCCCGGTCACGTACCCACCGACCGTGCGGTAGATCTCGCGGCCGATGGCACGCCAGCGCGGCTGCTGCTCGGGCGGCAACAGGCCGTAGAAGCGGTCGACCCACGCAGGCCCCTCGAGCAGCATGAAGAGCGTGAGGAAGGCGATCGTCACTGTCGCCACGACAGCCGTCACGACCCCCTTCGTCACCGCGAGCGCAGTCCCGGAGACGCCGAGGAGGCCCGCTGCGCCCCGCTCGTCCACGGTGTCGCGCACCCGCGCGGTGATCCCGTACTCGCGCTCGAGGAAGCCGAGGCGGCCGCGGCCGCTCGTCAGGTCGTCGACGTAGTCGGGCACCGCCTGCACGAAGCTGTTCACCTGGTCGACGAGGATCGGCACGATCGTCGCCCCGAGCCCGGCGATCGTGAGCAGCGCCCCGAGGTAGGCGACGGCGACGGCGAGTCCGCGCCGGCGGATCCCGTGCGCGAGCAGCCAGTCGACGGCCGGGTTCAGCGCGGTCGCGAGGAACGCCGCGATCACGATCCACGTGATGACGCCGCGCGCCACCTGCAGCACCTCGATCACCAGGACGGCGGCCAGGATGATGCCGAGCACGACGACGACGGCGCGCGGCCGGAAGCGGACGAGACGCTCCTCCACGTGGCGAGAATAGGAACGCCGCCGGATGTTTCGGCCGGCGCGGGGCACGGGGAAGCACGGGCTCGTGAGCCTGCGCGGGAACCCGATCTCCGAACCGGCGACGCTGCCGGACGGCCGCCGCGTCGAGATCACCGTCGGCGTCGCCGACGATCCCTACATCGGTACCGACACGGACACGATCGCGCTCGAGCTGCGCGAGGGCGAGGAGGTCCTGGCGAGCCTCCTCACGGTGCTGCGCCTCGACCAGGATTCCGAGGCGCGGGCGCTTGCTCGCGAGATCCGTGCGGGGCTCGAGTCCGGGAGCCTGGAGCCCACTGCGGGCGCGCTCGAGCCGCTCGTCGCCGCACCGCGCTAGGCCGCCGCCATGTCGGCGTCTGCGTCGTCCTCGTCCTGCTCGCGCAGGAAGCGTGCGAAGTAGAAGGCGAAGACCGCGAAGAAGACGAACGCTTGCTCGAGGGCCATCGTGACGCCGGCGATCTGCTGGTCGCGGAGCGGGTCGAGCCCCCAGAGCTCTTCGGGCGCGTCGCGGTAGAAGTCGTAGACGGGCTCCGGGATCAACGCGAGGAGGAGCCCGATCGGACTCGCGAGCGCGAACGCGGCGAAGACGTAGCCCGCCTTGAACCCCGCCCCGTGGTCGCCGTGGAAGACGGGCCACCAGAGGAGGACGCCCGTGGCGAAGTAGAGGGCGTGCTCCAGGTGTAGCAGCGTGTGCGGGTTCCTGAGCGCGGCGTCGTAAGGCCACGGCAGGTGCCAGGCCATGTAGTTCACGGTCCAGAGCAGGAGCGCCGGCGCCGGCGGCACACGCGGCAGCGACGCTGCCACCGCCGGCGGTACCGCGAGCACGGCGAGCGCCGGCGCCCACTCCGCGAGCACGACGTTCTGCAGCAGGTGGACCGAGAGCAGGTAGTGGAGCGCGATCGTCTCCACGGGAGTGACCGTCACGGCGAGCAGGAGCACCATCGCGCCGACCCACGCGGCGACGCGCCACGGGCGCGGCCGGTGCGAGCGGACGAGCAGGGCGTAGCCCACGGAGAGCGCCGGCACGAGCACGAGCGCCTCGGGATTCCACGACCACGCGTAGGGATCCACCGGGGTACGCTACGTGACCCTCGCGGGTGTAGCTCAATGGTAGAGCCCCAGCCTTCCAAGCTGGTTACGCGGGTTCGATTCCCGCCACCCGCTTGTGTCGCCGAACGAGAGACAGGAGCAGCTGACGGCCCCTCAGAAGGAGCAGCTCGCCGCGGAGCTCGCCGAGCTGGAGGGGCCGAAGCGGGCGGAGATCGTGCAGGCGATCGCGACAGCCCGCGGCTTCGGCGACCTTTCCGAG
Organism: Gaiellaceae bacterium; assembly: GCA_035645095.1. Taxonomy (GTDB): domain Bacteria; phylum Actinomycetota; class Thermoleophilia; order Gaiellales; family Gaiellaceae; genus Gaiellasilicea. Next base: position 14,562 of record DASQNG010000213.1, on the reverse strand, counting down.
AACTTCGAATACCACGCCGCGAAGAACGAGCAGGCGCTGCTCGAGCGCCGGATCACGATCCTGCGCTCGCGGCTCCAGCACGCGGTGGTCGTCGACGAGGCGGAGGCCGCTGCGAGCGGCGTCGTGGCCGTCGGGTCGAAGGTGGAGCTCGAGGACGAGCGGGGGGAGCGGCTGGACGTCGAGATCTCGAGCGTCGGCGGCGTCTCCCCCGAGTCGCCCCTCGGTAGGGCGCTTCTCGGCGCCCGCGAGGGCGAGACGGTCGAGGTGGACGCACCGCGCGGCGCCTGGACGGCCCGGGTGATCTCGATCACGCGGTAGAGGTCGGGACGGCCGGACTCGAACCGGCGACTTCTCGCTCCCAAAGCGAGCGCGCTACCAGGCTGCGCCACGTCCCGCGGGAACGAGTGTAGAGGCGCGCGACGTCGCTGGTAGCGTCGCGGCCCGTGGCCGACGTCGCCTACATCCCCGGCGGGGCCGGACGCGAGCGGCGGCCGCTCCTCGGCTACCTGATGGTCACGGCCGCCGCGCTCCTCTTCGCCGTCAACGGAACGGTCTCGAAGGTGGTGCTCTCGTCCGGGATCTCGTCGCTCGAGCTGACGCAGGTGCGGGCGTCGGGCGCGTTCGCCGGCTTCGCCCTCGCGCTCGCGCTCGTGAACCGGCCGAGCCTGCGCGTCGGTCCCCGCGAGCTCGTGTACCTCGCGCTCTTCGGCGTCGCCGGCGTCGCGATGGTGCAGTGGCTCTACTTCGTCTCCATCCACCGCCTGCCGATCGGGATCGCGCTCCTGATCGAGTACCTCGCGCCGATCCTGATCGCGCTGTGGGCGTGGGCGGTGCTGAAGCAGCGCGTGCGGCGCCGGATCTGGGCGGCGCTCGGGCTGGCCCTCACGGGACTGTCCCTCGTCGTCGAGTTCTGGAGCGGGGTCACCCTCGACGGGCTCGGCATCGCGGCCGCCTTCGCCGCGGCGGTCGCGTATGCCGTCTACGTGCTGATGGCCGAGCACGCCGTCGTGGCACGGGAGCCAGCCTCGGTCCTCTGCTACGGCTTCCTCTTCGCGGCCGTCTTCTGGGCGCTCGTCCAGCCCGTCTGGCGCTTCCCGTTCGGCCGCCTCGACGACGACGTCTCCCTGCTCGGACGGCTCGCCCGGCTCGACGCGCCCGTGTGGCTGCTGATGCTGTTCGTCGTCGTCGTCGGAACGATGGTGACGTTCCTGCTCGTGACCGCCGCGCTCCGCCACGTCTCCGCCACACGCGTTGCGATCATCGCGATGCTCGAACCCGTCGCCGCCGGCCTCGTCGCGTTCGCCTGGCTGGGCGAGGCGTTGGGCCCCCTCCAGCTCGTCGGCGGCGGCGTCGTGCTGGCCGGGATCATCCTGGCGCAGACCGCCCGCTGATGACTCGCACTTGGTGGCGGCGCGTTATTGTCCCGCTCACCTGCCGGTGGACCCCTCACCCCCCGGGGTCGCCGCGGCTGAACGCCTGTGCGATCGAGACAACGGATTTCCGTCCTCGTCCTGGCAGCCCTGGCGGCGCTCCCGCTCGCGGGCGCCGGCTCCGCGGCGACGATGCAGGCCCAGCGCGAGGAGGCGCTCGTCGGCGCCGTCAACGGCGTCCGCACGGCGCACGGGCTGCGACCGGTTGCGGTCGATCGGGCGCTCACGCGCGCGGCACGCGGCCACTCGGCCTGGATGGTGCGCACGCAGACGTTCGTTCACGGCGCGACGGCGATCCGGATGCGGCGGAGCGGCGCCGCCGGCCCGTGCTTCGGCGAGAACCTCGCCTGGGGCGCCGGCACGCGCGCGGCCGCGCGCGAACTCGTGCAGATGTGGCTCGCCAGCCCGCCGCACCGCGCGAACCTGCTCCGGCCCGGGTTCCGGCGCGTCGGCGTCGGTGTGAGCGTGGGCTCGTTCGCCGGCTTCCCCGGCGCGACCGTGGTGACGGCGAACTTCGCGGGCGCGTAGAGCCGGCCGGCGGGCTAGGCGTCGGCCATCAGCGAGCGCAGCTCCGAAAGCTTCTCGCTACGGAGCTCGTCACGCTCGCCACGCTGCAGGCGCTCGAGCAGGCCGCGTACGAGCGGCGCGAGCTCGACCGGGTTGAACGGCTTCGTGATGTAGTCGACACCGCCGATGTCGAGGCCGCGGGCCCGGTCGCGGAACTCCGCGCGCGCCGTCAGGAAGATGATCGGGATCCCGGCCGTCTCCTCGTCGGCGAGCAGCTGCTCCGCCACGCCCCAACCGTCGAGCCCGGGCATCATCACGTCGAGGAGCACGATGTCCGGCAGCTCGGCCCGCGCGAGCGCCAGCCCGCTCGGGCCGTCCGCGGCCTCGAGCACACCCATGTCCTCGGCCTCGAGGTTCACCCGGCACAGCAGCCGGATCGGCGCTTCGTCGTCGATCACCAGCACCCTCGTCATCCGCTCAACCTCGCGCGTCGGTCGTGGCCCCTGCGCGCGCTATACCCGCAGACTCCAGTCTCACTCGCCTGCGGCAGGAAGCGCGACGACGAACGTCGATCCCTGCCCATCCGCCGAGTCGACCCAGATCTTGCCGCCCATCGCCGCGACGAGCCCTTGGGCAAGGAAGAGGCCGAGACCGGCCGCTCCCGCACCGGTCGTCCGCGCGGCGCTCTCGCCGCGGTAGAACTTCCGGAAGATCCGCTCCCGCTCCGCGTGCGGGATCCCCATCCCCTCGTCCACCACGCGCACCTCCACGTCGCCGTCCACGCGCCGGGCGTCGACCGTGACGCGGCCGCCCGCCGGGGAGTAGCGAACGGCGTTCTCCAGCAGGTGCGACAGCACTTGCTGGAGCTTCTCCGCGTCGGCCTCCGCCGCCAGCGCCGGGCCCTCGACGTCGACGACGAAGCGGTGCCCGTTCGTGCCGAGCGCGTCCTTCGCGCTCGCGACGGCCGTCTCGACCACCCGCCCCACGTCGGTCGTCCCCACCTGCACCGCCATCGCGCCCGCGTCCACCTGCGCGACCGCGAGCAGCCGGTCGACGATCGCGGTCAGCCGCTCGGACTCGGACGAGATGTAGCGCAGGAACGTCTCCCGCTCCGCCTCCCCGAAGAGGACGTCCTGGCGCAACAGCGTCTCCGCGAAGCCGTAGATCGACGTCAGCGGCGTCCGCAGCTCGTGCGAGACCGTCGAGACGAAACCCGACTTCATGTGCTCCACGGCGAGCTCCGTCGAGATGTCGCGGAACGCGTAGATGCGACCGGCGACGGCGCCCGCGGGGTCCGTCATGACGGCCTCGGTGAGCGAGAGCGCGACGTCATCGGAGCCGCGGCGGATGGTGACGACGCGGCTGCGGCCGGACGAGACGTCCCGCTCCTCGAGCGAACGTCCGAGGACCTGCACGGGCGTCCTCCCGATCGCGTCGGCCCTCGAGACACCGGTGATCTGCTCGGCCGCCGGGTTCCACAGGACGACCTCCCCGTCGCGGTCGACGGCCACGATCCCGTCGGCGACGTTCGCGAGGATCGCCTCGCTCCGCTGCTGCTCCTCGCGCACCTCCTGGTACTGCAGCGCGTTCGCGTGTGCCGTCGCGGCGCTCGACGCGAGCGCCACGAGCGCCTCGGTCTCCTCCACCCGCCACTCGCGCGGTCGCCGGTCGTAGACGGAGACGATGCCGTGCACTCCCCCGTCGGGGGCGAGCAGGGGGACTCCGACGTAAGCGACGTAACCCGCGCCGAGCAGCGGGTCGGCCTCCGCTGCTCGAGGGTCCTCCGACACGTCGCCGAACGTGGTCGTCCGGCGCGACTGCACGATGTCCCCGAGTAGCCAGGCCGTCGAGGGCAGGCGGGTGCCGACCGCGGCGACGGCTCCCTCGCCCTCGGCCGCGTGCACGACGAGCTCATCGCCCTCCAGCACCCAGACCGCCGCGGCGGGAGCGTCGACCACGCCCGCCGCGTGCAGCGCCGCACGCTCGAGCACGAGCCCGGGGTCGAGCTCCGTCGAGAGCTCGCGGCTCGCCGCCGCCAACCGCTGCGCCAACGCGCGAGAGCGGCGTTCCAGCTCGTAGAGATCGCTCCGCTCGAGCGCGCTGCGCGCGACGCGGGCGACGTGGCCGGCCAGCGCGAGCTGCTCGTCCGTGAAGACGTGCTCGTCCGCGAAGAACACGAGCACGAGCCCGTGTGCATCGTTCCGCGGCTGCTGGAGCGGCACGGCGAGGAGGGAGCGCAGTCCCGCCGCCGCCACTGCCTGCGGCAGGACGGTGCCGAAGCGCGTGTCGTCGGCAACGCTCCGCGAGGCCAGCATCTTCCCGGCCGCGGCGGCGGCCGAGAGGTCGCGGGCCCCGCCGCCGAGGAAGAAGGAGGCGAGACCCTCCGGCAACTCGTGCGCGCCCGCGAGCTCCAAGGAGGTTCCGGTCGCGCGCAGGACACCCGCCGCGTCGCCTCCCAAGGCGTCCGCCGCGGCCTGAGCCACCGCGTCGAGCGTCGCCTCCGCCGACAGCGGCGCGCTGAGCACGCCCTCGATGCGCGAGAACCCCTGGTCGACCTGCGCCTGGCGGGCGCTCTGCTCGAACGTCTCGGCGTTCCGCAGCGCCAGCGTGGCGAGGCTCGCGAGCCCCTCGACGATCCGACCCGCGTCCGCGTCGAACCGGCCCTCGACGCGCGCGTACGCCCGCAGCACACCGTGCGCCTCCCCCGCCGCCCGGAGGGGCGCCTCGAGCACCTCCGCGAACCCGTCGGCCCCGGCAGCTCGCACGACTGCGCCCTCGGCAGCGAGCGCCGCCGCGTCCTCCGCTACGGGCGCGCGCCGACCGACGGCCGCGGCCGTCGCGCCCACGGCCGCGCGGCACTCCAGCTCGCGGCCGGTGCGAAGCAGCGTCCAGCACTCGACGGCGTCGGCCCCGAGGAGCGCCCGCAGCTCCTCGCAGAGCTGGCCGACCACGGCGTCGAACCGGGGCTCCGCGCCGGAAGTACGCGCCGCCCGCAGGAGCGCCGCCTGCTCGGCGAGCCGCCGTTCGCTCTCGCGCCGCGCACGCGCCACGTGGACGGCGGTCGCGACCTCGCGTGCGACAGCCTCGGCGAGCAGCACCTCCGACGGCGCCCATACCGTGAGGTCCGCCCGATGGAAGGCGAGCGTGCCCACCACTTCGTCGAACCCGACGACCGGCGTCGCGAGCACGGCACGCGTGCCTGCAGCGACGAGAGCATCGACGTCGCCGAGGATCGGATCGCGCAGCTCCGGCGCCGCGAGCACGTCCCCACATGCCACCGTCCCTGCGTCGCGCGGCGCGAGCGCAGAGACTGGCCGGCGCGGCGCGTCGGCGCCGAGCGGCGGGATGCCTTCCGCATCCCATTCGACCACCACGTCCTCTGCGCGACCCACGCGCGCGAGTCGAATGACGCAGCGACTGCAGCCGATCGCGCGGGCGCTCTCGGCGCAGGCCACGCGCACCAGCTCCTCGAGCTCGAGCCGCGAACGGACCTCGCGCGAGATCCGCGCGACGACGCGCTCGCGCTCGAGCGCGTCGGCCAGCGCGGCAGCGACGGCCGCGCGACCGAGCGCCGTCCCCGCCTCCGACGCGAACGCCTGCATCAGCGACAGCTCCTCGTCGCCGAAGACGCGCGGCGTTCGGCTGGCGAGCGCGAGCACCGCGACCAGGCCGTCGCCGCCGAACACCGGTAGGAACGCGGCGCTCTTGGCGCCCGCGTGCTCCGCCAGCCGCGAGGTGCCCGGCGAAACCTCGACGTCGAAGACGGCGAAAGGCGCGGGCTGCGCGACGACCGCCGCCAGGGCACCCTGCTCGAGCTCGAGGTCGATCCACTCGTCGAGCAGCGAACCGACGTCGCCGTCGCGCCCGCGCGCCGCCACGACCCGCCCCGTCCGCGCGTCGTCGTCGACGACCACGAGCTCCACCACGTCGACGCCGAAGAGCTCGAGCCCCTCATCGGCGACGACCTCTCCGATCTCACGCGGCTCGGCCGCCTCCGCCAGCCGGTGCGAGAGCCGCTCGACAGCGCGCAGCTCGCGATCGCGGAGCGTCGGCGGTGGCTCCGTCCGCGCCGGCGCGCCACCTCCGAGGAACAGCTCGCGGTGGCGCCAGTTGAGGAGCAGCGCGACGAGGGGGATCGCTGCTGCGCCGATCGCTACGAGCGAGAGCCAGAGATGACCGGCGAGCGGCTGCCGCGACACGAGGAGTCGGAGAGCGACGAGCCCGGCGGCGAGCCCGAGGCACGGCAAGAGGAGCGCGCTCGCGTAGCCGACCTGCCGCAGGCGCGGCCGCTCGCGGAGGAAAGCCGGCGTGAGGGCCGCTCCGACGGCGAGGTACAGCACCGCGAGGAGCAGCAACGGCAGCGCGTTGAAGACCACCGTCTTCGTCTCAGTAGTCACCGGGCGCAACGACTATAGAGACAACGCGTCCTGCTTTGAAAGATGGGCCGTCCGGCCCATTGCACGCCGCGCAGCCGCGGGGCTACGGTGCACCCACTGGGCGATGCGAGCTGCTGCGGCTCCCTCTTCGGGGATCCCCTCAGGCAGCGAGCAACGAGAGGGCCTCGCCGCGACGACCCCCCGATGCGGCGAGGCTCCTCTCCGTCTGGCGCGGAGGCTTCTGGCGCGAGTGGCTGCGCCGAGCCTCCCGGCTACGATGGCCGCGATGGTGCAGCGTGTCCTCCTCGCGTCCCCGCGCGGCTACTGCGCCGGCGTCGAACGCGCCGTCGAGACCGTGGAGCTCGCGCTCGACCATTACGGTCCGCCCGTCTACGTCCGCAAGCAGATCGTCCACAACATTCACGTCGTGCGCGACCTCGAGGCGCGCGGTGCGATCTTCGTCGAGTCCGAAGACGAGGCGCCCACCGGCTCGACGATCGTCTTCTCGGCGCACGGGGTCGCCCCGTCGGTGCACGCCGTCTCCCGGAAGCGCGAGCACAACGTGATCGACGCAACGTGCCCGCTCGTGACAAAGGTGCACGTCCAAGCGCGGCGGTACGCGGCCGCCGGCTACACAGTCGTCTTGATCGGTCACGCCGGCCACGAGGAGGTCGTGGGGACGATGGGCGAGGCGCCGGAGGCGACGGTGCTCGTGCAGGACGTCGCAGAGGCCGAGGCGCTGGAGCCGCCGCCCAACGCGCGGCTCGCGTACATCACGCAGACGACGCTCTCGGTCGACGAGACGTCGGAGATCATCGGGGTGCTGCGGCGTCGCTTCCCGGAGATCCACGCGCCGAAGAAGGAGGACATCTGCTACGCGACCTCCAACCGGCAGTGGGCGGTGAAGGAGATGCTCCGTGAGATCGACCTGCTGCTCGTGATCGGCTCCCGCAACTCGTCCAACTCGAACCGCTTGGTCGACGTCGCCCGCGCCGGCGGCGTCGCCGCGCAGCTCATCGACGACGCCGGAGAGATCGAGGAGGCGTGGCTGCACGGTGTGGAGACGGTCGGCGTGACCTCTGGGGCCTCCGCGCCGGAGAAGCTCGTCGACGGCGTGTGCGAGTGGTTCAGGAGCCGCGGCGTCGATCGGATCGAGGCCTACCGCATGGTGGACGAGGACGTCACGTTCCGGCTGCCGGTGGAGCTGCGCCGCGAGCTCGCGCTCGCCGACGCGCAGCGCTGAAGGTCGCCGCCCCGGACGTCGTCGTCGCAGCTGCGCGCCGTGCAGGGACAATCCCTGAGACCCGGCCAAACAGCTCGTCGTATCCCTGACGTCCGTACCAGCTCGGAGATCCGTCGTCGGCGCCTGGCGCGCGACGGAGGGACAGTCCCTGCCGCCTCAACGGCCTCCACGGGCAACGCTTCAACCGCCGTCACGGGCGCACCGGCCACCTCTTCGGTGGGAGGTTCGAAGCGCGCGTCGTGGATCTGGAACAGCATCTCGACGCCGCACGCGTCTACATCCACGACAACGCCACGCGTGCGAGTCTCGTCGCCTGGCGCTGGCGCGGCCGCGGCTTTCCGCTGCCGCCGCTCCTAGCTGAGCCGCTTCAGCAACCCCAGCGCCTGCTGATTCCAAGGCACGCGATGCGTCGTGCCAGCCGCGCGGACGCGCGCCCTGTTCGCGAGATACCAGTCATACGTGTCGATCAGCGTCTCCGCGTTGGACTTCACGGGTTGCCAGCCGAGCAACGTCCGGGCCTTCTCGATCGAGACGAACGAGTCGCGGTGTGCCGTCCGGTAGTGCCACTCCGCAAGCGGCGACAACCGCGCGAGCTCGAGCGCCCGCAGCGTCAGTTCGGCCGGCCGCACCGGCACCGGAGTCAGCCTTGAGCCAGACCCGGCGTGCGTGACGAGCGCCCCGAGATCCTCCCGCACCGTACCGAACTCGGCCGCGCCGACGTTGAGCGCGTGGCCCGCGATACCGTCAGCGCCGAAGCAGCGGACGACCGCGTCGACGAGATCCTCGACCGCGAGCAGCTGATACCGGTTGTCGCCGGGACCCAGCGTGTAGATGCGCCGGCCCTCACGCACCCAGTCGAACAGGATCTCGAAGACGCCGAGCCGCTCCGGCCCGACGAACGTCTTCGGGCGCACGACGACGACGTCGAGGCCGCGCGCCGCGAACTCCAGGCACAGGCGCTCGGCAGCGATCTTCGACTCCCCGTACCAGCCGACCCCGACGAGCGGGTCGTCCTCGTGGATCGGATGCCGTTCCGGAACCCCGTACACCGCCGTCGACGAGATGAAGACGACGCGCCTCACCCCCGCCTCGAGCGACGCCGCGAACACGTTCGCCGTCCCTTCCACGTTGACGGAGCGGATCGACTCGCGGGACGCCTGGATCGGCAGCGCCGCCGCCGCGTGCACGACCACCTCGACGCCGTCGACGAGACCCGCGACCGCCGCGGCGTCGCGCACGTCGCCGCGCCGCTCCTCCACCGACCGCTCGAGCTCGGGCTCCGCGAGCGGCGCGACGTCGAGCGACCGCACAACAGCACCTTCGGCGAGGAGCCGCCGCGCGAGGTGCAGCCCCAGGAACCCCGCCCCTCCGGAGATTGCGACTCGCACCGGCCCAACGCTACCGGCCTCCTGCCCGACCTGGCCGACTGCTCGTCGCCGTCGCGGGCGGACGGCCGGCCTCTCGAGCGCCGGTCGCGCGTGGTGCTGTCTAGGTCGGCGGTGTCAGCGTCGGCGTGCCGCCGAGCACGCCCGTCAGCCCGGCGAACTTGCTCTTCACGCTGAGGCCGCTCGCGCCGATCTCGACCTCGACGATGTCCCGGACGTGCGCGCCGTCGCGCAGCTTGACGATCGTCAGAGCCCGCCGCACCTCCGACTCCAGCTCGGCGTAGCGGAACAGGATGACGTTGTCGGCGACGAACGCGAGCCCGTGCGGGAGCTCGAAGCTCGGGCCGAAGAACGCCGTGGTCTCGCTCGTCAGGAGCGAGGTCGCGCCGACCGACGAGAAGAGCCCGGTGAGAGCGGTGAGGTAGTCGGGGAAGCGGGACGTGCCGCGGGCAGCCGGCTCGAGCTCGGCCAGGCTGTCCACCACGACTCGCCGCGCCCGCCGCTCCTCGACTGCCGCCTGGCGCAGCTCTGCTCCGACGACGTCGAGACTGATCTCCACCGGCTCCAGGAATCGGATCTCCAGCAGCCCCGAGGCGACTGCCTCGCGGAACGGCCAGCCGAAGGCCTCTCCGCGTCCGATCAGATCCGCCTCGCTCTGCTGGAAGGAGAGATAGAGGCAGCGCTCACCGCGCCGGAGACCCTCGGCGACGAAGTGGAGGCCGAGCACGGTCTTGCCGACCCCGGAAGGCCCGGCCACGAGGGTCGTGCTCCCCGCGGGGAAGCCGCCACCCATCAGGTCGTCGATCGCGGCCACACCGACCGACAGGCGCTCGCCGCTCCGCCCATCGCGCGGGGCGGTGAGCGACTCGAAGCGCGGAAACACCTCGATCCCGGCGGAGCTGATCCGGAAGCTGTGCTTCCCCATCAGGAATTCGGTGCCTCGCAGCTTGAGGACGCGGAGCCAGCGCTGGTCGAAGCGTCCGAAGGCCTCGTCCGCCAGGTAGATGATCCCGTCCCCGACCGCGAACTCCGGCGCGTTCGCCACCTCTTCGGCCATGTACTCACCGACGAAGATCAACACGGCGTTCGAGTGGAAGACCTTACTCGCGAGATCGTAGGCGACCCCGCGGAAGCCGAAGCCGTCGGCCTCGGCGAAGTCGCGCAGCGCCTTGATCCCGTCGATCACGATCACCGCCCGCTGCGCGGCAGCGCTCGCCCGAACGATCTCGTCGACGAGCACCGCCGTAGCGGCTGCCCGCTCCTGCGCCGTTCCCTCGGATGCGCCTGCACTCAGGAGGGCGGGCAAGTGGATGAACTCGACCCGCTCGCCGAGGCCCTGCGGGTCGTAGAAGTCGAATCCCTCAAGGTGGCGCACGAGCTTCGCGTGCGGCTCGGAGACCATCGTGTAGTAGAGCGCCTTGCGTTCCCTCGTACCGTTCGCGAACGCGATCTGCTGGGCGAGGATCGTCTTGCCCGCCCCCGATCCGCCGGCGACGAAGATCAGCGACCCGAGGGGCAGCCCGCCGCCGAGAACGAGGTCGAGGTCGGGGATGCCGGTGCCGATTTTCTCCACTAGCTTGCCTCTCGCGTCAGCCTGTTCACCAACCCTACGAGTTCGTCGGGCTCGAAGGGCTTCATCAGCAGTGCGTCCGCGCCGGACTCGCCGCCGGCAGTGGCGGACACCATCACGATCGGGATCGCAACGGTGTCCTCGTGCCCGCGCAGCCGCTCGATCAGCTCGTGTCCTCCCATCACCGGCATCATCCGGTCCGTGATCACGAGGTGCGGCCGCACCCGCCGCACCTCCTCGAGCGCCGCCTCGCCGTGCGCCGCCTCGATCACGCGATACCCCGCCGCTTCGAGCACGACGGCGAGCAGATAGCGGATGTCCGGCTCGTCATCGACGACCAACACGGTGCCTACGGCAGACAACGATCTCGCTCCGCCCTCGCGCTCCTCGTCCAATCCCAAGGCCGCCTCCCGGCGCCGCCGATGCACTCCTCCGAAGAAACACTTGCGCCCGGAGTGTAGAAAGCACCCTCCTGCTTTGGCAACGCGTCGCGCAAGCCCGGAGGTGCTCCAGGCGCCTGTCGAAGGAGGAGCAGCACGCTGCAGCCGGTTCTCATGGAGCTAGGCGGACTCGAACCGCCGACCTCCTGGGTGCGATCCAGGCGCTCTCCCAACTGAGCTATAGCCCCGAGACGGCCGCAGTGTAGCGCGGAGCGGCCGTCACGGCCCGCCGGGGTGCAGCGCCTCGAGGCGGTCGATCTGCGCCATCTGGGGGAAGAGCCGCGGCCATACGAGGGCGGCTGCGATCGTCAGCGCACCGCCCGCCACGACGGCCGGAACGGCCCCGACGACCGCCGCCGCCGCGCCGGACTCGAACGCGCCGAGCTCGTTGGAGGCGCTGATGAAGACCATCTCGACCGCGTTGACGCGGCCCCGCAGGGCATCGGGGGTCGCGAGCGCGACGATCGTCGCGCGGATGTTCATGCTCACCATGTCCGCGAAGCCGCTCACCGCGAGCGCAGCGAAGGAGAGCCCGAAGGAGCGGGAGAGGCCGAAGACGAGCATCGCCGCCCCGAAGACGGCGACGACGACGAGGAGCTTCCGGCCCGCGATCCGCCGGATCGGCCGGCGCGTGAGCAGGATCCCCGCCACGAGCGCACCAACCGCGGGCGCGCTGCGGAGGACGCCGAGGCCGACAGGCCCCACCTCCAGCACGTCGCGGGCGAAGAGCGGCAGCAGCGCGACGGCGCCGCCGAAGAGGACGGCGACGAGGTCGAGCGAGATCGCACCGAGCAGCACCGGCGTCCCGCGCACGAAGCGCAGGCCGGCGAAGAGGGCGCCGAGGCGCGTGCCGCTGACGTACGGCGGCGCCTGCTCCACCGTGCGCGGCCGAATCGTGAGGACGGCGAGGAGCGCCGCGACGAAGAGGGCGATCCCGATCCCGTAGACGAGCTCCGGCCGGACGGCGAAGAGGAGCCCGCCGAGCGCAGGGCCGGTGACGACCGTCCCCTGGCTCAGCGTCGAGCGGATCGCGAGCGCGCTCGCGAGCAGGTCGCGCGGCACGAGCGTCGGCGGCATCGCCCGCGCCGCCGGGTTCCCGAGTGCCGCCGCGACGCCGCTCGCGAGCGAGAGGCCTAGAAACGGCCACAGCGACTGCGCCCCGCCGAGGCTGACGAAGAAGAGCCCGACGGTGATGAGGGCGTCGATCGCGAGCGAGACGACGAACACGTGCTTCCGCGACAGGCGGTCGGCGACCGCGCCTGCGGGGAGCGCGAGCAGCGGCAGCGGCAGGAACTCCGCCAGGCCGACCAGCCCGAGGTGGAGCGGGTTGCGGTCGATCGCGTACACCTGCCAGCCGACCGCGACGAGCACCATCTCGCGCCCGAAGCCCATCGTCACGAGCGCTGCGACGAGCCGCGCGTAATCGCGTTCGCGCAGGGCCGCTGGCAGCCTCCGTCGCACCGGCCCGCGAGGGTACCCGCAGCCGCTCCTCCGTACGATGCGCCCGTGCGTGCGGTCGTGCTCGACGAGGAGGGGCTGCCCCGGGTGGCGGAGGTGCCGAGCCCACGGCCGCCGGCGCTGCGTGTACTCGCGTGCGGTCTCTGCGGCTCCGACGTTGAGAAGCTCGGGGCGGCGCCGGCAGGCACCGTGCTCGGCCACGAGGTCGTGGCGCAGCGGGCCGACGGCGAGCGACTCGCGCTCGTCCACCATCTCCCGTGCGGCGAGTGCGCCCGCTGCCGGGCCGGCCACGAGTCGACGTGCGAGTCCTTCGCGGCGGCGACGATCCTCCCGGGCGGGTTCGCCGAGGAGGTGGAGGTGACGGACGGGATCCTCCTGCCGCCCAGCGTCCCCGACGCGCTCGGCACCTACGTCGAGCCGCTCGCGTGTGTCCTCCGCGGCGCCGAGCGCGTGCCGGGCGGCCGCGTGCTCGTCGTCGGGCAGGGATTCGTGGGGCGCCTCTTCGCAGCCGTCCTACGGCACCGCGGCGACGAGGTGTTCGGTGTCGACAGCCGCCAAGAGCGCTCGGGGCCGCAACCGCACGGCCCGGTCGACGCCGCGGTGCTCTGCGCACCGGCGGCGCCGCTCGACGCGATCGGGCCGGGGGGAACCGTCCTCGTCTTCGCCGATGCCGGCGCCGTCGCCCTCGGCGACGTCTACCGGCGTGAGCTGACGCTGACGGGCTCTCGCTCGGCGACGCCGCGCCACATGCGCGAAGCGCTTGCGCTCCTGCCGGAGCTCGACCTCCCTGAGCCGACGGTGCTCCCACTCGCGCGCTTCGAGGAGGGGCTCTCGCTCTACCGCGAAGGACGCGCGGTGAAGGTCGTCTTCGTCCCGTGAAGGCGCTGCGCTTCCACGGCCCTGGCGACCTCCGGCTCGAGGACGTGCCGCGGCCGGAGCCGGGCACGGGCGACGTGCTCGTGCAGATCGAGGTTGCCCTGACCGACGGCACCGACTTGAAGGCCTTCCGCCGCGGCCACCCCGTGTTGCTGCGCGACCTGCCGAGCCTCTTCGGGCACGAGTTCTGCGGCGTCGACGTCGCCTCGGGACGGCGCGTCGTCGCCGCGAACTCGGCTACGGGCGACGACCGCTCGCAGCCGCCGGAGCTGCTGAACGGCGCCTATGCCGAGTACCTCCTCGTCCCCCGCGCGATCGCCGAGGTGAACCTCCTCCCCGTCCCCGCCGGAATGGCGCCCGAGGTGGCGGCGATGGTGGAGCCGCTCGCGTGCTGCCTGCGCGGCGTCGAACGGGCGGAGGTGCGGGCGGGCGACCGGGTCGCGATCGTCGGCGCCGGCCCGATCGGGCTTATGCTCTCGGCCTGCGTCGCCGACGCGGGCGGGTGGCCAGAGGTCGTCGGCGGCCGCCCGGAGCGGCGGGAGCTCGTACCGCTCTTCGGCGGGACGGTCGGCGACGGCGCGGGCGCCGACGTCGTCGTCGAGGCGGCCGGGACCGAGGAGGCGTGGTCGCGGGCGCTCGGGCTCGTGCGCCCGGGGGGGACCGTCGTCCTCTTCGGCGGGCTGGCCGCGGGAACCGCGCTGCCGGTCGACGCGTACCGGCTCCACTACGAGGAGCTGACGCTCCGGGGCGCCTTCCACCATGCACCGCGGCACGTCCGCGCAGCGCTCGCGTTCCTCGCCAGCGGCGCGTATCCGTGGGAGCGGCTCGTCACGCACCGCGTCGCGCTCGACGGTGTCGCGGGGCTCTTCGCCGACCCGCCGCGTGACCTGCTCAAGGCCGCCGTCCTCCCCTGAGTCGGCGCGTCACACCTGAGATGCGTACGTGTCCGGAGGGCCTGCGCGTGTAACACCTGATCGGCCGATCGCGACCGGCCCATGGCCGACCTCTTCCCGCCACTCGCGGCAACCGCCACCACACGCCCTGACCTGGCTCGTAGGTAGGGGGTCCGCGGTTCGAATCCGCCCGCCTCAGTCGTCAGGGCACGGCATCGCGGCTAGCGGACAAGAGCGCCGCTCGGGCGGATGACGAGCCAAGTGCCACCATGTGTGACAACGTTCTGACAACGAACCTCACCCGCTCTCTCGTGGGCGTAGAAGTAGAGCGGCCAGCCGTTGTAGGTCACTTGGCGTCGGCCGTCGCGCCGTCGTACCGTGCCG
>DASQNG010000212.1:0-9541 GCA_035645095.1 Gaiellaceae bacterium | reverse complement strand
GAGAAGTCGTACGGCCCGTCCGTCGGCATGTGCCGCAGCACTTCCGGCTCGAGCACGTAGATGCCGGTGTTGATCGTGTCCGAGAAGACCTGGCCCCAGGACGGCTTCTCGAGGAAGCGCTCGATCCGGCCCTCCTCGTCGGTCACGACGATCCCGAACTCGAGCGGGTTGTCCACCGACTTGAGGCCGATCGTCGCTGCGGCCCCCTGCTCGCGGTGGAACGACACGAGTGCACCGAGGTCGACGTCGCAGAGCGCGTCACCCGAGATCACGAGGAATGTGTCGTCGAGCGCCTCGCGCGCGAGCCCGACGGATCCCGCCGTCCCAAGCGGCAACTCCTCGACGGAGTACTCGATGTTCAGCCCGAGGGTCTCGCCGCTCCCGAAGTAGCTCCGGATCGCCTGGGGCAGGAAGGCGAGCGTCACGATCACGTCGTCGAAGCCGTGCTCCTTCAGCAGCTCGAGGATGTGCTCCATGCACGGCTTCCCGACGATCGGCACCATCGGCTTCGGCTGGTTCGACGTCAGCGGGCGCAGGCGCGTGCCCTCGCCCCCTGCCATCACGACGGCCTTCACGTCCGCACCTCGCGCCGCGCCTTCAGGAGGTACTGCACCGCCGCGACCACGGCGAGTCCGAGGCCGAGCCAGAAGAGCCAGAGCGGCCACACCGTCCCCGACCCCGTCACGATCAGCAGCATCGTCGCCGCGTACAGCAGCCAGGTCGCGACCTTCCCGACCTGCGTCACCTCGAAGTCGTAGCCGCGGGGCACCACAAACCTGTACCCGCCGAGGAGGAGCGCGTCACGCGCGAGCACGATCGCGAGCGCGGGCCACGGAAGGCGGTCGCCCACCCACAGCAGGAGGACGGCCGCATCGATCATCAAGCGGTCTGCCAGCGGGTCGGCGAGAGTCCCGAAGCGCGACTCGACCTGCCAGCGGCGCGCGAGCCACCCGTCCACTTGATCCGTGATGCCCGCAGCCGCGAAGACGATTCCGGCGGCCACGCTCGCCTCGCCGTCGGCGCGCAGCATGAGGACGACGAAGACGGGCACGAGCACGAGCCGGAGCACCGTGAGCGCGTTCGGCAGCTGCGCGAGCGGTGCGGGCACGGCGGGCGTCGCCATCAGGCCGAAGGATACGGCCGCCCCGGCGAAGCGCCATAGTGCGGCCGTGGAGACGCTCACGCTCCCGGGGTTCGTGAACGCGCACACGCACACGTTCCAGCGCGCGCTCCGCGGGCGCGCGGGGGGCGGCGACTTCTGGGAGTGGCGTGAGCTGATGCTGGCCGAGGCGGAGCGCCAGACAGCGGCGCTCGTGCGGAGCGCGTACGCCGAGACCTACCGCGAGATGCGGGCGGCGGGCTACACCGCGGTCGGGGAATTCCACTACCTCGGCCTCGACGAGGCGCGCGCGGCTGCCGAGGCGGCCGAGGAGGCAGGCGTCGCGCTCGTGCTCCTGCTCGTCGCCTACGCGCGCGGAGGGCTGCCGCGGATGCGGCAGCCCTCCGTCCCCCACTACCTGCGTGAGCTCGAGGCGCTGCGGAGGACCGGCGTCGCCGTCGGTGTCGCCCCCCACTCCGTCCGCGCGTGTCCGCCCGACTGGCTGCAGCAGCTCGGCGCATACGCGGCGGCCGAGCGGCTGCCGCTGCACGTCCACGCGGACGAGCAGCCGCGGGAGGTGGAGGAGTGCCTGGCGGAACACGGCTGCCGGCCGATCGAGCTGCTCGACCGCGCCGGTTGCCTCGGGCCGCACACGACGGTCGTCCACGCGACGCATGCCGACGGAACGGAGCTCGACCGGCTCGCCGCGGCAGGCGCCACGATCTGCGCGTGTCCCACGACAGAGGCCGATCTCGCAGACGGCTTCCTGCCCGCAGCGCGCGTCGCGCACCGCCGGATCTCGCTCTGCATCGGCTCCGACTCGAACGTCCGCGTCGACCCGCTCGAGGAGCTCCGCGAGCTCGAGGGGATCGGCCGTCGCCAGACGGGCCGGCGCGGCGTGTTCGGCACCGAGCGGCTGCTCTGCTTCGGCGCCGACGAGGGCGCGCGCTCGCTCGGGCTCGAGCAATGGCCAGACGTCGAGGTGGACCTCGGGCACCCGTCTCTGCGCGGCGTGGCTGCGGCGGACGTGTTCGACGCGCTCGTCGCCGGCTGCGGCGCGGACGTGGTTACTCGGTCGGGAGCCGCCCGCGCGTGAGCAGGCGCGCCCAGTAGGCGGTGCGCTCGACGTAGGCGCGCTCCGCGGCGCGTCCCCGCAGGCCCCACGCCCCCTCGTAGCTCGCGTAGCCGGCGGTGCGGCGTGCGGGCTCGATCTGCGTCCCCTCGTGCCACTCGTTGTAGCTCGTGATCGTGACAACGTCGGCACCGGCCCGGAGCGCACCGATCCACATCGCGTCGTACGTGGCGCCGCCGCGGCGGCCGCGCAAGCGCCTGTCGGCGGTGGCGCGGCGGGCGTTGTAGCCCGGGCCGACCGAGGGGGCGCAGAGGAGGTGCAGCTTCCGCGCCTGGGCGCACATGCGTGGGAAGAAGCGCCCGTCGTAGAGGAGCACGTCGTAGGTGTAGACGCCCGAGAAGCCACCCGCGGCGGCTTTCGCGGGGAAGTTCGTGTTCGCAAAGACGCGGATGTCCGGCCGCAGCGCTCCCAGCGTCTCGCGCCACGCCTCGTCGGGATGCGCCACGGACGCCCAGACGTAGAAGTCGGCCAGTCCGAGCCCGCGCAGGTACGTGATGTCGTCCCCGGTCGAGTCGACGGTCCGCCCGCCATACGGCTCCAGGTGCGCGGCGACACGTAGGTGCTGTGCCTTCGCCGCCGCGACGACGAGCGGCAGTCGCCGGTCCTCGAGCGACCCCCTCCCCCACCACGAGACGATCACCGTGCCGACTCCCATCGTCGCGATCTCGCGCATCTGCGAGCGAACGACGCGTCCGTCGGCCGAGGAGTATGCACCGCGCACGGGGTAGAAGCTGGACGCCACCCGCGTTGGCGGCCGGTTACCGTGCTGCTGCCAGTGGATGTACTCGCCGTCGAGGCGCGGCGAGCCGAACCACGGGTAGTAGAAGATCGCGGACTCGCCGCCGCGCGCGGCCGTCGGTCCGCCCGCTGCCGCGCCTGCATCGGTGCGGGCCGAGGCGGCAGCGGGAAGCGCCAGGCACGCCGCGGCTGCCAGGCTCGCGCAGAATCGTGCCCTCACCGGATGCCCACAGTAGCTCCTGCTCCGGCCGAAGTCGAGCGGCCGGCGGGAGGCACCCGGCTGGCGGTGATCGCCGCTACGGGCGACGACGCGAGCGCGACTCGACCCCCCGCCGCGCCGCCGCGCGCGCCTCGGCCACGAGCGGCGCGTCCAGGTCCTGGGCCGCCGGCGCCGCGCCCTGGAGCCGCTTGAAGGCCGCAAGCGCTTGGGCGACGACCTGATCCATGTTGTAGTAGCGGTACGTGGCGAGGCGACCGACGAAGACGACCTCCTCGCGCTCGTCCGCGAGGGCCTTGTACTCCTTGTAGAGCGCCTGATTCTGCGGCTGCGGCACCGGGTAGTACGGGTCGCCGTCGGCTCGAGGGATCTCATAGACGATCGTCGACTTCGGATGCTCCTGGCCCGTCAGCCACTTGAACTCCGTCACCCGCGTGTACTCGTGCTCGTTCGGGTGGTTGACGACCGCGGCGGGCAGCACGCGTGCCGCGTCGTGGGTCTCGAACCGGAACTCGAGCGAGCGATACGGGAGTTCGCCGTGCCGGAAGTCGAAGAACTCGTCGATGGGCCCGGTGTAGACGAGCCGGTCGTAGCCGACGAGACCGTCGACCTCGGTGTAGTCCGCGTTCAGCAGGACCTTGATGTTCGGGTGCGCGAGCATCCGCTCGAACAGCCGCGTGTACCCGTGCTTCGGCATCGCCTGGTAGGTGTCCGTGAAGTAGCGGCCGTCCCGGTTCGTGCGCGTCGGCACTCGGGCCGCGAGCGAGGCGTCGAGCTCGCTCGGATCGAGGTCCCACTGCTTGCGGGTGTAGTTGCGGAAGAACTTCAGGTACAGCTCGCGCCCCACCTTCGAGAGGATCGCGTCCTCCATCGTGCGCGGCTGCTCGCACGGCTCCGCCACGGACGCGAAGAAGTCGTCGAGCTCGTGTGCCGCCAGCCGCAGGCCGTAGAGCTCGTTCACGGTGTCGAGGTTGATCGGCATCGGCACCAGCCGGCCGTCGACGCTCGCAAGCACGCGGTGCTCGTAGGGGCGCCACTCGGTGAACTGCGAGAGGTACCGCCACACGTCGAGCGAGTTCGTGTGGAAGATGTGCGGCCCGTAGCGATGGACGAGCACACCCGCGTCGTCGTAGTGGTCGAAGGCGTTGCCGCCGACGTGACTCCGCCGGTCGACCACGAGCACACGCCGGTCGAGCTGTGACGCCAACCGCTCGGCCAGCACTGCGCCGGCGAACCCGGCGCCGACGACGACCGCGTCGAACCGCCGCGGCGGACGCCAAGCGCTCCGGCGGGGGCGCGTCGCCTCGTCGACGAGCTGCGCCATGTCGGCCCACGTGTAGTCCCACGAGCTCTCGTTCAGGAACGCGTCCACCTCCCGCTGCCGCGCCGGCGCCTGAGTCATCGCGCGCTCTGCGGCTGCGACGAACACCGCGGCGTCGTCAGCGATCTCAACGAGCCCGTGCTTCCCGTACGGGTCGACGACGTCCACGATCGAGGTGGAGACCACGGGGCGGCCGGCGGCGAGGTACTCAGGCGTCTTCGTCGGGCTGATGAACCGCGTGGCCTCGTTGCGGGCGAACGGGAGGATCGCGACGTCCCACCCCGCGAGGTACCCCGGAAGCTCCTCGTACGACTTCAGCCCGAGGTAGTGGATGTTGGGCGCCTGCGGCAGGACGTCCTCCTCGATCTTCACCACCGGCCCGAGCAGGACGAGCTGCCACTGCGGCCGTAGGCGCGCCACGTCCCGGAGCAGATCGAGATCCATCCGCTCGTCGATCACGCCGAAGAAGCCCAGCCTCGGCCGACTGATCCCAGCCTGGTCGGCGGGATCCTCCTGCGGCGCGCGCGCCGCGGCGAAGTGCCCCGTGTCGACGCTCGACGGGAAGAGGTGGACGCGCGGATGACGGTCGCGCTTCGCCTCGTACAGGCTGCGGCCGCCCGTGAAGACGAGGTCGGCGCGCTCGAGCAGCCGGGCCTCGAGCTCCACGAGCTCGGGCGGTGCGCCACGGAACGCGGAGAGCTCGTCCATGCAGTCGTAGACGACGACACGCGGCGTCAACCCCTCGGCGAGCGGCACCGCCATCGGCGTGTAGAACCAGAGGACGTACTCGCTCACCTGCTGGTCCGCGAGCAGCTGCTCGAGGAGCGCCGACGTCTCCGCGTTCGCGTCGGCGCCCTCCGGGAGGTGCGGGACGCAGACGACCACCCCGTTCCGGCGCTGCGAGACAGAGAGGCGCGGCTGCTCGGCGCCCAGGATCGGATCCTCGACGAAGAACACGCGCCGCTCCTGTGCGCACCGGCTGAGCAGATGCTGTGGGCGCTGCCACACGAAGTCCCAGCGCAGGTGCGACAGGCAGACGACGTCGTAGTCGACCGCAGCGCCTCTCGGTGCTTCGACCCTCATCTTCCCTCCTCGTGAACCCCGCTCCACCGGCCGGGCCTGAAGAAGCTGTTACCGGCAGTTGCCTCGGTAAAACCCGGCCGCACGGGTCAACCGCCGCTACGTGCGGCGGTGAACGCCTCGGTAAAGCGCGGCAGAAGGTGGTCGCAGACCGCTTCCGGGCGTGCGCTCGGCCACGAAGGCTTCGGCACTGCCGGCAGCGTCCTCAACAGCGGGAGCCAGCATCTCGAGTACACGCCCACCCCCGTCGGGTTTTCCCTGCTCCGCGCGTTCCGCCTGTTCTGCCATCGACCTCGCCCGCGTTGGGCGCGCAGGCCTCCTCCGACTCCCGAACGCCGCCCTTGCCGCCGCTGCGGATCTCGCTGATGCGGCTCATTGAGGTCGTCGGCGACGCGGCGAACATTGGTGGCGCTGCGCACCGGGCACCAGGAGGGCGTTCCCTGTACCGGCGGTGTTACTCCACGGCGGCGCAACCGTCGTCGCGCGGGATCGTGTGCACAAGAGACCTGCGGCCTCGCCCAGGCGGGTATCGGGAGCATTGGGTCACGAGCCGTGGGCCGGACACCGATGAGAGTGATCCACGACCGTGGTGAGCTGCCGCGGCGCTGTGCATGGTGCTGTCGGTTCGAGGTGAACGGCGAATGGATCATCGGCCGCCGGTCTAGCGACCACGCGCCCCTCGGCGACAGCCT
Organism: Gaiellaceae bacterium; assembly: GCA_035645095.1. Lineage (GTDB taxonomy): Bacteria > Actinomycetota > Thermoleophilia > Gaiellales > Gaiellaceae > Gaiellasilicea. Next base: position 3,262 of record DASQNG010000212.1, on the reverse strand, counting down.
GGCTGCGCGCCCGATCTGCCAGGACTGCGTCGAGCGCGAGTCTCGCTACCTCGTGCCGCGGCACCAGTAGGTCGTCCGCTTCTCCACCCCGGGCGACACGGCGGCGCCTCGGCTGTGCGGCCGTCTCCAGATACCGAATCGCCTGGCCGAAGCGAGCCGGTGCGTCTGGTCGGCTGGGCCGTGCTAGTGGCTGAGCAGCAGGAGGATCGCCACCAGATGTGCCGCCGTCGAAGCGCCGTAGACGGCGAGTGCGATAGCGGCTGTGCGGCCGTGCCGGCGAAGCGCAGTGGCTGCGAAGCCGATTGCGATGACCGTCACGAGTACTGCGAAGCCGTTCAGGCCGATCAGTAGCGCGTCCAGAACGGGCTGCGCGAACAAGACCCCGTACCCGACGGTGACGCCAGCGAGGAGTCCGAGCCGGATGGCGTCCTTGCGGAGCTTCGTAGGAGCAAGTGCACCAGCAAGGTGGCTTCTCGGTGCCGCCGGGCTCATGCCTCTACCGTAAACGGAGTCCTGTGTGCGCCTCGCGAAAGCGGCTCGCGACTACTCGCACCACGCGGGTTCCGTCATATCTGCCTGCCGATGCACGTTTCTTGGATGGGCGAACGATCACGGTCTTCGCTCACTCGCTGCGCTGCCCGAAGCATCGCCGAACGCGAGGCGCGGGTCACGCGGATCGAGGGCTGCGCCCCGGCGCGTAGCTCGAACAATGCCTCGGAAACCATCCGCTGCACATGCACGATGTGCTCCGCTCGCGAGGTCGCGAGGGTGCGCCCGAGCCCCGTGCATGCCTGAGTCCGCAACACCGAAGTGGTCGCTGGCGCGCACGGCGCCTACGGCCAGCTGAGCATCATCGCGATACGTTCCTCGCGCGGTCGCCCCGCGGTGTACTTGGTGCTCCGTCTGCGAGGAAGCCGCGGCGCCTCGAACGGGGTGCGATGGCTGGAATGGCTCCACACCGGCCGGGAAAGCCGCCAACCCTTCGCCGCTAACGAGTCGTGCTGCCTACCGAAACTCTTCGCTTCCCGGAAACGCGCTGGAGCGGCTCCTGCAGCGGTGCAGACAGCAACCTCAGACGGGCCTGATCACCGCTGAGGGCCAAACGGACGAGCAGCAGGGTGGTGTTGTCCGTCGGCTACTCCGCCGCCGCCGCCGCCGCCGATCGTTCCGACTCGTCTTTGGAGGATCTATCCAAAGAACGTCGCCATCGCGGCAAGCGCGGCGACGATCACTATCGTGATGACGACGCGGAGGAGGGCGGCCCCCGCGACGGCGACCGTGTAGGTGACGACGGCGAGCGGCAAGCCGGGATCGGCTTGTATCGCCGGCGGTGCAGCAACCGGCCGCGGGGCGTACCGCGGAGGGCCGCCGTGTGGCAGCCGTCGTAGAGCCTCCGGGCGAAGCTCGGGTGTGACGAGCACCAGCTCCGGCGAGAAGGGGTCGGAGAGCGCCATGAGCAACGTATCGGCACTTCGGGCACGAGTGTTAGCGCCGCTCGCGAGTCGCGAGACAAGCCTCAGGGCTGGCACGCCGAGATGTCCCGCGAACATGTTCCGGCCTGCGAAGCGACGCCGATGGTCGGGTGGATCCCCGGTCAAGCACCCGCGCCGCGAGAAAGTCCCGCGCGGAGGTGAGCTTCAGCTACGACCGCGCGGGCCTCGGGCCAGCAGACGCCGGACGGGGTTTGTCGGGTGGCCGCTGGTGATGCCGCCACACCGTCGACGAACTTCCGACTCCGTTGCTGCCGCATGAGCCGGCCGCAAGCTGAGCGAACGGACTCGTCGGCGCGGGTCGTGCTCGAGCCTGATCAGCGTCGTCCTCGGGGGAAGAAGTTACTCCACCACCCATGGTGAGACCAGCATTCGTGTTTCCCACCATCGCGGCAAGGACGGCCGAGTGCGGCAGCCTCACCCGAAACACGAGAACGTGGATCACGTGCGGTTAGGGCGACCGCCAACGGCTCGTCGCTAGTCGGGCCTCTCGCGCGGGGGCAGTTGGAGCTCCTCCTCCGCAGGCAGCCCCTCGCGCAGCTCCCGTCGCCGCTCGACCTCGCTGTCGAACTCGGCTCCGACGAGGAGCGCGAGGTTCGAGATCCAGAACCAGACGAGGAAGACGACGACGGCGCCCAGGCTCCCGTACGTCTTGTTGTACGAGCCGAAGTTGGCGACGTAGAGCGCGAAGAGCAGCGACGCCACCAGCCAGATCAGGACGGCGAGGGCCGCACCGGGGGTGATCAGACGAAAGCTCGGGTGCTTCACGTTCGGCGCCGCGTAGTAGAGGATCGCCAGCATCACGATCACGATCCCAACCAACACCGGCCACTTCCCCCAGGACCAGGCGGCGACAGCGGCGTCGTTCGCCCCCACCGCTTCGCCCACCGCGCCGGCGAGCGGTCCGGTGACCACGATGGCGATCGCGACGAGCGCAAGCAGGAACACCATCAGCAGCGTGATAGCGATCTGTAACGGCCGCAGCTTCCAGAAAGGGCGCCCCTCGGGCACCTCGTAGAGCACGTTCATCGCTCGCATGAACGCACCGATGTAGCCCGACGCAGACCAAAGCGCCCCGGCGAGCCCGATCCCGAGGAGGGCGCCTGCGCCGCCCCTGCTCTGGATCACCCCGACGATCGGGTCTCGAAGGGTCTCAGTTGCAGCGCCCGGGCTCACATCCTCCACGATCCCGAGCAACGCGTCGGTCGTGCGCGGGTGCTCGCCGAGTATCCCGAGCAGCGCGACGAGCACGAGCAGCGCTGGGAAGACCGAGAGGACGCCGTAATACGTGAGGGCGGCGGCCCAGTCCGTGAGGTTGTCCTCGCGCGCCTCCCGGGCAGTCCGTTTCAGCACGTCCAGCCACGAAGGCTCTCGTCTGCTTCGCGCCATGTCCGTTGGTTGCCGCAGCGCAACGAGTCCAACCATCCGAGTCGCGACGCCTCGCCGAGCGTGCGCCTCGGACTTCGACCCGGGTCGCCACCAGATCGGAAGCCTGCAGCAAGCTCACGGGTGGCCTGTCACCGCGGCCAGGAACTCGCTGCGTGCGAGCCGGTAGACACGTGAGTCTTCGACGGCGCAGACGGGCGCGTTTCTCGGCTGGTTCCAAGGAGGACGCCGCAGAGGCGATCCATCGGCTCGGCGGCGCCGACGCGGCGATCGCGCTGGCGGTCGTGCCGAAGGCGTTCAGCGACGCCTACGGCTCGCTCCGCCGTGGCGGCACGCTCGTCTTCGTCGGGCTGCCGGCCGACAACAAGGTGGAGCTCCCGATCTTC
>DASQNG010000211.1:0-3206 GCA_035645095.1 Gaiellaceae bacterium | reverse complement strand
CCGAGGTGGTAGAGGTAGAGGAACGCCGCCGTCAGCAGGGCCACGACGACGAAGACGCGCCGGCGCACGCTCTCCCGCAGCGCGTAGCCCGCGACGACGACCGCGTCCCTCACTCCGACTGCCCCACCGCGTCGAGGTAGACGTCCTCGAGCGTCGACCGCAGCACCCGCACGCCGTAGACCTCTTCGCCGGCGTGCACCGCCTCCTGCACGAGCCGCGGCGCGTCCGCACGCCCCGCACCGGCGACGAGGCGCGTGCCCGCCGACGTCTCGAGCTCCACGCCGCGTGGCCGCCCGAGCTCGTCGGGCGTTCCGGCCGCGACCACCCGGCCCTCGTGCAGGATCACGACGCGGTCGCACACGAGCTCGACCTCGCTGAGGAGATGCGAGTTCAAGAGGACGGCGATCCCGCGGGAGCGGACCTCCTCGAGCAGGTGGCGCACCGTGCGCCGCCCCGCCGGGTCGAGGGCGCTCGTCGGCTCGTCGAGCACGAGCAGCCGCGGCGACCCCACGAGCGCCTGCGCGATCCCGAGCCGTTGCTGCATCCCCTTCGACATCGCCTCGACCTTGCGCCGTCGCGCGTCGCTCAGCCCGACGAGCTCGAGCAGATCGGCGCGCTCGCGCTCGCCGCCGCCGGAGCGGGCGAGCCGCTGGTGGAGTACGAGCACCTCGTCCGCGGTGCACCAGCCCGGGAAGCGGAAGAGCTCCGCCAGGTACCCGATCGCGCTCCGTGCGGCCCGAGACCCCGCGGGGGCGCCGCACACGCTCGCGGCGCCGGCCGTCGCGCGGACGAGGCCGCAGGCGATCTTCACGAGCGTCGACTTGCCGGCGCCATTCGGCCCGAGCAGCCCGAGCAGCTCGCCGTCGGCGAGCTCGAGGTCGACGCCGCGCAGCGCGTAGGTGCCGCCGTAGCGCTTCTCGAGCCCGCGGGCCGCGAGCGCCGTCACTCGCCGAGCCGCCGCGGACGACCGAGCATCGAGAGCTCGGCGATGTCGCGCCGGAAGAAGAGCGAGGTCGTCCAGTCGGTGACGACGCGCAGCTTCCGCGACGGGAGCGGCAGCTGCAGCAGGTGATACGTCCGGGTGATGAACCAGCCGGGGAAGCCCCGGAAGCGGAGGCCGAGCACGTCCGCGATCCCCTTGTACCGCCCGAGGGTCGCGACCTGGCCGAGCATCCGGTAGCCGTACGGCTCGAGCTCGCCGGACAGGTTCCGCGCGAGCCGGCGCGCCTGGCGGAGCGCGTGCTGCGACGTCGGCGGGTCGACCCGGCCGGGGGTGCGGGTGTTGGGCACGGCGGCGCAGTCTCCGAGCGCCCACACGTGCTCGCGGCCTTCCACGCGGAGGAAGGGGTCGACGCGCACCCGGCCGCGCTCGTCGAGCGGCAGCCCGAGCTCGCCCACGAGCGGGTTCGCCTTCACCCCGGCAGTCCAGACGAGCGTGTGCGTGCCGATCCGGTCCCCGTCGGAGAGCACGACCTCCCCGTGCGTCGCCGACTCGAGCGTCGTGCCGACGCGGATCTCGATGCCGCGGCCGGCGAGTTCCCGCGCCGCGTACTCGCCGAGGCGGGTCGGGATCTCCGAGAGGATCTTCGGCGCCGCGTCGACGAGGAGCCAGCGTTGCGGGACGTGCCGCAGCCGCGGGTACCAGCGGAGCGCGTCCCCGACGAGGTCGCGCAGCTCCGCGAGCGCCTCGACCCCCGCGTACCCCGCGCCGACGAAGACGAAGGTCAGGTGCGGCGCCACGAGGGCGGGGTCGAGCTCGGCGTCCGCTGCCTCCAGCTCGCGCAGGACGTGGTTGCGCAACGCGATCGCGTCCGCGAGGTCCTTGAACCCGAGCGCGTGCTCGACGAGCCCTGGGACGGGGAACGTCCGCGCGACCGCGCCGAGTGCGACGACGAGGTCGGTGTACGCGACCTCGAACCGGCCCGCGTCGGGGGTCGCGACCTCGACCACCCGCCTCTCCTCGTCGAGGCCGCAGGCGCGTCCCAGCAGGAGCTCCGCGTGGGGGCACATCTGCCGCAGCGGCACGACGACGTGGCGCGGCTCGAGCGTCCCCGATGCCGCCTCCGGGAGGATCGGCGTGAAGAGCATCGAGTTGTCTGGGCTCACGATCGTCGCGCCCCGGCGGCCGAGCAGGCGGGCGACGTAGCTCCCGGCGAACCCGCCCCCGACGACGAGCGTGCCACCGCGCGCGGCGCGGCTGGTGCTCACGGCCTCAGCCCGGGCACGAGGTGTAGCGGCCGTGGCACGTGGAGAGGGAGGGCGTCCGTGGGCATGTTCTCGCCGAGACGCTACCGGGGTGGCCGCGTGCAGGTGTACGGCTGCTCGCCCGGCTGCCTGCTCCTCTCGCTCGCCGTGTCGCTCTTCCTCACGCTCGCCGTGAACGGCTGCATCCGGCTGTTCTAGACGCACCTGCGACGATCTTCTAGGCTCGCCGCGCATGCTCAGGAGCGCTTGGCCCGCCGCCGAGGTCGAGGAGCGGCCCGCGGATCCGGCCGCGCAGCCGTACGTCCGCTCGTACGTCTTCATGCGTTTCGCGATCGGGGTCCTCGGTGTGCTGTTGCCGCCGGTCCTCGTCCTCCTCGAGCCGCTCCTCTTCGGCGGGCAGCCGTTCCCGCGCGGCTCGCTGAGCGCGTACTACTACTCGGGCGTGCGCGAGCTCTTCGTCGGGCTGCTCTGTGCGATCGGGGTCTTCCTCGTCATCTACAAGGTCGTCGACCGCACGCGCGAGGCTCGCGTCAGCACCTACGCGGGCATCGCAGCGATCGTGGTCGCGCTCTTCCCGACCGGCAAGCCGGGGGCGGGCGTGCCCTCGACGCCCCTCCAGGTCCTGCTCGGGGAGCGCACCGTCGAGTCGATCCACTTCGCCGCGGCCACCGTCTTCATCCTGCTGCTCGCGCTGATGAGCTACTACTTCGGCAAGCACCGCCCGGCCGAGCGCACCCTCCACTACGCGTGCGCGGCGGCGATCCTGCTGGCGCTCGCACTCGCCGGGCTCACCGGCCTCACCGGTGAGCCGGGTCGGGGAATCCTGGTCGCCGAATGGGCGGCGGTGTGGGCGTTCGCCCTCTCCTGGCTGCGCACGGTCGAGCTCGAGTTGATCTTCGGCCGGAGCTAGCCGGCGAGCAGCCGCCGCAACAGCGTCAGCGCGGCCGCCTTGTCGAGGTACTCGTTCAGGTTGCCGCACTTCGGGCTCTGGACGCAGCTCG
>DASQNG010000210.1:0-7193 GCA_035645095.1 Gaiellaceae bacterium | reverse complement strand
CCCGCGCGGACATCTCCGGCTTGTGGTCGTAGCTCGGCACGTCGCGCGGCGACGGCACGAGCAGCCGCGTCTCCCCGGGCCACTCCTGCTCGTTGCCGCCGTTGAAGAAGTAGGTCACATGCGCGTACTTCTCCGTCTCCGCTGCATGCAGCTGGCGTGCACCCGCGGCAGCGAGCGTCTCGGCGAGGGTCAGCCGCACCTCCTGCTCGACGAACGCCGCCGGCGCGTCGAAGTCGTCGCGGTAGCGCGTCATCGTCGTCAGGTCGATGCCCGCTGCGAGGAGCTTCTGCGACAGCTGCCGGCCACGGTCCGGGCGGAAGTTGAAGAAGATCGCGCTGTCCTGCTGCGTCAGCCGCGGAGCCGCGGGCAGCACGACCGGCTCGACGAACTCGTCGGTGACACCCAAGGCGTAGCTTGCGTGCACCGCCGCCGTCGGGTCCGTCGCCCGCACGCCCTCGCCCCCGACGATCGCGGCGAGCGCGCGCTCCGTCCGCTCCCAGCGCGCGTCGCGGTCCATCGCGTAGTAGCGGCCGACGACGGTCGCCACGCGCTCCGGCGGCAGCTCCGCGAGGTCCCGCGCGCCCGACGTCGGCGAGACGTCGCGGCCGTCGGTGAACGCGTGGATCCACGTGCGCTCGGCCATCCCGCAACGCTGCGCGAGCTCGAGCAGGGCGCGGACGTGGTCGAGGTGCGAGTGCACGCCGCCGTAGGAGACGAGCCCGAGCAGGTGCACGTGCCCGCCCCGCGCCCGGGCGCGGTCGAAGGCGCCGCGAAGGACCGCGTTCTCGAAGAAGGTGCCGTCGCGCACCGCCACGTTGACACGCTGCAAATCCTGGAAGAGGACACGACCGGAGCCGATCGTCAGGTGCCCGACCTCGGAGTTGCCCATCTGCCCCGGCGGGAGGCCGACTGCCTCGCCCGACGCCGCGAGGCGCGCGTGGGGATGCTCGCGCCAGAGCCGGTCGAACACCGGTGTGCGGGCGAGTTCGACGGCGTTCCCAGGCCCCGGCGGCGCGCAGCCCCAGCCGTCGAGGACGACGAGCGTTACGAGGTCGACGCCGCCCGGCAAATCGCCGCGAAGGACTCAGGGTCGAGGGACGCGCCGCCCACGAGGGCGCCGTCGACGCCTGGCTGCGAGAGCAGCTCGGGGGCGTTCTCGGGCTTGACGGAGCCGCCGTAGAGGACGGGCCGGTCGATGATCCCCTTCACGAAGGCGTGCGCCTCGCGCGCCTGCTCCGGCGTGGCGGTGCGGCCGGTCCCGATCGCCCACACCGGCTCATAGGCCAGCACGAGGTTCGGGTGGTCGCCGGCCGCGTACGCGATCGCCTCGACCTGGATCTTGAGCACGAGCTCCATGTCGTTCGCGTCGCGCTGCTCGAGGGTCTCCCCCACGCAGGCGATCACGCCGAGGCCCGCCTGGAGGGCGGCTCGTGCCCGCCGAGCGACCATCTCGTCGGTCTCACCGAACAGCTGCCGCCGCTCGGAGTGGCCGACGACGGCGCCGCGGACGCCGAGCTCGAGCAGCATGGAGGGCGAGACCTCGCCGGTGTAGGCGCCGCTCTCCTCCCAGTGGACGTTCTGTGCGTAGATCGTCTGCCCCGTCTCGACGGCGGCCGGGAGGGCCGGGTACGGCGGGCAGAGGACGACGTCCACCCCCGCCGGCGGCGAGAAGCCGTCGAAGAACGCCCGGGTCTCCCTGGGGCCTTTGAACATCTTCCAGTTGCCGGCGATCAGCACGTCATGTCTCCGGGATCGCCGTGACGCCGGGGAGCTCCTTGCCCTCGAGCAGCTCGAGCGACGCGCCGCCGCCGGTGGAGACCCACGAGATCCGCTCCTCGAGACCGAGCTCGTTGACGGCCCGGACGGAGTCGCCGCCGCCGACGACCGTGAACGCGTCGGCTTCGGCGACGGCCCGCGCCACCGCCCGCGTCCCCGCCGCGAACCGCTCCCACTCGAAGACGCCCATCGGCCCGTTCCAGAAGACGGTGCGCGCGCCGGCGATGCGCTCGGCGAAGTCACGGCGGGTCGCGGGCCCGATGTCGAGGCCGAGCCAGCCGTCGGGCAGCGCGTCGTACGGCGACTCACGCACCTCCGCATCCTCCTCGAACGCCGCCGCGGCGACCACGTCGGTCGGCAGCACGACGTCGAAGGAGAGCGGGTTCCTGTCGCGCAGCTCCTCGGCCATCTTTCCGCCGACGAGCACGGTGTCGGCCCGGCCGCCGAGGTGCTCGAGCACGCCGAGCTTGTCGTCCACCTTGGCGCCCCCGGTGACGAGCACGAACGGCCGCCCCACGTCGCCGAGCAGGCGCCCCAGCATCTCCAGCTCCCGCTCGAGCAGGAGCCCGGCGTACGCGGGCAGCACCCGCGCCACCGCCTCGGTCGAGCTGTGGGCGCGGTGGGCCGAGCCGAACGCGTCGTTCACGTAGACGTCGCACCCGTGGGCGAGCTCACTGGCGAAGCCCTCGTCGTTCTTCGTCTCGCCCGCGTGGAACCGAGTGTTCTCGAGCACTGCGATCCGCGCGTCCGGCAGCAGCGAGCGCAGGTGCTCCGCGACCGGCGCGATCGCGTACTTCGCCCGATCCTCCTCCGTCTTCGGCCGCCCGAGGTGGGAGCAGACGCGGATCTCGCGCGCGCCACGTTCGAGCAGCAGCTCGAGCGTCGGCAGCGCGGCGCGAATCCGTGTGTCGTCGGCGACGCGCCCGTCCTCGAGCGGCACGTTGAGGTCGGCGCGGACGAGCACCACCTTGCCCGCCACGTCCGCATCCCGGACGGAGCGCGGGACTCTCACCCCGGGGCCGTCGCGATCGTCTGGAAGAGCTCGACGAGGCTTCCGCCCGGCTCGCGCAGGTACGCGACGCGCCCTCCCCAGTCGGTCCGGTCGACGGGCTCCTGCACGACCCACTCCGCGAGCCGGGCGGCCTCGGCGTCGACGTCGTCGACTTCGAGCACGAGCAGCGCGCTGTCGCCCGGCAGGCGGAGCCCGACCGTGTGGCCCTGCTCCGCACGCCTGAAGATCGCAACGGTGCCCTCGCCGGCGCGGAAGCTCGCGTAGTCGTCGCCCTCGCCGCCGAACGTGGGCTCCAGCCCGAGCTCGCGGCAGAAGCGGAAGGTCGCCCCGACGTCGTCGGTCAGCAGCCGGACCTGCGAGAACCTCACAGCAGCCTGCCGACGAGGTCCACGAGGCGGCAGCTGTAGCCCCACTCGTTGTCGTACCAGCCGAAGACCTTCGCGCTCCGGCCGTGCGCCATCGTCAGCTTGCTGTCGAAGATGCAGGAGTACTGCGACCCGACGATGTCGGTAGAGACGAGCGGGTCCTCGCTGAACTGGAGGATCCCCTCGAGCGGCCCGGACGCGGCCGTGCGGTAGGCGTCGTTGACCTCCTCCTTCGTCACCTCGCGACCGAGGTTCACGACGAAGTCGGTGAGCGAGCCGGTCGGCACCGGCGCTCGGACGGCGACGCCGTCCACCTTCCCCTTCAGCTCCGGCAGGACGAGCCCGATCGCCTTCGCGGCGCCGGTCGACGTCGGGATCAGGTTGATCGCCGCGGCCCGCGCGCGCCGTAGGTCGGAGTGCGGCAGGTCGAGCACGTGCTGGTCGTTCGTGTACGCGTGGATCGTCGTCATGAAGCCGCTCTCGATGCCCGCGAGGTCGTGCAGCACCTTCGCGAGGGGCGCGATGCAGTTCGTCGTACACGACGCGTTCGAGATCACGTGGTGCTGCTCGCGGTCGTAGTCCCCCTCGTTGACGCCGAGAACGAGGGTGACGTCCGGCTCCGTCGCCGGGGCCGAGATGACGACCTTCTTCGCGCCCGCGTCCAGGTGCTTCTGCGCCCCCTCGCGCTTCGTGAAGAAACCGGTGGACTCGATCACGACGTCGACGCCGAGGTCGCCCCACGGGAGGGCCGCCGGATCCTTCTCGGAGAGGTACTTCACCTCCTCGCCCGCCGCGCGGATGACGCCGTCGCCGACCTCGAGCTCTGCGTCGAGCGGGCCGAGCACCGAGTCGTACTTGAGCAGGTGCGCCATCGTCGCGATGTCGCCGAGGTCGTTCGCGGCGACGATCTGGATGTCGCTGCTGCGCTCGAGCTGGGCGCGGAAGAAGTTCCTGCCGATCCGGCCGAAGCCGTTGATGCCTACGCGGATTGCCATTGCTGCTCCAGTCGTCTGGTCCGGTCCTAGGCTGCCGCGCGCGAGTCTAAAGACGCCCCGGCCGGCCGGCGTCAGCAGTCCGCCGCGGAGCGGCGGCGCCTACGCCGCGACGCCGAGCTTGTCGCGCAGCTAGTGCAGGTAGGGCGTCGCGTCGAGCGGGCCGCCGACGACGCGGTCGAGCGTCTCCTTCGGCGTGAACTTCCGCCCGTGCCGGTACAGCCGGTCGATCAGCCACTGCCGCAGCTCGCCGAACTCCCCCTGCTCGAAGCGGTCGTGCAGGTCGGGGAGGTCCTCGGAGATCCGCTCCCAGATCTGGGCCGAGATGACGTTCCCGAGCGCGTAGGTGGCGAAGTAGCCGATCAGGCCGGCCGCCCAGTGGACGTCCTGCAGCACGCCGAGGCGGTCGTTCGGCGGCTCGACGCCGAGGAGGTCGCGCATCCGCTCGTTCCAGATGCCCGGAAGGTCGTCCGGCGCGACGGAGTCGTCGAGCAGCTGCTGCTCCAGCTCGAAGCGGAGGATCACGTGCAGGTTGTAGGTCGCCTCGTCGGCCTCGACCCGGATGTACGACGGCGAGACCCAGTTGACGGAGCGGTACCACTCGTCGAGCTCGACGTCGCCGAGCGCCTCGGGGAAGTGCTCCTGCAGCTGCGGGTAGAAGAAGCGCCAGAACGGGAGACTGCGCCCGACGAGGTTCTCCCAGAGCCGGCTCTGGGACTCGTGCAGACCGAGCGACGTGCCTCGCGCGAGCGGCGTGCGCTCGAGATCACGGGAGACGCCGTGCTCGTAGAGCCCGTGGCCGCACTCGTGCATCGTGGCGAACAGGCCGTCGAGGTTCGTCTCGTGGTAGCGCGTGGTGAGGCGGATGTCGTCGATCGAGATCGAGTTGGCGAAGGGGTGCACCGTCGCGTCCAGCCGCCAGGAATGCGGGTCGTAGCCGAAGCGCTCGATCACCTTCAGCTCGAAGCGCTGTTGCTGCTCGACCGGGTAGCGGCGATCGCGGCCCGGCCGGTCCCCCTCGTTCGCCACGGCGGCCACGAGCGGCGCCTGCTCCTCCTTCAGCCGGTCGAAGACCGTGCGGACCTCGGCGGCGGTCATGCCACGCTCGAAGTCGTCGAGCAGCGCGTCGTACGGCTCGGCGAACCCGTCGAAGCACTCCACGTAGCTGCGCCGGAGGTCGAGGTTGTGCCGCAGGTGCGGCAGGAACGCGGCGAAGTCGGAGGCCTCCCGCGCGGCCGCCCAGGCCGGCAGCGCGAGCGACGACGCGCGCGACATCTCCGCCCGGAGCTCGCTCGGGACGCGCCGCGCCTTCTCCCAGTCCTGCCGCGTCACGCGCACGAGGCTTGCCTCGTCGGAGTCGTAGGGCTGTGACGACTCGAAGCCCTCGAGACGGTCGAGCAGGCGGCCGATCTCGGGCGACGTGAACTTCTCGTGCGAGATGCGGTCGAGCGTCGCGAGCTGCTCGGCGCGCACCGGCCCCCCGCCCGGCGGCATCTTCACCTGCTGGTCCCAGCCGAGGAGCGCGCGCGCCTTCTGGAGGTCCCAGATCTCCGCGAGGCGCTCCTTCAGCTCGACGTAGGCGGCGTCCACGGCGCGGAACCTAGCGCACGCTGCGCGCCGCGCGCTGCAGCCGCAGCCGGCCGAGACGCCTCCGTGAGGTGGCGGGCCGGAGGGGGAGCTCCGAGGACGACCTCCCCCTCCGTATTGACCGGCTCCGGATCGACGACGGACGGGGTCTGAATCCACCGTCGAACGAGCTCGGGCCCGCCGACGCACAGAGTACGACACCGGCAGCCGAAATGTTATCGGAATTGCAAACCGTGTCGTTATGTGTCGCAAACCTGGGCGAGCTCCTGCAACCGCCGCAGCCGCCGGTGCACGGACGCCTTCGTCGCCGGCGGTTCGCAGCGGGCGCCGAGCTCGCGCAGCGACAGGGTCGGGTGGCGGAGCCGCAGCCGGCCGACCTCCGCCAGCCGCTCCGGCAGCCGCTCGAGCGCCCCGCTCCGCTGCAGCTCGCGCGCCGCGAGGAGCTGCCGCTGCGCCGCGCGCGTCGTGCGCACGAGGTTCGCGTGGTCGGCGTTCGCCAGCCGGTTCGCATCGGCCCGCGTGGCGGCGACGACTGCGCGCTCCTCGAGTACGAGCACCGCGTCGGACGCGCCGGCGAGGACGAGGAGCGCCTCGATCGCGTCGATCCCCTTTGCGTAGGCGACGGCGTGCCGGCCACGATCGAGGACGGCGAGACGGGTTCCGCCGGCGCCGGCCAGGCCGCGTAGGAACTCCGCCCCCTCGAGCGACGTCGTGCGCACCTCGAGGTGGGGCGCCCGCGGGCCGGAGAGGGACCCGCCGCCGAGCAGCGAGCCGCGCAGGTACGCGCCCCGGCAGCAGCCGCGGCCGACGACGCGACGCGGCGGCCGCTCGCGCGGGCCGTGGCGTGCGTCGAGGACACCAGCTTCGACGAGCGTCGGCAGGGCCCCGGGCACGCCCGGCACGTGGAGCTGGTAGCGCGTGGCACGGTCGAACGCACGCCGGCGATACGTGCGGAGCTCCGCCGGGAGGCGGAGGTCGCGCAGGAGCGTGAACCCCCGGCGGGCGACAGCCGAGCCGGCCAGGTCTAGGTGGACGTCGACCCGTCCCCGCCCGCGCAGGCGAGCGCTCCCTGCCGAGTGGAAGAGCCCCGACAGCTCGGCGAGCCGGCAGCAGCCCCGCTCCGGCGCGACCGCGGCCAGCTCGGCCCGGAGGTCGTCAGAGAGCGACATGTCCCTCCAGCCGCAGCAGCCGGCGCTTCGACGCGAGCCCGGACGCGCCGTACGAGCCGATCCCGTCGGCGGCGACGACGCGGTGGCAGGGGAGGAAGAGCGCGTAGCGGTTGCCCGCGCAGAAGGTGCCCACCGCGCGCTGGGCGCGTGGGTGCCCGGCCGCCGCCGCGAGCTCGCCGTAGGCCACCACCTCCCCCCACGGCACACGCTGCAGCGCGATCGCCACGTCCCGCTGGAACGGCGTGCACCACTCCAGGTCGAGCGGCACGTCGACGAACGAGACGGCCTCGCC
>DASQNG010000209.1:0-7594 GCA_035645095.1 Gaiellaceae bacterium | reverse complement strand
GCCACCCTGGGGTCTTCGTGGCACCGTCACACGAGGCGGTCGCGCGGGCGCGTGCCGAGGGCATCCCTGCGCGGATGCTGCCCGCCGTGTCCGCCGAGGACTGCCTCTTCGCCGACCTCGGGATCGACCCCGGCCGCAGCGGCTGCCAGAGCTACGGCGCCTCGTACTTCCTCGCGCGGCGGCCGCCGCTCGACACCGCCGCTCACGTCCTGCTCTGGCAGATCAGCGTCGTCGGCGAGCGGCGCGCGGTGACCGAGGTGCGCCGCGAGGGGCTGGTGGAGCTGACGGACGCGCTGCTCGACCACTACGCGCCGACGCACGAGGTGGTCGTCTACGAGGCCTCGCCGTACTCGGTCGTGGACGCGCTCGTCGAGCGGCTGCCGCTCCGGCAGCTTCCGGAGCACGAGGTCACCCCGATGGCGACGCTGGTGATCCCACCGGCCTGAACGGCGCGCCGGCGCCCACCCGAGCGGCGGCGACCGTGTTCCCCTTCGCCGTGTAGAGCTCGACCGCCTCGGCGGCCGCCTGGGCGGCCTCCCCGGGCGCACCCGCGTGCCGCAGCACCTCGGCGAGCCGCGCGAGGGCGTCGCCGTGCAGGTTGAGGAAGTCGGTCTCCGCCGCCAGCGCGACGGCCTCGCGTGCGAGCCTCTCGGCCTCCTCCGGCTCTCCCGTCTGCGCCCGCACCCTCGCGCGCGCCGCGCGCCAGACGACCTGCGAGATGACATCGAAGTCCGCCGCGCTGGCCTCGCTGAGCTGCGAGTACCCGAGCGCCTCCTCGTCGCGGCCCTGCAGTGCGAGCGTCTCGGCGAGATAGGCGGCGACGGTCGACAGGTTCCCCTTCTCGCCGAGCGACTCGAGCAGCTCAACGCCCGCACGGAGCTCGACCTCGGCGCGTTCGGGCGCGCCGGCGAGCAGCTCCACCGCACCCGAGTAGGTGCGGCCGCCCCCGAGCAGCACCGCCATCCCGAGCTCCTCGAGGATCGCGCGGCTGCGGGCCGATTCCACCTGCGCCACGTCGAAGCGCCCCTGCATCGCGCAGAGGTAGGCGTGGATACCGCGCAGCACCGCGTCGAGGGCACGGTCGCCGGCGCCCCGCTCGCGCAGCTCCGCGCAACGGGCGAGTGCCTGCTCGACCGGCAGTGGCCCGACGAGCGCTGCCCGACCGAGCGCCGTGAGCAGGAACGAGACGAGGTGGCGGTCGCCGGCGGCCTCGGCGTGCACGAGCGCGTGGGCGAGCGCCGACTCCATCTCTGCGATGCGGCACTCCACGAAGTGCGCGTGCGCGACGAGGTTCCACGCCTGCGCGAGCCCCGCCTCGTCGCGGAGCCCCGCGTACGCCTCGGCCGCGCGCTCGCCCAGCCGCCGGAACTCCTCGACGTCTCCCTCGCCCGTGTAGATCCGGAGGAACGAGCGCTCGATCTCCACCGCCAGCCCGAGCGCGGCGTCGCCCGCCGCCGCGGCGGTGTCGACGAGCGCATCCAGCTCGGTCGCCGCGCGCGCGAGGTCGCCGCAGTCGCGCAGGGCGCGGCCGAGCAGGAGCCGGCGCTCCCGCAGGACACGTGCCGCCGCGGGCAGCGCGACCGCACGCTCGAGCAGGTGCACGGCCGTGTTCGCGTCGCCGCGCCGGAGCGCGCGCCGCGCGCCCGCCTCGAGCCGCTCCCCCGCGCCCGTCCCGAGCCGCTCCGCACGCTCGTCGGCGACGCCGACCGCGAGCCGGTACCGGTAGGCCTGCTCGAGGTGGTAGCCCAGCAGATCGTCGACCTCGGCGCGGCCGGCCGCGCGCGCCTCGACCCAACCCGCGAAGCGCTCGTGCAGGTCGGCCCGGGCGCTCTTCGGCAGCGAGTCGTACGCGGCGTCCCGGACGAGGATGTGGCCGAAGCAGAACGCATCCTCGCCGGGCACCGCCGTCAGCTCGGGATGGATCAGCTGCTTCCGCACGAGCGCCTGCAGCACCGCGCCCGCGTCACCGACCTCCTCGCGCGGCGCGAGCTCCGCGAGCGAGCTCCACCAGAACACCTCGCCGACGACGGAGGCCCGCTGCAGCACCGTCCGCTCGAGCGGGTCGAGCAGGTCGAGGCGCGCCGCCACGACCGCCTGGATCGTCGCCGGGATCCGCAGCGCCGGAAGGCCGGCAGGGGCCTCCCAGACGCCGTCGCGCTCGCGCAGCACGCCCTCGTCGACGAGCATCCGCACCATCTCCTCGACGAACAGGGGGTTGCCGTCCGTCGCGCGGCCGATCGCCGCGACCGGAACGGCGTCCAGCCGGTCGGTGCCGAGGACGCCGGCGATCAGCGAGCGCGTCTGCGCCCGGTCGAGCGGCTGGAGCGACAGCAGCCCGCCGCCTGCCGTCCAGCCGGAGCGCACGTCGCGCAGGTCGGGTCGGGCGAGGCAGAGGACGAGGAGCGGCGCGCCGCGGCTCCAGCCGGCGAGGTACTCGACGAGGTCGAGGAAAGCGGGCTCGGCCCACTGCACGTCGTCGAGCACGAGCACGACCGGACGCTCGTGCGCGAGCGATTCGAGCAGGCGCCGCACCGCCCAGTAGAGCTCGTCGCTGCGCGAAGCCGCGGGCGCGCGCCCGATCGCCTCGAGCACACGCGCCGTCACGAGCTCCCCGTCCGGCTCCGCCGCAAGCAACTCCGGAAGGGCGGCTTCCGGCTCGCGCCCGGCGGCGAGGCGGCGCACGATCTCGACGAGCGGCCAGAACGTGATCCCGCGCCCGTACGGGAGGCAGCGGCCCTCGAGGCCGAGCGCGTCGTCGCCGACCGACGCGAGCAGCTCCGCCACGAGCCGGGACTTGCCGACGCCGGGCTCGCCGAGGACGGTGAGCACGCGGCACGTGCGCTCCTCGACTGCCCGCGCGAGCTCGGCGTGCAGGCGCTCGAGCTCGGCCTGCCGGCCGACGAGCGGCGCGTCGAGTCGCCGCTCGAGCGCAGGCGCGTCGGGGACGACGGAGAGGAGCCGCCACGCGGGAACGGGCTCCGCCTTCCCCTTCAGGGTCAGCGGCTCGAGCAGGTCCGCCGTGACCGCGTGCCGGACGAGCCGCATCGTCGCCTCCCCGAGCAGAATCTCGCCCTCGCCGGCGTTCGCCTCGAGCCGCTGGGCGACCACGACAGCGTCGCCGGTGGCGAAGGCCTGCCCCTGCGCCGGGTCGCCCGCGATCACCTCGCCGGTGTTCACGCCCGTGCGGACGCCGATGCGGACGCCATACGCGCGCTCGAGCTCGTCGTTGAGGCCGCCCAGCTCGTCGCGCAGCTCGGCGGCGGCGCGGACCGCCCGCAGCGCGTCGTCCTCGTGCACGACCGGGATGCCGAACACCGCCAGCACGGCGTCGCCGACGAACTTCTCGAGCGTCCCGCCGTGCCGCTCGAGCACGCCCTGCGCCGTCTCGTGATACCGCGACCACACGTTCCGCAGCGCCTCCGGGTCCAGCCGCTCGCCGAGCGGCGTCGAGCCGGCGACGTCGCAGAAGACGAGCGTCACCGTCTTCCTGACCACCCGCCGAGTGTAGGGCGGTCGGGGCGTGTCCGAAAGGCCGGTTACGCGAGCAGGTAGGCGGTGAAGGCGATCGCGAAGACGACGACGAAGAGCCCGAGCACGAGCATGTGGACTCCGCTCAGGGCGAGCCACGGCGTCCGTTCGCTCCGCCCGTCCTCGGCCTCGTCGAACAGGTCCTCGGTCTTCTGCGCGGGATCCGGCACGGCCTCCGGATACCCGCCGCGGTTAGGATCGAACCGTGCCCGACGCGCTCCACTTCACGGGGGACTCCGAGGCGGACGCGCTGCTCGCGCGGGAGCCGCTCGCGCTGCTGATCGGGTTCGCGCTCGACCAGCAGGTGCCCGTGCCGACCGCGTTCGCAGGGCCGCACAAGCTGAAGGAGCGCCTCGGGACACTCGACGCCGCAGAGCTCGCGAGTACGGCGCCTGAACGGCTCGAGGAGGCGTTCCGGCAGAAGCCGGCGATCCACC
Source organism: Gaiellaceae bacterium (assembly GCA_035645095.1). Taxonomy (GTDB): domain Bacteria; phylum Actinomycetota; class Thermoleophilia; order Gaiellales; family Gaiellaceae; genus Gaiellasilicea. The sequence goes on along the minus strand of DASQNG010000209.1, from coordinate 3,629 downwards.
GCTTCCCAGGCAGCATGGCGCGCCGGGTGCAGGAGCTCGCGGCGACGATCGCGGCCGAGTACGACGGTGACGCGGCGCGCGTGTGGCGGGACGCCGCCGACACCGAGGACCTGCGGCGCCGCATCGACGCGCTCCCCGGCTTCGGCGAGATGAAGCTGAAGGCTCTCGCGTCCGTGCTCGCGCGCCGCTTCGGGGTCGAGCTCGCCGAGCCGCTCGTGCCCTCGTACGCCGACCGGCCGGTGCCGACGCTCGGCGACGTCGACTCGCCGGAGGCGCTCGCGGCCTACCAGACGGCGAAGCAGGCGCACAAGGCCCAGCTCCGCGCCGAGCAGGCCTAGCCCGCCGCCCCGGGCTCAGTTCGACCCGTTCGATCGAACGAGCGGGCGACTCTCGTCTTCGGGCGGCCACAGGCCGGAACGGGATCACCACGCGCGCCGCGGTCGAGGTGCTCGCCCGTAGCCGCGGCGTACGATCCGCTCACTGGGGCAGCGTGCCGATCCTCCGCCGCGAGAGCGTGAAGGGCCTCGAGCTCAACCTCCTCGGGCAGTTCGACGAACGAAGATCTCGATCGGGTAGCGCTCGACGAGCCGCGTCAGCCGACGCCGGCGAGGAGGAAGGCCCGCTGCTCGCGCAGCATCTCGCGCGCGATCACGAGCCGCTGCACCTCCTGCGTCCCCTCGTAGATCTGCGTGATCTTCGCGTCGCGCATCATCCGCTCGACCGGGTACTCCTTGATGTAGCCGTAGCCGCCGAGGATCTGCACCGCCTCCGTCGTGACGGCCATCGCGACGTCGCCGCACTTCAGTTTCGCCTGCGCGGAGGCCTTGGTCAGCTCGGGTCCGTCGAGACCCGCGTCCGCCATCTGCCCGAAGCGGTAGAGCAGCCCGCGCGCCGCCTCGCACTCCGTCTCCATGTCCGCGAGCTTCGCGGCCACGAGCTGGTGCTGCCCGATCGGCCGGCCCATCGTCTCGCGCGACTTGGCGTAGTCGAGCGCGTAGTCGGTCGCGCCCTGTGCGATCCCGAGTGCCTGCGCCGCCACGCCGGGGCGCGAGCGGTCGAGGATCCGCATCGCGAGCTTGAAGCCCTCCCCCTCCTCGCCGAGCCGGTTCGCCGCGGGAATGCGGCACTCGTCGAAGGCGAGCTCCCCCGTCGTCGACCCCGAGATCCCCATCTTCGGCTCGAGCCGCGTCACCTCGAAGCCCGGCGCGTCCGACTCGACCACGAAGGCCGAGATGCCGGAGTGGCCTGCCTCCGGGTCCGTCTTCGCGAAGACGGTGTAGAGCTCCGCCACGCCGGCGTTGGTGATGAAGCGCTTCGACCCGTTCAGGACGTAGTCGTCGCCGTCACGACGGGCCGTCGTGCGCATCGCGGCGGAGTCGGAGCCGGAGCCGGCCTCCGTCAGCGCGTATGCGCAGAGCGACTCGCCGGAGGCGAGCGGCGGCAGCCACCGCTCCTGCTGCTCGGGGGTGCCGGCGAGCTTGAGCCCCAGCGAGCCGAGCTCCTGCACGGCGAGCAGGAGCCCGCTCGTCGCACACACCTTCGAGACCTCCTCGATCGCGACGAGCGCGAGCAGCGTGCCGGTGCCGGTGCCGCCGAACTCCTCGTCGAAGAGGAGGCCGAACAGCTCGTGCTCGCGGAAGAGCTCCACGACGTCCCACGGGAACTCGTGCGACTCGTCGATCTCGGCCGCGCGGGGCGCGACACGCTCGCGCGCAAGGTCGCGCACGAGCTGCCGGATCTCCCGCTGCTCCTCGGTCAGCACGTCCCACGGAATCGCCGCGAGTGTACTTGCGGGCTGAAGCCGGATTGCGCAGAATCGCGCCCGTGAGGGAGTTCAAGGAGTTCCTGCTGCGCGGGAACCTCGTCGAGCTCGCAGTGGCGGTCGTGGTCGGGGTCGCCTTCGCCGCCCTCGTCGACGCACTCGTGCAGGACCTGATCACGCCGCTGATCGCAGCGGTCGGCGGTCAGCAGGACTTTTCGGCGCTCACCTTCACGCTCAACGGGTCCGTCTTCCGGTACGGCCATTTCCTCAACCAGCTGCTCTCGTTCGTCCTGATCGCGGCCGTCGTCTACTTCCTCGTCGTGAAGCCGGTGAACGCGCTGATGGCCCGGCGCCGCACCGAGGCGCCGGTGGACGAGGAGACACGCCAGTGCCCCGACTGTCTGAGCTCGATCCCCGCAGCCGCACGTCGCTGCGCCTTCTGCACCGCCGAGGTGCGAGCCGCGTGACCTGCACGCACTCGGAGTCGATCGAGCTGACGGAGCTCCCGCCCGAGATCCGCGGCTGCGAGGACTGCCTGCGGATCGGCGGCCGCTGGGTGCATCTGCGCATGTGCACGTCCTGCGGCCACGTCGGCTGCTGCGACAGCTCGCCGCACCGGCACGCGAGCGGGCACTTCCGCGAGACGACGCACCCGATCGTGCGCTCGGCCGAGCCGGGCGAGAGCTGGTTCTGGTGCTATCCGGACGAGACGCTCGTCACGCCGCCTCGTACGTGACGGCCTCGACGTTGTTGCCGTCGGGGTCGAGCACGAACGCGGCGTAGTACCGCTCGTCGTACTGCGGCCGCAGCCCGGGGCCGCCGTTGTCCGTGCCGCCGGCGGCCACTCCGGCGGCGTGGAAGGCGTCGACGGCAACGCGGCCCTCGGCCCGGAAGCAGACGTGCGTCCCGGTCCCTGCGGGCTCGCGCTGCGCGAGCCAGAAGTGCGGGTACCGCTCCGGGCCGACGAAGCCGATCTGCGTGCCGTGCTCTAGCCGGGGGTGGTAGCCGAGCGGCTCGAGCGCGCACTCGTAGAAGGCCCGGCTGGCGGCCAGGTCGCGCACGTTGAGGCCGACGTGGTCGAGCACCTCAGGCTCCCGTCGGCCCCGGCACGCTCTCGGCCTCCGGCGAGCGGCCGTTGCGCTCGTGCGGCGGCTCGATCGTGAGGTTCGGCAACAGCCGGTCGAGCCAGCGCGGCATGTACCACGCCTTCTCGCCCATCAGCTTCAGGAATGCCGGCACGAGCGTCATCCGCACGACGAGCGCGTCGGTCAGGATCGCGACGGCGAGCAGGATCCCGAACTCCTTCGAGATCCGGTCCGCCGTGAGCACGAACGCAGCGAAAACGGTGCCCATGATCACCGCGGCGGCGACGACGACCCGGCCGATCGCCGCGATGCCGTGCTCCACCGCCTCCCGGGTGCGCAGGCCGTGGACGTGCTCCTCGCGGATCCGGCTCATGATGAAGACCATGTAGTCCATCGACAGCCCGAACAGGATCGCGAAGGCGATCGGCGGCACGAACGTCTCGATCGGCCCCGTGCGGTCGAGCCCCGTCAGGCTCAGCAGGTAGCCCTCCTGCACCACCAGCGTCAGCACCCCGAACCCGATGAACGCCGACAGGATCGTGGTGACCGCCGCCGTCAGCGAGATCACGATCGAGCGGAAGGCCATCGCCAGCACCACGAACGTGACGCCGATCACGTAGAGCAGGAAGAGCGGCAGCCGATCCATGATCCGGTCGCCGATGTCCTTGAAGGCCGCGTTGAGGCCGGAGACGTACGCGACCGCGTCGCCGCCCGCGGTCGCGGCCGGCACGACGTCGGCGCGCAGGCGGTCGACGAGCTGCCCCGTCTCCTCGTCCTGCGGC
>DASQNG010000208.1:0-6998 GCA_035645095.1 Gaiellaceae bacterium | reverse complement strand
CCCGAGCGTGCTCGTCGACTCCGCCAGCGGCCAGATCGCGATCTCGCTCGGGCTGCGCGGCCCGAACTACGCGCCGGTCTCCGCGTGCGCGACGGGGTCGCACGCGGTGGGGGAGGGGGCGGAGCTGATCCGCCGCGGCGCGGCCGACGCGGTGCTCGCCGGCGGCACCGAGTCCTGCATCCACCCGCTGATCCTCGCCGGCTTCTGCGCGATGCGCGGCCTCGTCGCCGAGGAGGAGGATCCGGCGCGTGCGTCGCGCCCGTTCGACGCCACCCGCGCCGGCTTCGTGATGGGGGAGGGCGCGTGCGTGCTCGTGCTCGAGGAGCTCGAGGCGGCGCAGGCGCGGGGCGCGAGGATCTACGCGGAGGTGCTCGGCTACGGCGCCTCGAACGACGCGCACCACATGGCGCAGCCCGACCCGGAGTCGACCGGCGTCTCCGAGATGATGCGCGCCGCGCTCGAGCGGGCGGGCGTCGAGCCGGAGCGCGTCGGCTACGTGAACGCGCACGGCACCTCGACCCCGCTCGGCGACGCCGCCGAGACGCGCGCGATCAAGCAGGTCTTCGGCGACCACGCCCACGCGCTCGCCGTCTCCTCCACGAAGTCCGTCACCGGCCACTGCTTCGGCGCCGCCGGCGCCGTCGAGGCGATGATCTGCGCGCTCGCGCTCCACCACGGGGTGTTGCCGCCGACGATCAACTACCGGAACCCCGACCCGGACTGCGACCTCGACTACGTGCCGAACGAGGCGCGGGAGACGCAGGTGGAGGTCGCGCTCTCGAACGCGATGGGCCTCGGTGGCCACAACGGCTGCGTCCTCCTCGGCCGCGTCGCGTAACCCAGGGCTGCACGAGAGCGACGGCGTCACGCTAATGGGACGTGCCACTAGCCGCTCGTCTCGCTACCGCGACGGGCTGACGGCTTCAGGCGTCAGGTCGGCGGGCGAGCGGAGGACGGCGTCGGCGAGCGCGAGCGCCTCGGGCGCCGGCGGGTAGTGCGGGTTCGGCAGCGCGAGCACGCGCATCCCCGCTGCGTGCGCCGATCGGATCCCGTTGGCCGAATCCTCCACGGCGGCGCAGCGCTCAGGGGCGACGCCGAGCCGCCGCGCCGCCTCCAGGTAGACGTCCGGCGACGGTTTCCCGCGCGCCACCTCCTCGGACGAGACGGTGGCGGCGAAGCGGCCGGCGATGCCGGCGTGCTTCAGCACGGCCTCGATCAGCGGCCTGTTCGAGGAGGAGGCGACCGCGAGCGGCCAGCGGGTGGCGAGCCGCTCCACCGCCTCCACCGCGCCCGGGAGGAGCGGCAGGTCGTGGCCGTAGCGAGCGAGCATCCGCCGCACCACCTCGTCGTTGATCTCCTCCGGCGGCTCCGTGAGCCCGAGCGTCTCGTGCATGTACGCCGACCACTCGGGCGAGCTCATCCCCATCATGTCGGCCTGCGCCCGCTCGCTCCAGCGGCCGCCGCGCTCCCGGACGAGTGCCTCGCGCACCTCGTCCCAGACCTGCTCCGAGTCGACGATCACGCCGTCGAGGTCGAAGACGACCGCGTCGGTCATGCGTAGCTCCCGCCGACGCGGACGAGCGGGTCGGCGGCGACACCGGGCTCCGCGCGCTCGACGCGTCCGACGAAGAGCGTGTGGTCGCCCGTCGGGTGCTCGGCGTCGAGCGCGCACTCGAGCCAGCCGAGGGCACCGTCGAGGAGCGGAGCACGCCTCCCTTCGCGCAGCGCGATCCCCTGCCAGAGCGCGATCGGCGGCACGCCGCGGGCGAAGTGCTCGGCGAGCTCCTGCTGGCCGGACGCGAGCAGCGATACGCCGAAGCCGCCGGCCGCACGCAGGAGCTCGTGCAGCGCTGCCTGCCGCGCGACGGCGATCCCGACGAGCGGCGGCTCGAGCGAGAGCGAGACGAGCGTCGCCACGGTCAGCCCGAGGCGGTCCCCGTCGCGGTCGACGGTGACGACCGCCACGCCGGTCGGGTGACGGCGCAGCACATCGCGCAGCTCGTCGCGCGTGGCCACTCGCCGATGATAGGCGGCGGCGCTAGACGGGCTTGCAGGCGTTCGTGTCGGTGTAGAACTGCTTCTGGAACGCGTGCATCTCGAGGTCGAACGCCAGGTCGTACGCGCCCGGTGCCTCGGAGTCCCAGTAGACGTCGGGCAGCACGCCGGGGCCGATGATCGTGGCGCGGTAGCGCTGCCCCATGCCCGACGGGTGCCGCTTGCCGGCCCACGTGTGCCCATAGAAGCCGTAGCAGAACTTCCCGCTTCCCTTGTGCATCAGGAAGCTGTTCTCGCGCTTCCAGCCGTTTCCGTACGCGGAGTTGAAGGTGTCGACGTACAGGTTCCGGCCGAACGTGTCGAGCGGCACGCCGGTGCTCGTCGCCTTGAAGCCGTGCACCGGCCGGCCGAGGTACGTGAACGAGCCGAGCAGGTGGTGGTACTTCTTGTACGCCCAGTTCTGGTGGATCGTGAGGACGGGCAGGTCGCCCTTCCAGTGCGAGAGCCGGAGCTCCCAAACGGAGCCGTCGGCATCCGGCGAGACGCCGTAGTTCGGGAGCATCCGCTGCCACGACTGCACGGCCCAGTAGGAGCCGTCCGGCGCCGTGCACGCGGCGACGAGCCACTGCAGCTTGGGGCCGTCGTAGGGCTTGCAGCCGTTGCGGAACGTCTTCCACACGTCACGCTGGTACGTGCCCCAGCCGCCGGAGTAGTCGAGGCGGAACTTCACCTGCGGCCGCGCGGTCGTCGGGTGCAGCGCGTTGACGGCGCCCCACGCGAGCACGTTCCAGCGCTTCCCGCGTGCGGTGTAGCTGAGGAGCGCCTGTCCGCCGCCGTCCACCTGCAGCTGCACCTTCGCGGCGTTCCGGTCGATCAGCTCCGATGCGGAGCCGGTTGCCGGCACGGCTGCCGCGACGGCCGCAGCCGCCACGAGGGCGAGGCCGCGCAGGCCCGTCAGCAATCTCGCTCTCTTTGCCATCAACCCGGTTCTCGGCCGAGGCGCGCCTGCCGCTCACCACCCTGATGGGGTATTTCAGGAGCGGTGAGGGGCGGCGGCGAGGGGCATATCCCGACCCTGATGCCGGGGACTGACGGCTACGTGGCGGCGGCGCGCGTGCGGTCGCGGGTCAGCGCGACGCCGGCGCCGATCAACCCGACGCCCAGGACGAAGTGCAGCCAGTGGTCGGCTCTGTTGGCCGGCAGCCAGTCCATCCCTCCGACGAGACCGAGCAGCCAGAGCACGAGGTAGAGGCCGCCGCCGCCGACGAGGAACGTGCGCGCGCCGCTCGCGGTGTCCGCGAGCGCGAGCCCGGCGATCCCGAAGAGCAGGTGCACGATGTTGTGGAGGACGCTGACCCGGAAGAGGCCGAGCAGCTCCGACTCGTTGCCGTCGCCGGCGAAGGCGAGCCCGTCGTACAGCTCCGTCGTCACGCCCGGGACGAAGCCGAGGATGCCGACGAGCAGGAAGACGACTCCCGCGGCGCGGGATGCGTCCTGCACGCGTGTCCGTTCGTTCACGGCGCTTCTTTCGTGGAGGGGGCGAGGGCGCCGCCGGTTTCCGCGCGAGGGCGCCGTCTCCTGCCTCTCGGCCCGTTCAGGCGACGGGAAGCTCGGCCCGGACCGCCGTGCCGGCGCCGGGGACGCTCGAGACGGCGAAGCGGCCGTCGAGCGCCGCGACGCGGTCGGCCAGGCCGCGCAGGCCGCTGCCGGCGGGATCGGCTCCGCCCACCCCGTCGTCGCTGACCTCGACGACCAGGAACTCCCCCTCCAGCAGGGCGCGGATGCACACCTGAGACGCCCGCCCGTGCTTCGCGGCGTTCGCGAGCGCCTCGGCCACGACGTAGTACGCGGCGGCCTCGACAGCCGGTCGCAGCCGCTGCACCGGCAGCTCCGCCAGCTCCACCGGCACGAGCGCACGCTCCGCGAGCGTCCGGATCGCCGGGCCGAGCCCCTGGTCGCGGAGGACGCGCGGGTGGAGGCCACGCACGAGCTCCCGGATCTCCTCGAGCGCCTGCGCGAGCTCTGCCTGGGCGGTCTCGAGGAGCGCCGGGACGACCTCGGGGTTCGTCTCGAGGCGACGCCGGATCAGGTTGAGGTGGAGCGCGGTCGAAACGAGGCGCTGCTGCGCCCCGTCGTGCAGGTTCCGCTCGATCCGCCGGCTTGCGGCGTCGCCGGCGGCGACCACGCGTGCCCGTGACTCGCGCAGGTCGCGCGTCGCCTGGCGGAGGTCGGTCAGGTCGCGCACGACAGCGACCACCTCGTCGTCGCCGGCCGGGGCGACCCGCACCTCGAAGTCGCGGAGCTCGCCGAGGTGCGTGCGCAGCCGGTACTCGACCGTCGCCGGCGCCCGCTCCGTGAGCGCCCGGTGGACGCAGGCCAGGAGGCTCTCGGCGACATCCGGCTCCAGCAGCTCGTGGACCGTGGAGCCGACCACGACCTCTGGCGGGTTCGCGAGCCTCGAGATGTCGCCCGCGACCTCGAGGTAGACACCGTCGCCGTTCAGGCGCAAGACGAGGTCGGGCAGCGCGTCGACGAGCGCGCGGTGCCGCCTCGCCTCGAGTGGCGCCATGGAGACCCCGTCCATGCGGCCATGGTAAACGGCTACCCGAAAAGGGGGATGGCGGCCGGGGCCCACCAGCCTTACATGATGCTTACGGACGCTTGGCACAGGATTTTCGAGTTCTGGCGTCTTCTATCTCTGAGACAACGAACACCTTGGAAAGTCACCGCGCAGCAAACGAAGGGAAACAGATGAAGCTCAAGACGATCGCCGCCGGCCTCCTGGCCGCGGCAGTGATTCCGGCGGCCGCCCTCGCGGACGCTCAGCCGGCGCAGGCCGACAAGCTGAACGGGGCCCGCTACTGCAAGGCGCAGCAGACGAGCCTCGGTGATACGGCCTTCACGGCCCTGTACGGCACGAGCGAGGACAAGTCGAACGCGATGGGCAAGTGCGTCTCGAAGTGGGCGAAGGCGAGCGCCGAGGCCCGCCAGGCCGCGCGCACCGCGTGCAGGGCCGAGCAGCAGGACGCGAACTTCGCGGCCACCCACGGCGGCAAGTCGTTCGCGGAGCACTACGGCGCGAAGAACGCCGGTCAGGCGGTCGCCAAGTGCGTCATGGCGAAGCAGCAGGCCCAGGTGGCGTCCGAGCACAAGGCCACCGTCAAGGCGGCCCAGACGTGCAAGAGCGAGCTGAAGACGATGGGCGCGGCGCCCTTCAAGGCGAAGTACGGCGGCAAGGCGAATGCGTTCGGCAAGTGCGTCTCGACGCTCGCGAAGGCGTAGAGCCAGACTCCAAGCAACTCCTGATCCGACGACCACGCGGCGGCCCCACGGGCCGCCGCGTCTCGTTCCAGGAGCCAGCAGCGGACTTGCATCTGCCCGCGCCGCACCTGATACTCCCGCGCCATGTCGCTGTACGAGGGACTGCTCTTCGTCCACGTCCTCGCCGCCGCTGCCTGGTTCGGCGCAGCGCTCCTCTCCCTGGCCCTCGTCGAGCTCGCGGCGCGCGGCGGCGACAGCGGCCTCGTCGTCGCGTTCGGCGAGTACGACGACGACCTCGCGAAGTTCCTCTTCATCCCCGCGGCGCTCGTGACCCTCGTCGCCGGGATCGCGCTCGTGTTCGAGGGTCCGTGGGACTGGACGCGCGACGGCTGGACGCTCGCCGGCCTCGTGCTCCTCGTCGGGATCTTCGCGCTCGGCCTCGGGGTGATCGTGCCCGCAGGGAACAAGCTGAAGCAGCTCGGCGCCGCAGGCGCGGCCGAGCCCGAGCTCCGCGCCCAGATCGACCGCTATCGCCGGCTCAGCTGGATCGACGTCGGGCTCCTCGCCCTCGCGATCTTCCTGATGACCACGAAGCCGTTCTAGCTTCGACGCCGAAGGGGCGCCGGCGTGCCGGCTTCCCAGCCGATCGGTGTGGGTTCCTGGCCGCGCCCGAGTCCTCGCGTGTCTACCCACGGCGAGCTAATCCCGAAGAGCCACTGGACGTGAGGCTCCGCTAGAGGGGAGGCTCTGCGCGTTCCACCTCGCTGTCCTGGGAACGGCAGGTCGACAAGCATTTCACGCACCTACCCGAGGGTCACCACTTGTCAACCCATCCGGGTAGTGGTGGTTCGGGGTGATCTGGGCTTCTATGGAGGGCGCGCAGGGGGTGTTCCCGCCTCCATTCGCACACGAAGTCATTGATCTCTTCACACACCACACCAGACGGGACGAGCGGAGCTGAGAGGCGTCGGAGCCCACAGCTTCTGTCGGGCTTCGTCGTGTCGACGCCGCTCGGCGCAGAGGAGCGATCCTCGGATGAGCGCACGCGGCGCACGACAACACCACCACAGATCAGGTCTCTCCAGGAGGGTCGCCATTGAGGTGCGCTGAGACGGCTTAGATGAGCCGTCGCGCCTACTACGGCGTGTGCGGCGAACGTGCGGTGACGGGGTCTATCTACCAGCCGTCTACCGACAGCAGTTACTTCACTTCGGATGCTTCGAGACCGCCGCTCTCACTGCGGCAGGAGAGGAACACAGAACATGGCTACTCCGACACAGATCAAGAGGAGAGGGCGTTGGAGCCTGATCCTCGGCGCGATCTTCGCGGCGCTCATGCTCGCGGCGGTGGCGTATGCGGATGAAATCAAGAACGAGCTTCCCAGCTCGGCGAAGGTCATAGCGCTGAATACGAACGGCGCGACAGGATCGACGGTTCTCTTCGTCGATCCAACGGGCGACGACGGCAAGAATGGTTGTAACCTGAGCGGCCCCGGAAATCCGACGCTCGTCGTTTCCGTCAGTTCCAGCAATAACGCCGTCGCAACCGTCAGCCCCACTTCGTTGAGCTTCACGAGTTGCGGTGACACGAAGACGGTTACGGTCACTCCGCACGCGGAGGGGACGGCAAATGTCACTCTCAGCCAGACGTCGAATACGAGCCAGGGATCGTTCAATCTCACTCACGCCAGCTTCCGGGTCGACGTTGCGCCCCCGCCCAATACGGCTCCGGACGTTTCGGTA
>DASQNG010000207.1:0-3047 GCA_035645095.1 Gaiellaceae bacterium | reverse complement strand
AGCGCGCCGATAAGCGTCCAGCCGCCGAAAGCGGCAGGGCGGCCGGTTCCGAGCCGCTCGAGCGCAGGGCCGACGCCGCCGGAGTCGCCGGCGAGCAGGACGCCGCCCTTGTACTCCCCGTCGGACGTTCGGCGCGCGTCGACGCGAACCTCGCTCGGCCGCGCGTCGACCGAGACGATGGCGGCACGCAGGGCGGTGGGGTCGCGGAGCGGACAGGCGAGCAGCGCCGACTGCCGGTAGCGCTCGACGGCGTAGTCGTCGGGCTCGAACCGGCATCCAGCGAGCTCGCGGTCGCCTGCGTCGAGGAGGACGAGCGAGACGCGCGCGCTGGCGGCGTTGACGCCGAGGACGACCCGGACAGCGTAGCGCGCGTCCGCGGCCGGCGGGTACGGCCCGGCGCGGAGCGCGAGCGATCCGCTCCGGCCCGCGAGCGCGACGAGGGCCGAGACCTCGCCCGGCGGAGGCGCGGCCACCTGAACGGCGACGTCCCTCGCCGCAAGGCGCTGAAGCAGGAGCGCGGGGAGGACGAGCGCGAACGCGGCGCCGGCGACGAGCGCGATGAGGGCCGTCCTAGGAGGCAAAGTAGGCGACCACGGCGTCGAGGGCCAGCGCGGCGAGGAGCGACCATGCCAGGCAGATCACGGTCATCGCCCCGAGGAGCGCCCGGCGCGGCAGCGCCGCCGCCGCGACGGCGAGCGCGCCGACGGCGAGCGGAGCGACCGGAATCAGGTAGCGGCCTTGGAGCAACGGCGGCTCTTGCTCCAGCAGCTCGTGGAGCTCGACGGCGTGCAGGCCGAGGACGTACACCGCGACAGCCGCGGCGAAGGCCGCCACCACGGGCAGTGCACGACGGTCGCGGACGACGCCGACGACGATGACGGCGAGTGCCAGCGCGACCGTGGCGAGCGCCAGCCGATAGGCCGACGGCTGGAGCCAGACGCTGAGCCAGCCGAACCCGCCCACTCCGCTCTCGACCCACACTTCCCAGGCGCGAGAAGGCCTGACCGCGCCCGGGTCGAGCACCCCGGGACGGTAGAAGTCCCAGAGGTAGCGCGCCGAGAACGCAAGCGTGCTCCGCGTCTCGTGCGAGGCCGCCGCCGTGGCGGCGCCGGCCGCCAGCGCTAGCCCGACGGCGCCGGCGAGCGCGAGCACGGCGCGGCGGCGCAGGTGCGGCCGCGCCGCGGCGAGGCACGCGAGGAGCGTGACCCCCGCGAGCCCGATCCCGACCGGCTTCGTGAGCGCGACCAGCGCGAACCATGAGGCCGCGTGCAGACGCGCCCCGCCGTTCCCCGGCATTCGCGCGAGCCGGAAGCCCGACCATGCGAGGCCGGCGACGCCGGCTGCGAGCAGCATGTCGGGATTCGCGATCCCTGAAGCCTGGCCGACCAGCGGTGGCAGCGAAACGAGCGCGCCGGCCGCGAGCGCGAGCCCGTCCCTGCCCGTGAGCTCGCGGACGAACAACGCAGTGAGGACGACGAGGGCGCCGACCGCGAGCGCCGAGACGACGCGTACGGCGAACAGCCGCGCGGTCGCCGTCTCGAGCCCCGGGAGCGCGTAGAGCGGCACGGCGAGCGCGTAGTACGCCGGCGGGTAGCCCGTCGCGCCACGCGCGGCGTGGCCCACGGTGGACAGCCCGGACGGCTCGTGCGGTAGCGCCTCGCGCAGCCCCTGGGAGAGCGGACGGGCCGGGGCGCCGAGACGGAACTCTTCGGACGCGGTCGCGGCCAGCGAAGCCGCGAGAGCGGGAGAGTCGGCCGCCCGGCCGCGCTGCAGCGGCGGGAAGCCGCCGTCGGCGAGCCGCTCGACGTAGGCGTAGTGCGCGGGCTCGTCAGGCCCTTGCCACGCGGGCAGCGCGGCGACCCAGGCCAGCCCGCGTAGCACCGCCGACGCCGCGACAAGCGCGAGCACAACCCGAAAGTCGCGCGAGCACCGGACCAACGGCATCACCGCCTCGTTCAGCACTGGCCCTCCTCGGCTCCATGGCGCAACCGGACGTCCGCAGGAGGCTCGCGGGCCACAGTATCGCTCTCCGCCACCGGCATGTGCTGGGCGCGATGTCGGCAGGTGAAGAGCCTCATCTCACCGCGTCGGCTCGGGAGACGCTTGCACGGGCCGGTGCCGCGAGCAGACGTCGGATCGCGGCGGGCGACGGCCGCTCCTACGTCGCGCCGCACGTCAGCGGCGGGCTCTGCGTCACGGTCGCAACCGCGACAGATGCGCGGTTCTCCGGAACACCCTTGCTCTCGCGACTTCCCCTCGGCGGAACGGCCTGTTCTGGACAGGAGCACGTTCGCCGGCGCACCAGACGCGCCGGTTTCGCAGCGGCTCGAGGGGTTCGCCGCCGACAGCGTCGCGGCCGTCGAACTGGCCACGGTTGGCGGGTAGCGCCTCTCGGTTGACGTCGACGACGGCATCCAACCTACGCACGCAGGACCTGCCTGACGAGCCCGTGCGCGAAGTCGTTGCGCTCCACGCCGGGGAGACCGGATCCACAAGCTTTGTCTCACGCGGAGCGCGTGCGCACCCTAGTCGGGTGGGCGCTCGTCGAGTTGCGCATGAGCGTCCGAGTTGCACGTGAGGCGGTGGCCCGTTGAGGGGGCCAGGTGTCCACCGCCTGACGAGCTGAAGTGGGTTTGGAGGGCAGTACGGGTGCAATTTCCCGCCGGCGTCACATGGAGCAGTGCGGTCCTGCGGACCAGGGCGGATCGGCGACCGGCGCGTGTGGATGTTGGGGAGCGGGCCCTCCGTTCCACCGGAAAAACCACCGGCCCACGCCCACCGGGACGCCAGAGTCCCAGGCCTTGCGGATCCGACCACGGAATCGAGTCAAGCTCCTGGGCTGAGTTGGACGCTCCGCGGCATCCGGCGCTCAGGCGAGAGCACGCTTGCCCAGTCGAGGTGATGCTCGCTCGGCCGCGGGCCTTGAACAGCCGGGCGTTATCCTTCAGCGATGATGCGCGTCGCCTTCGCGATCGCGGCCTGACACTCGCTGGCGGAGCATCTGCAGCGACGCAAGAGCCCGTCGCGTTCCAGCGTCCGGCACGCGC
>DASQNG010000206.1:0-8308 GCA_035645095.1 Gaiellaceae bacterium | reverse complement strand
CGGGCAGCAGGAGGATAGCCGCGGCGGCGGCGTCCTACGGCTTGGCGTCGAGCTCGAGCGCGCAGCTGTTGATGCAGTAGCGCAGGCCGTTCGGGCCCGGGCCGTCCGGGAAGACGTGCCCGAGGTGGCCGCCGCAGGCGGCGCAGGACACCTCCGTCCGCACCATCCCGTAGCTGCGGTCGGTCTCCGTCGTCACGCTCTCGAGGCTCGTCGGCTCCACGAAGCTAGGCCAGCCGGAGCCGGAGTCGTACTTCGCGTCCGACCGGAAGAGCTCTGCGCCGCAACCGGCGCAGCGGTAGACGCCGGGCTCCTTCGCGTCGACGTACTCGCCGGTGAACGCGCGCTCGGTGCCCTTCCGCCGCAGTACCTCGTACTGCTCGGGCGTCAGCTCGGCGCGCCACTCGGCGTCGGACTTCTGCACCTTCGTGCCGCTCATGCCCCCACCGTAGCTCACGCCTGCGGCAGCACGTACGCTGCGATCGCCGTGTAGTGCACGGCCGCCGCCGCGAGGACGAGCAGGTGGAAGATCTCGTGGTAGCCGAAGACGAGCGGCACCGGGTTCGGCCGCCGCAGGGCGTACGCGACGGCGCCGAGGGTGTACAGCGCGCCGCCGAGGAAGACGAGCAGCGTCGGCGCGAGTCCGAACTCCAGCAGCTCCGGTACGGCGGCGACGCCGACCCACCCGAGCGCGATGAAGACCACGGCCGTCACCCACTTCGGCGCGTCGACCCAGAAGAGGTTGAGCAGCAGGCTTGCGGCGGCGCCGGCCCAGACGACGAGGAGGATCGCGTCGGCGAGCAGCCCGTCGAACGCGAGCACCGCGAACGGCGTGTACGTCCCGGCGATCAGGAGCGGGATCGCGGAGTGATCCAGTCGCCGCATCAGACGGCGCGTTTCCGGCGTCCGCCAGACGATGCGGTGGTAGAGGGCGCTAACGCCGAGCATCGTCGCGAGCGCGGTCGCGTAGACCGCCATAGCGACGCGTTCGCGCACCCCGTCGGCCGCGAGCACGAGCGCCGCGCCGGCAGCGAGCGACGCGAAGAACGCGTACTGGTGGAAGACGCCGCGGAGGCGCGGCCGGAGGCTGACGTCCACACGAGAAGTCTGCCGAAGCGTTCCTATACTCGCCCGAGGGCCGTTAGCTCAGCTGGTAGAGCAGGGGACTTTTAATCCCAAGGTCGCTGGTTCGAGCCCAGCACGGCCCATCCGCCACCGCCGGAGCACGACCACGGGGGTACGGGAAGCCGAACCTCCGGACACCGGACGACCCCATTGGCGCCCCCTCGCTCCTCGGGCACCGTGGAGCGACGCCGGTGACGGAGAGAGCGCCGGCGGCGTACACCGGAGGTGAACACCATGAAGCGCACCAGCAACCACGTCCACCTGCTCCTCGCGGCGGCCGTACTCGCGACGCTCCTCACGGCAGTCGGCGTGTCGGCCGCACCGCCGAAGCCGCAGGAGGAGGCGATCGTCTACGCGGACCGCCGCGACGGCGACTCGGAGCTCTACCTGCTCGACACCCACGCGAAGAAGACCACGAAGCTGACGAACAACAAGGCCGGCGACTGGACGCCCGCCTTCTCGCCGAACGCGCAGCTGATCGCCTTCTCCAGCGACCGCAGCGGGAACAGCGAGATCTACGTCATGCGTCCCGACGGGAGCGGCGTCCGCAGGCTCACGCGCAGCCCGGGCAACGATTTCGGCCCGGAGTGGTCGCCAGACGGCAAGCGGATCGCGTGGGTCAGCAACCGCAGCGGCGCCCACGAGATCCACGTGATGCGGGCCGACGGCACAGGCGCTCGGCGCCTGACCTTCCGCAAGGCGAAGCACCCGGAGGAGAGCTACTCCCCGGCGTGGTCGCCGGACGGCAAGCGGATCGTCTTCTCGAACAACCGCAGCGGGCCGGACAACCCCGAGATCCACGTGATGAACGCAGACGGCTCGGGGCTCAAGCGGCTGACGCGGACGCGGAGCGACTTCGAGACGCTCGGCGACAACGGCATGCCCGTGTGGTCTCCTGACGGGAAGCGGATCGTCTTCGTCAGCAACCGGGCGGGAAGCGGCGACATCTGGACGATGCGTGCCGACGGCAGCGGGATCCGAAAGCTGTTCGGCCTGCCCGGTCGCGACGAGGCCTCGCCGGCCTTCACGCCCGACGGGTCCCAGCTCGCGTTCTCGTCGATGCGGCTCGGCAAGGCGGTGCTCTACGTGATGCAGAGCGACGGCACGGGCGCCCGGAAGGTCGCCGACGGCGAAGAGCCCTCCTGGCGCGGGTCCGCCTCGTAGCGGTCACCGGAGGAGCACGACGAGGTGGGGCGGCCTCTGGTCGCCCCACCTTCGCCGAGGCGGGTGGAGCTACGCGCCAGGCCCGCACACTGCGGCGTTACCGACTCGCGCCGGCGGGGGAGGTCCTCTCAAGGCTCGCCCCCTTCGAAGGAGGACTTCATGGACACCTGGATCTGGATCTTGATCGCCGTGGTCGCACTGCTCGTGCTCGTCGCGCTCTTCGCGCGCATGAGAGGCGGCGGCGACAGGAAGCTCGAGAAGCAGCGTGAGGAGGCACGCGAGCTGCGTCGCGAGGCGCAGCAGCGGATGGGCGCCGCGGGGCAGAAGGAGGCCGCAGCGGAGCAGGAGGCGGAACTCGCCCGGCGCCAGCGCGAGGCGGCGGAGGACGCCATGCGCCGCGCCAACGAGGTCGATCCGGACGTGCCCGACGTCGACAACGCGCACCGGGGCGAGCGGACGAGCGATCCGGACACGGTGCGCGAGTACGACACCGACCGCACCGGCGCCCACGCTGCCGACGACGTCGACGAGGTCGACGAGGTCGAGCGGCGGCGCGACCGCGACCTCTGAGCCGACATCAGGGAAAGCGGGAGTCGTCGGCGTCGAGGTCGAGGCTCCCGCCGTCGCGGCAGTCCGCCGGGACGAGATACTGCGCGCTCCCGCGCGTCCGGAGCGCGTTCTCGGTCAGCTGCTGACGCATCAGCTGCCGGGCGCGGCCGCTCTCGAGCCCGAGCCGCTCGCCGAGCGCCACCGCCGACTGCAGCGCGTAGCACTCGGTCGTGCCCTCGTCCCTGGCACCGCGCAGATGCCAGGCCTCGTGGGCGAGAACGGCGAGCGACCGCGCGGTCTGGCTGCCGTCGTCCTCGCCGCGAAAGGCGAGCCGGTAGAGGTCGAGGCAGCGCTCGGGCGTGAGGTACGCGAGGGTGCCGCCGACGACCGCGACGCCGTCGGCGCGCTGGACGGCCCCGACGTGCTCGCCCCCCTCGTCGCAGCGAATCTGGACCGGCTTCCCGGCGATCACCGACGCCTCCTCGGAGAAGCGCGCGACCGCCGCCGCCCGCTCGTCGGCGTCGAGCCCGCTCCACCCCGTGTAGCTCTGCCACAGCCACGCGCCGACACCGAACGCCGCCACCACCATGACGGCGACGAGGAGCCCGCGGAGGCGTGAGCGCCTGCGGCGCGGCGGCGGGCGTCGCACCGGCGCCCCGGCGGGCCGCTCCCGCGCCGCGGCGAGGAGCTCCTCGAGGTCGTCGTCCTCCTCCGGACGGCGGATCCAGAGGTCCTCGTCCCCGTCCCGCACGAGCAGCAGGTCGTCCCCGTCGCCGCCGCCGAAGCCGTACCGCTCCCGGTCGGCCTCCTGCGGGCGCCGATCCGGCAGGCGCTGCGACGCCCGGCGCGCGCCGAGGAAGAAGTGCAGCTCGAGGCCGACGGCGAGCAGGAAGACGAACCACACGGGGAACACCGAGCGCAGTGCCGCCGGCCCGAGGAGCCACAGGACGACGAACGCGACGAGCGCGAGCCGGACGGCGACGAGGTGGCGGCGACTTGCCACGAACCGACCGTAGCGAGCGTCGCCGTTACGAGCCGCGCCGCAGCGGGCACCACCCGTGCGTGGCGGAGGCCACCGTCATGGTCGTGGACGGCACTCCGCAGACCTGACGACGACGCACTAGGAGAGGAGTCCCGATGAGGCCAGTGGGACGTGAGACGGTCGCCGAGCGGATCGAGCGCCTCGAGCTGCTCGACCCCGTGTCGGAGCGGTTGAAGGGCGCAGTGGACGCGCTCGTGCCGGAGGCGTCGCCGCTGAAGGAGTTCCTGAGCGGCACGTGGCTCGGCCACCCGCTGCACCCGCCACTGACGGACGTCGTCGTCGGTGCGTGGACGAGTGCGTTCCTCCTCGACGTGGTCGGGGGCGAGCGGTCGGAGCACGCGGCCGATCTGCTCGTCGCGGCGGGCATCGCAGCCGCCGTCCCGACGGCCGCCTCCGGCCTCTCCGACTGGGCGGATACCCGCGGCGGCGATCGGCGCGTCGGCAGCGTGCACGGGCTGGCGAACGGCGTCGCGCTCGTGCTGCACGCGCTGTCCTTCCGCGCCCGCCGCCGTGGCGACCGCGGGAGAGGCGTCGGTCTGTCGGCGCTCGGCTACGCCGTCGCCACCTTCTCGGCGTGGCTCGGCGGGCACCTCTCGTTCGGCCGCGGGATCGGCGTCGACCAGACGACGTTCGAGCGCGTGCCGGAGGACTGGACGCCCGTCGCCGACGAGGCAGAGCTGACGGAAGGACGGCTCGTCGGCGCGGAGGCAGACGGGTTCGGCGTTCTCCTCGTCCGCGACGCCGGCCGCCTGCACGCGCTCGCCGACCGCTGCTCGCACCGCGGCTGCTCGCTCTCCGGCGGCACGTTCGCGCGCGGCGAGGTGACGTGCCCGTGCCACGGCAGCACGTTCCGCCTCGACGGCAGCATCGTGCGCGGCCCCGCCACGGCGCCGCAGCCGGCACTCGAAGTGCGAGCGAGCAAGGGCCGCGTCGAGATCCGCCGCGCGTCGAACTGACGGCCCGGCCCGGCCGACGGCTCGCCGGACGAACGGCGGCTCCGCGGTTTGCCGTCCCGAGGCCGGGACCTGAAGGCCTCCCACACCAAGGAGGTTCCGACGCAGGACGACCGAGAGCAGCAGGCGCGGGAGGGCGAGGAGCAGGACACGCAGGAGCAGGCTTAGAGCGAGCAGCCGTTCGAGGAGCAGGGCGAGGGCGGATCCGCTCGGCCGCGCTGGGCGCCGCAACCGGCGCAGCCGCGTGCAAGCTCTGCTGCGGCGGGAGGCGGTGACCGCCACGCGAACGAGGCGGCGGGCGATTCCTAGGAAAGCGTCGTCTTGCCGTTGACGCCATCGCCAGGACGCCGACAACGGCGCCGAAGGCCCGCGGAGAGCCGGTTGACGACGTCTTTGGGGCCGCTCGGTGCTGCGCGTCAGGGGCGAACGGTCACTGCAGCGTCCGCAGCGCGGGGTAGAGCTCGCGGTAGCGGGCGTACCCGTCGGCATACGCCGTGCTCCAGCCGGTGTCGGGCTCGACGCGGTCGCGCACGCGAACGCAGGACGCGACCGCCTCGTGCGCGTCCGCGAAGACCCCGCCCGCGACCGCTCCCAGAAGCGCTGCCCCGAACGCCGCCCCCTCCTCCGCCTCCGTCCGCTCGAGCGGCAGGTCGAGCACGGACGCGAGGATCCGGAGCCAGAGCGGGCTGCGCGCGCCGCCGCCGGAGACGCGGGCGAGGTCGGCCGTGACGCCGATGCCGCGGAGGAGCTCGAGCGAGTCGCGCAGGCCGTAGGCCACGCCCTCGAGAGTCGCGCGGACGAGGGCACCGCGCTCGTGGCGCAGCGAGAGGCCGGTGAACGCCCCGCGTGCGTCCGGGTCCGCGTGCGGCGTCCGCTCGCCAGCGAGGTAGGGCTGGAAGAGCAGCCCTTCGGCTCCCGGCCGCCACCGCTCGGCGTCCGCCAGCAGCTCGTCGTACGAGGCGTCGCCGAGCGCTGCCCGGAGCCACTGCAACGAGCCGGCCGCGGAGAGCATCACGCCCATCGCGTGCCACGTGCCGGGGACGGCGTGGCAGAAGGCGTGCAGCCGTGCCTCGGGCTCGTGCCGGTAGGCGTCGAGCGCCGCGAAGACGACCCCGGAGGTGCCGAGGACGACGGAGAGCGGGCCGGGCCGGTCGATGCCGACGCCGAGCGCGCCGGCCGCCTGGTCGCCCGCCGCGCCGACCGCCGTCGACTCGTGGACCTGTGGCAGCCACTCGCCAGGGAGGTCGAGCGCCTCGAGCACGTCGTCGCTCCACCGGCGGCGCGAGACGTCGAAGAGCAGCGTCCCGGACGCATCCGCCACGTCGATCGCGCGCTCCCCCGTCAGCCGGAACCGCACATAGTCCTTCGGCAGCAGCACATGCCGGATACGTGCGTACGTGTCGGGCTCGTGCCGCCGCAGCCAGAGGAGCTTCGGCGCCGTGAATCCGGTCAGGGCGCGGTTCCCCGTCAGCTCGATCAGCCGGCGCAGCCCGACGCGCGCCTCGATCTCGGCGCACTCGGCAGCGGTGCGCTGGTCGTTCCAGAGAATCGCCGGGCGCAGGACGCGGTCGTGCCCGTCCTGCACGACGAGGCCGTGCATCTGCCCGGAGAGACCGATCGTCGTCGGCTCGACACCCAAGGCCGCGAGTGCGTCACGGGAGGCGCGCCACCAGTCCTCCGGGTCCTGCTCCGCCCAGCCCGCTCGCGGCGTCGAGAGTGCGTAGGGCCGCTCCGCCCGCGCGAGCACCTCGCCACGCCGCGACAGCGCGAGCGCCTTGACGCCGCTCGTGCCGACGTCGAGCCCCACGAGCGCCGCGTCAGCCACGCCTCTCGCTGTGGAGAGATCGTTTCGCTTCCGGCACGGGTTGTGGCCATGTCCGGGGACAGTCCCTGACCGTTCGGCCGCGGCTGTTGCGGCCGGGTTGGGGTGCGGCCACCGCGGCCGTCATGCGCCGAGGGCGGCGTAGACGAGCTCGTAGGCGCGCACGGCGTCCTTCTCCGCCTGCGCCGCACGGAGCGCGGTGTCGTCGATGCGCCCTGCGGCGGCGTCGATGAAGCGCCACTGGAGCACGCTCCGCCGCACGGCGCCGACCGCGTCCTCGGTGTACGGGTAGAGGTCGAAGCCGAGCCGCTCGCCGTTCTGCCCGTAGCCGGCGCGCCGCAGCTCGACCGCCAGCTCGAGCGTCTCCATGAACGCCGTCGCGCCGACCATGTTGTCGTCGTCGAACGTCCCCCACCCGGAGTTCGCGTGCTGGTGCCCCAGGAGCCCCTCCGCCGCCAGAAGCGCCGCGTACTCGCCGAGGTTCTCGCCGTTCATGATCAGGTGTTGCCAGTCCATGTTCACCTTCACGTTGTCGATCCCCTCGACCCGCAGCCGGTGAATCACGTGCAGGGTCATCCCGATGTCGCGCATCAGGATCTTCATCGCGGGCTCGGAGTTCTTGTGCTCGAGGAAGAGCGTGACGCCGTGCTCGGCCGCCCGCGTCGCGACCTGGCCGACCCCGTCCACGAAGCGCGCCCACGCCTCGGCGTACGGCGTCTGGAACGGGTAGTTGTAGCCCTCGATCCCCGGCCACAGGATCAGCTGCGCCCCGAGCTCGCCGGCGAAGTCCGCGGCCTCGAGCGACAGCCGCAGGGCCTCTCCACGTGTTGCGTCGTCCGACGACGACAGCCCGCCCTTGCCGAAGCGCGGATCGAGGTGGAGCCCGCCTGCGAGGCAGTAGATCCCGTGCCCCTCGAGCGCGTCCCGTACCGCGTCGAGGTTCTCGGGCGCGAGCTCCTGCGGGTAGTGGAACTCGTAGTCGTCGATCAGGTCGCCCAGCCCCTCGACGGCCGTCCGCACCTTCTGCGCCGTCGAGGCGCCGGCGAGCTCCGGCTTGTATCCCCCCGGGTTGAACCGCGTCGCCATGCCGCCGAACGCCCAGATGCCCAGTGATGTCCTCACGCGCTCTCCTTCCATCGCACCAGTGGTCGAGACTGAACGGTCACGTCCGCACCCACGCCGCCGTCCCCGGCGGCAGCGTCCGCCCGGCCGGCTCCTCGGAGGCGACGACCACCTCGCCGGGCGGCAGCTCGAGCTCGGGTGCGTCTACGTTGACTGCACAGACGACGTCTCCGCGCTCGAAGAGGAGCGTCCCGCGGGGACTGTCCCTCCACGCGAACGCGTCGCCGCGCGGGCGCGCCGCTAGCGCCGCGCGGTAGAGCTCGAGCGTCGACTCGCGCGCGCCGGTCTGCGCCGCGACGGTGCGTCCCGCCCACGCGTCCGGCAACGGCAGCCACGGCGACCCGGTCGTGAAGCCGTAGTGCGGCACGCCGTCCTCCCACGGCAGCGGCACGCGGCAGCCGTCGCGGCCGAGGCGTGCGCCGTTCGTGCGGAAGAAGATCGGGTCCTGCCGCGCCTCGTCCGGAAGCGGGCACTCCTCGAGCCCGAGCTCCTGCCCCTGGTAGACGAACGCCGTCCCAGGGAGCGCGAGCAGCA
>DASQNG010000205.1:0-4696 GCA_035645095.1 Gaiellaceae bacterium | reverse complement strand
GCGGGATGCTCTTCGTGCGCAGCCTGAACGGCGGTATCAGCCATTCGCCCGACGAGCTCTCGTCCGACGAGGACGTGGCGCTCGCCGTCGACGTGCTCGAGCGGACGCTGCGCGGCCTCGCCTGCGCCTGAGCGATCCGGTTGCTGTTGCCGCGGTTGCGGTGTCGTCGGCCGCGCAGTAGCGTCGCGCGCTCCACCCTCGAGGAGGTCATCGTGCCGCGCTTCCGCATCCGTCGCCCGTCCCCTGCACTCGTCGTCGCTTGCGTTGCGCTGCTCGTCGCGCTCGGCGGGACCGGGTATGCCGCCGTGGCCCTGAGGCAACAGCGTCGGCACGCCCCAGCTGAAGGACGGCGCCGTCACATCCCTCAAGGTGCGGAACGGCTCGCTCGTGCTCGCGGATGTCGCCGCCGGCGAGCGTGCGAAGCTGCGAGGCCCGGCCGGCGCGCCGGGACCGGCAGGAGCGAAGGGCGACCGGGGCGACGCCGGCGTCAAGGGCGACAGGGGCGACCGCGGCGAGCCCGGCGTCAGCCGCTACACGATCGTGTCCACGACCAGGTCGAGCACGAGCTCCTCCATGGGCATCCAGGTGAACTGCCCGGCGGGGACTCGGCCGCTCGGCGGTGGTGGCGGCACGTCGACGCCCGCCGCGGGGGTGACGGTGCGGAACTCGTTCCCGGTCGGTGGCGCGACGCCCGGCTGGCTTGTCGTCGCGGACGCGAAGACGCCTGGAGCCGGCTGGAGCTACACGGTCGAGGCGGTCTGCGCGGCCGTCTCTCCGTGACTCGGAGCTGGCGGCGCGGAGCCCGAGCGCGGGCCGGCACTCCTGCTGCAGCGGCCGCAAGGCCGGAGCTCTAGGCTCTCCTCGTGCAGGTCTTCAACCTCCACGGTGACGAGTGGGACCGGACGGAGGAGCGGCCCGGCTGGCGCTCGAAGGACGCGTGGGTCGGCGCCCGGATCGAGTCGGAGCTGATCGGCGGGAGCCTGTACGAGCTCGAGCCGGGCGACCGGCTGTGGCCGTACCACACGCACCACGCGAACGAGGAGTGGCTGCTCGTCGTGCGGGGGAGGCCGACGTTGCGGACCCCGGAGGGCGAGCAGGAGCTGCGGGAGGGCGACGTCGTCTGCTTCCGGCGCGGGAAGGACGGTGCCCACCAGGTGCGGAACGCGACGGACGAGCCGATCCGCGTGCTGATGCTCTCCTCGTTGCTCAAGCCGGACGTCGTCGAGTACCTCGACAGCGGCAAGGTCGGCGCACGCAGCGTCGCCGGCGAGCGGATCATGCTCGCGCGGCCGGGGCCGGAGCTCGACTACTGGGAGGGCGAGGACTAGCGGCTGCGCGTGGTCGGTGGCGAAGAGCCACTAGCCGTCGGTGCCGAGGTCGCGGAACGAGATCGGCTGCGCTCCCTCCCAGAGGGTGAGACGACCAAGTTCCTTCAGCTGCTCCTGCCCCTCGACGAGCGTGGCGAAGTGGTTCGCCCACAGCTCCCCGGCTTTGCTCTTGAAGTGGCAGTAGCCGTACGGGAAGAGCAGCTCCGTCTCGCTCTCGCCCCCCGGGTACAGGGCGAGCTCCCCCGGATGCGGATAGCTCGTCGCGTTCTCGGGGCCGATGCCCAGGTCGCGGTCGCCCCACGGGATCCAGTTCGACTCGCCGCTCCAGCGGCAGTGGATGATCCGGTCCTCGAGCGGGAGGATGCCGCGGAACGCGGCGCACGTCTGCGGCGCCAGCTTCTCCTCCCAGCGGGCGACGAAACGCATCCCGGCCGTGACGATCTCGAGCACGTGCGGAACCTAGCGGGCCGCTGCCGCCCACGCGACGAGAGCGGCGCGCTCGTCGTCCGTCATCCCGGTCGAGTTCCCCGGCGGCATCGCGTTCGCGCTCACCTGGCGGTGGATCCCGCCCGCGTTCGCCCGCAGCTGCTCGGTCGTCTCCAGGCGCACGCCGGCCGGGGCGGCGGCGCCGCTGTGGCAGGTCTGGCAGCGGGACTCCGCGATCGCGATCGCCTCGTCGTCCGTCGGCGCCGTCCCGGACTGCGGGGCAGCCGCATCCTCCGGCGCCAGGGCGACCGCGAGCGCGACGGCGCCCACGGCCACCGCGGCCGGGATCCACCACGCGCGGCGGCCGGTGTGCCAGAGGTTGAAGAAGTGCCGCGTCAGCGCGAGCAACACGAAGATCGCGACCAGCACTAGCCACGGCCGCCCGCTGCCGTACGTGAGCGGGAAGTGCCCGGCCAGCATCGTGAAGACGACCGGGAGCGTGAGGTAGTTGTTGTGGACGGAGCGCTGCTTCGCGTCGAGCCCGGGCTGAGAATTCGGGGCTCGCCCCGCCTCCTTCGCCCGGATCAGCTCCCGGTGCGCCGGGATGATCGTGAGGAGGACGTTCGCCGCCATGATCGTGCCGAGCATCGCGCCGACCTGGAGGTACGCGGCGCGCGCGGCGAAGAGCTCACCTGCGGCCCACGCGGAGACGACGACGAGCCCGACGACGACGCCGGCCACCGCGCGGTCGTCGCGAAGCAGCCGGCACGCGAGGTCGTATGCACCCCACGCGAAGGCGAGCCCGCCCGCCGAGAGCGCGACCGCCTCCCAGGAGGCGAGGTCGGCGACGCCGCGGTCGACGAGGCGCGCGTCGGCGTCGAGCCAGTAGAGGACGACGAGGAGCGCGAAGCCCGAGAGCCAGGTCGTGTACGCCTCCCACTTGAACCAGTGGAGGTGCTCGGGCAGCCGCGGCGGCGCGACGCGGTACTTCTGCGAGTGGTAGAAGCCGCCGCCGTGCACGCCCCAGTACTCGCCGCCGACGCCGCGCTCGGCGGCCGCCGGATCCTCGGGTGGGCGCAGCCCGAGGTCGAGCCGGATGAAGTAGAACGACGCGCCGATCCAGGCAACTCCGGCGACGACGTGCAACAGCCGCAGGACGAGGTCGGCGAGGTCTTTCAGGTACTCCGCGTCCACCGGTCCCTCGCGATCGCGCACAGCTCACGGAGCCCCGTCTCGCGCTCCTCGTCCCGCGTCCTGCCCAGTCGCTCCCGCAGCACCGGCAGCAGCTCGGCGCGCGTGCGGCCGGCGACGAAGACGACGAACGCGAAGCCGAAGCGGCGCTCGTACTCCTCGTTCAGCCGGGCCAGCTCGGCGAGCACCTCCGGCTCGGACCCGCGCTGCTCGCTCGACGGCTCACCGATGCGCGGATGCATCGCGAGCGCCGCCGCCTGGTCGGGCTCAGGCAGTGCGAGCGCCACCTCCTCGGCCACGCCCAACGGGTCCTCGCGGCGCGCCAGCTCCTCGACGAGCCGCGTGCGCCCGGAGAAGAGAGGCGTCAGTTCGCCGATCGTCAGCTGCCGCGGTAGCTCGCGCACGAGTACGGGGAGACGAGGAGCGGCACGTGGTGGTGACCGTCGCCGAGCTCGACCTCGAGCTCGACCCGGCGGAAGAACGGCGACGGCGGGTGGAAGACCAGGCTGTACGGCCCGGGCTCGAGGTCCTCCGCGAGCCGTGCCCGTCCGTCGTCGTCGGTACGGGCCTCGGCGAGCGGCTCGGTTCCGCGCCGCAGCTCGACGCGCACGCCGGCGGCGGGGCGGCCGGCGCCGGTGTCGAGCACGTGGGTGGAGAGCGACGTCACCGGAACCTCGCTGCCTGCGTTCGGTGCGCGCGGGCGATCTCCGCCTCGTCGGCTCGGACGAGCGTGCCCTCCTCGACGACGAGGTCGCCGCCGACGTAGAGGCGGTCGACTCGGTGCGGGCCCGAGAGGACGAGGCCGTCGACGGGGTCGGCGGCGCCGCCGAGCTCGAGCCCGTCCGTCCGCCAGACGGCGACGTCGGCGCACTTCCCGGGCGCGAGCTGCCCCACGTCGTCGCGCCCGAGGACGGCGGCGCCCCCGCGGGTCGCGAGCCGCAGCGATTCCCGCGAGGTGAGCGCGCGCGGCCCGCCGCGCCCGCGCGCGACGAGGAGCGCCTGCTTCACCTCGAGAAAGAGGTCGCCGCGCTCGTTCGACGCGGAGCCGTCGACGCCGAGCCCGACGGGCACGCCCGCCTCGAGCAGCCGGCGCACAGGCGCGACGCCGGCGCCGAGGCGCAGGTTCGACGTCGGGCAGTGCGCGACGCCGGTGCCGGTAGCGGCGAAGCGGCCGATGTCCGTCTCGGAGAGGTGGACACAGTGGGCGCACCAGACGTCGTCGGCGAGCCAGCCGAGGCTCTCGAGGTACTCGACCGGGCTGCAGCCGAAGCGCTCGCGGCAGAACGCCTCCTCCTCGACCGTCTCCGCAAGATGCGTGTGCAGCTGCAGGCCGAGCTGGCGTGCGAGCTCGGCGGACGCCCGCATCAGCTCGCCCGTGACGGAGAACGGCGAGCACGGCGCGACCGCCACCTGCACGCGCGCCCCCGGCGCGGCCTCGTGGAGCCGGTCGATCGCGTCCTCGAGGACACGCGCCGGCTCGCGCGCCTGCACGAGACGGAGCCGGGGGCGCGCGTCCAGATCGCGGTCGCGCCATGCTCGCCGTTCTCCGTCACCGGCGACCTGATGCGGCAGTCGGCGGCGCTCGCGCGCGAGCTCGGCCTCCGGCTGCACACCCATCTCGCGGAGACGGTCGAGGAGGAGGCGTTCTGCCGCGAGCGCTTCGGCTGCCGCCCGGTCGAGTACCTCGAGAGTCTCGGCTGGCTCGCCGACGACGTCTGGTGCGCCCACTGTGTCCACCTCTCCGAGACGGA
>DASQNG010000204.1:0-38363 GCA_035645095.1 Gaiellaceae bacterium | reverse complement strand
GCCGGCGCCGGTCGAAGGACCGGCCCCCGAGGCCGCCCCCGGGCGCACGCTGCGCGTCGTCGCCGTCGCCTACAGCCTCCAGGGCACGACCGCGACCGGACTCCCCGTCGGCCCGGGCGTCGTCGCCGTCGACCCGAGCGTGATCCCGCTCGGGACGCGCCTCCACGTCCCAGGGTATGGCGACGCGGTGGCGGCGGACACCGGCGGGGCCGTGCGCGGCGCGATGATCGACGTCTGGCTCCCGACGCTCGCACAGGCGCGTGCGTGGGGACGCCGGTCGGTCGTCGTCACGTTCCGCTGACAGCCGTTCGCGCCAGGCGCGGCTACACTTCTCGGCGCCGCGACGCGAGGACGGGGCGGCCCGCCTGCAGGTGACGGAGACACTCGACATCACGGAGTCGGAGCAGCGGGACGTCCGCGTCGTGCTGGTCGACGACCATGACTTGTTCCGCACCGGGCTCCGCAACCTGCTCCAGGAGCAGGGGGTCGACATCGTCGGAGAGGCCGCGAGCGGCACCGACGCGCTGCGGGTGGTGCGCGAGAACGCGCCCGACGTGGTCGTGATGGACCTCAACATGCCCGGGATGAACGGTGTCGATGCGACGCGGCACATGAGCCGCGATGCGCCGCTGACGCGCGTAGTCGTCCTCACGATCTCGGATCAGGAGCATGACGTGATGGACGCGATCCTGGCCGGCGCGTGCGGGTACCTACTGAAGGACGCGTCGATCCACGACCTGATGCAGGGGATCCACTCGGCCGCCGCGGGCGAGTCGCTGATCTCACCGCACATCGCGGGCAAGGTGCTGCAGCACGTGCGGGCGACGACCGCGGCGCCGGAGGCGGCGGCGACGATCCGCGCCGAGCTCTCCGACCGCGAGATCCAGGTGCTGAAGCTGATCGCGAACGGCAAGGACAACGCGCTGATCGCCGGCGAGCTCCACATCAGTCCGAAGACGGTCAAGAACCACATTTCGAACATCCTGATGAAGCTGCAGATCGAGAACCGGATCCAGGCGGCGGTGTACGCCGTCCGCTCCGGGATCGTCTGACGCGCGTGCGAGGTCTAGAGGGCGTGGGCGCGCAAGGTCGCGAGCAGCGCCCGCAGCCGCGCGAGCTCCCGCTCGACGCGCGCCACCTCGCCGCCTGCGGTGGCCACCTCGTGCGCACGCCCGCCGCTGCGGATCAGCGTGCGCAGACGCTGCTGCGCACGCAGCCGGTCGCCCTCGAGCCCGAGGGCGTGTGCGTACCCGGCCGTCAGCGTGTACTCGACGGTGTCCCGGCTCGGCAGGGTGGCGGACGCGGGCTCGAGCAGCGCATGGATCTCGCGCTCGAGGGTGGGCAGGTGGTTGCTCACGGCAGGGTTCGTGGTCCGATTATCGAGCGGTGCGGGGCGCGGGGCATGGGCCGCGCGGCCCATCTTCCTCCCCGTGGGGGCCTACGGCACGTCGTCGCGCTCGCGGTGGCCGCGGCGCTCGTCGCGCTGCTCGCGCCGGCGGCCGAGGCCGCGGATCCGGCTCTCGCGCAGCGGCTCGCCCAGGCACTCGCGGCCGCGGACGTCCACCCCGCACGGACCGCGGCGCTCGCGGTCGACATGCGGACCGGGGAGGTCGTCTTCTCGCAGAACGCGGCGCTGTCGCTCGTGCCGGCGTCGAACCAGAAGCTCCCGGTCGCCTACGCCGCGCTCGCCGTCCTCGGCCCCGACTACCGCTTCCGGACGGAAGTGGTCGGCAGCGGCACCCTCGAAGGCGGCGTCTGGACGGGCGACCTCTTCCTGAAGGGCTACGGCGACCCGACGCTCAGGCTCTCGGACGTCGAAGTGCTCGCGCGCCAGCTCCGCGCCACCGGGATCACCCGCGTCCGCGGTGCGGTCGTCGCCGACGAGTCGTGGTTCGACGCCCGCCGCACGGCGCCGGGCTGGCGCTCGTCGTTCTACATCAACCAGTCGCCCCCGCTCTCCGCGCTCGTCGTCCTCCGGGGCCGCTACCGCGGCTCCACCTCGCACGACCCCGCGCTCGCCGCAGCGGCGCTGCTGCGCGAGCGATTGACCGCCCGCGGCGTCGCGACCGCGCAACCCGCGCGAGTCGGGAAGGCGCCGCCGAACGCCGTCCGCCTCGCGCGCGACGTCTCCTCGCCGCTCTCGACGATCGTCCGCTTCATGGGGCGGGAGAGCGACAACTTCACGGCCGAGCTCCTGCTCAAGCACCTCGGCGCAGTGGAGAGCGGTGCCGGCACGACGGCGGCCGGAGCCCGCGTCGTCCGCCGCGAGCTGGCCGCTGCCGGCGTCTCGCTCGCCGGCGTCCGGCTCGCAGACGGTTCGGGGCTGTCGAGCCTCGACCGGCTCACAGCGACCGCGGTCGTCGAGCTCCTGCGCGCTGGGGCGGCACAGCCCGCCCTGCGCGACGCGTTCCTCGGCTCCCTCGCCGTCGCCGGCGTCGACGGGACGCTCTCGAAGCGGTTGCAGAGGCGGCCGGCCCGGACGCTCGTGATCGCGAAGACCGGGACGACGCGCCTCGCTTGTGCACTGTCCGGGTTCGTGCGCGACCGCTACGTGTTCGCGATCCTGCAGAACGGATCCCCGGTTGCAACCGCGTCCGCGCGGCGCGCCCAAGACCGCTTCGCGACGATCCTCGCCGCCGCGAAATGACCGTCCGTCTGCGCTCCTAGCGCCGGCGCGGCGGCGGCACGAGGCCGGGCGGTGGGTCGACGGCGGCGTCGCCGACGAGCGCCTTCAGGTCCTCCTCGCCGAGGATCGGCACCCCCGCCTTCTCTGCCTTCGCGGCCTTCGAGCCAGGGCTTTCGCCGACGAAGACGCCCGTCGTCTTCTTCGACACGTTGTCCGAAACCTTCGCACCCAGCGCCGCGAGCGCCGCGGTCGCCTGCTCACGGGTGAACCCCTGGAGCGTCCCGGTGATCACGTACTGCTTCCCCGACAGCGGCCCTTCGACCGGGCGCTCCGCCTCGCCGACCTCGAACGTCAGCCCGAGCTCGCGCAGCTCCCGCACGAGCGTCCGGTTCTGCTCGTCCGCGAACCACTCCACGATCGACTCGGCGCGGTCCGGCCCGATCCCCTCGACCTCCAGCACGTCCTCCTGCCGCGCGTCCAGGAGACGGCCGACGGTGCCGAAGTGCCGCGCCAGGTTCTGCGCCGTCACCCAGCCGACGTCCGGGATGTTGAGGCCGAAGAGGACGCGCGAGAAGGGCTGCGCCTTCGAGGCCTCGATCGACGCGAGCACGTTCGTGGCCGAACGCTCCTGGAACCCCTCCAGCTCGAGCAGCTGCTCCTTCGTGAGGCGGTAGAGATCGGGCATCGAGCGGAGCAGGCCAAGCTCCCAGAGCCTCCGGACGAACTGCTCGCCGACCCCCTCGATGTCCATCGCGGCCGTGACCCAGTTGATCAGCGTCTCGAGCCCGCGCGAGGGGCAGGCGCGGTTCGGGCAGCGGTGCATCACCTCGCCCTCCGGCTTTACGACCTCGGCACCGCAGAGGGGGCAGTGCGTCGGCATCCGGAACTCGGTCGTGCCAGGCCGGTGCTCACCCGCGGGTCCCACGATCTGCGGGATCACGTCGCCGGCGCGCTGCACGATCACGAGGTCGCCCTCCCGGATCCGCTTTCGGTTGATGTCCTCCTCGTTGTGCAGCGTCGCGCGGGAGACGGTGACGCCGCCCACCTCGACCGGCTCGAGGATCCCCCACGGATTGAGCGCTCCGGTGCGGCCGATGCGGATCGCGATCTTCACGAGCGTCGTCTGGGCCGTCAGGGGCGCCCACTTGAACGCGCGCGCCCACCGCGGACGATCGTGCAGCGCACCCAGCCGCGCTTGCTGCTCGAGCGAGTCGACCTTGACCACGATGCCGTCGATTTCGTAGTCGAGCTCCGTGCGGCGCTGCTCCCAGGCGCGGCACGCCGCCGCAACCGCCTCGATCGTCTCGTGGCGCTCCGCGAACGGGTTCGTACGGAAGCCGCGCGCGCGGAGCCACGCGAGCGTCTCCCATTGGGTCGAAGCGGGGACGGCGTCGGGGACGCCGGTGCCGTAGACCCAGATGGCGAGCTGCCGGCCCGCCGTGATCCGGGAGTCGAGCTGGCGCAACGACCCCGCGGCGGCGTTGCGGGGGTTCGGCGCGGTCTTCTTGCCGGCAGCTGCGAGCTGCTCGTTCAGGTACGCGAACGCAGTCAGGGGGAAGTAGACCTCACCACGCACCTCGAGCAGCGGCGGCGGCTCCTCACCCTCCGGCAGCTGCAGCCGCAGCGGGATCGAGCGGATCGTACGGAGGTTGGGCGTCACGTCCTCGCCGCGCCGGCCGTCGCCACGCGTCGCACCGCGCGCGAAGGCCCCGTCCTCGTAGACGAGGGACACCGCGGAGCCGTCGATCTTCGGCTCGAGCACGTACGCCACCGGCTCGTCGGAATCGAGCCGCTTCCGGACGTCGTCCGCCCATTTGAGCAGCGCCTCGTCCGTCGTCACCTTTTCGAGCGATCCCATCGGCGCCACGTGCTCGACCTTTCGGAACCGCTCCGACGGCGGGGCGCCGACCCGAACGGTGGGCGAGTCGGGAGCCGCGAGCTCCGGGTGCGCCTCCTCGAGCCCCTTCAGCTCGTCGAAGAGGCGGTCCCAGTCGGCGTCGCCGACCTCGGGCTCGTCGAGGACGTAGTACGCGTGGTTGTAGCGGTGGAGGAGCGTGCGCAGCTCGGCGGCGCGATCGGCGGCGACCGCGGTCTCAGAGCGCGGCAAGGAGCTCCTCCGTCGTGTGCACGACGGCGTCCGGCTCCTCCGCGGCGAGGCGCTCGTGCGAGTGGATCCCGCCCCAGGTGACGGCCACCGCGTGGATGCCGGCGGCCTTCGCGGCGCGCACGTCGAACGGCGAGTCGCCGACGTAGACGGCGTCGTCGGCCTTGGCACCGAGCCGGTCGAGCGCGTACAGGAGCGGGTCGGGGTGCGGCTTGTGCCGCTCCGTTTCGTCGGAGCCGACGATGAGGTCGAAGAGGTGCTCGATCGGGACGTGCTCGAACGCGAGGGCCACCGTCTGACGGCGCTTCGCCGTGACGATCGCGAGTCGGCGACCCTCCTGCCGCAGCGTCGCCAGTACGTCCTCCATCCCCGCGCAGCACGCGAGGTCGGAGTGGAGCGGCTCGTTGTGGGCGCGGTAGACGCGGACGAGCTCGTCGACGCGGCTCTCGTCGAGGAGCCGCATCTGCTCGTTCAGCCCCGAGCCGCCGACGGCGCCCATCAGCACGTCGTCCTCGAACTCGCGCCCGAGGACGGTGAGCGTCGCATGCCGCATCGACGCGAGGATGATCGCGCCGGAGTCGATCACGGTGCCGTCGAAGTCGAAGAGCACGACCGGGAAGCGCATCGGCGGGATCGTACCCTTGCCCCCTCTGCGCCCCGCCGGCCGCGTCGCGATCGCACCACCCGCCGTGGCCGCAGCGGACATGGCCGGGGTCAGAGCCAGGACATGGATGCCTGGTCAATATTGGACGCGCTCGAGGTAGAGCCCCCATGGCGGGGCGGTCTGCCCCGCCTCGGTCCGTGGCCGCCCCGCCAGCAGCGGCGCGAGCTCGTCCGGCGGGCGCTCGAGCATCGTTCCGACGAGCGTGCGCACCATGTGCCTGAGGAAGCTGTCGGCGGTAATGGTGAAGTGGAGCTCCTCGCCGCGCCGCTCCCACGCGGCCGCCGTGACGACCCGCGTGAAGACGTCGTGCTGCGTCTCGGACGGGGTGAAGGCCGTGAAGTCGTGCTCCCCGACGAGGAGCGCGGCCGACTCTTCAAGGGAGCTCTCGTCGAGTGGCCGCGGCCACCAGAGCGCCCGCCGGAGGTGAAGCGGCGAGCGGATACGCCGGCGTAGCACGCGGTAGCGGTAGCTCCGGCTGCGGGCGGAGAAGCGCGCGTGGAAGTCCGGCGCCGCCTCCGTGGCCCCGACGACCGCGAGGTCCTCCGGGAGCGCTGCGTTCAGCGCGGCCGGCGTACGCTCCGTCGGCGGGCCCGCGGGCGCCTCGACGCTTGCCACCTGCCCGGTGGCATGGACGCCGGCGTCCGTGCGGCCGGCGACGGCGAGACCTCCCCAGCCGGGGTGGACGGCGTCGAGCGCCGAGGCCAGCACCCCCTCCACCGTCCGTGCGCCCGGCTGCCGCGCCCAGCCGCGGAACCCCGTGCCGTCGTACTCGAGCGTGAGGCGGAGCCGGGGCACGGGCGGAGTCTAGGCAGGCGCCCGCGGCTCATCCGCCAGGCGGCAGGTCAAACGTCAGCGCGGCTGACGACGAGCGCCAGCCCTTCGACCGCGACGACCTCCACCTCCGTGCCGGGCTCGGCGCCGTCGACGCACGTTGCCCGCCAGAGCTCCCCCGCCACGCGCACCTGACCCTCGGGACGGCACGGGGCGGTGACGACGCCACGGCGGCCGACGAGGGTCTCGACGCCGACCGCGGGCGCGCGCCGGTGCGACAGCCACCACCAGAACCACGCCTCGCCGAACTCGACGACGGCGCCTGCAGCGACGACGACGTAGCTCCAGGGCTCGTCGAGCACGAAGAGCGCGAGCCCGAGGGCGATCAGGAAGGCCACCGGCTAAGGCCGCTCGATCAGCTCGAAGCGCCGCCCATCGGGCGCCCGGAAGTGCCGGTAGCGGAGACCGCCTCCCTCCCCCGCCTCTCCGTCCGGGGGGCATCCCAGCGCTTCGAGCGCCCGGGTGGCTCCGTCGAGGTCGGCGACGAGGAAGCCGAGATTCGTGTCGGACGGTGGCGGCACCCAACCCTCCGGGACGAGCGCGAGCGAGCTGCCGTCGCGGAACACGACCCGCTCGTACCCGTCCTCGGGAACGAGCTCGCCGCCGAGCGCCTCCGCGAAGAACCGCGCGAGCGCCGCCGGGGCAGCGGACGCGACACCTGCGAACACGAGGCCCTGCACCTCCACGCCCGAAGCGTAGAACGGGAGAAGGGGAGCCCGGGGGCCCCTTCTCGACCCCGTGCGCGCTCCGTTAGCGGGGCGCGGCGTGCGCCGTCTGCGGCTCGTGGTCCACGAGCTCCAGATAGACCATCTCGGCGGCGTCGCCGGGCCGCTGGCCGAGTTTCACGATCCGCGTGTAGCCGCCCGGGCGGTCGGCGAACCGTGGCGCGATCTCGCCGAAGAGGTGCGAGACGACGTCGGGGGAGCGGAGCTCCGCGAGCGCCTTGCGCCGCGCGCTCAGGTCGCCGCGCTTGCCGAGCGTGATCATCTGCTCAGCGAACGGCTTCACCGCCTTCGCCTTCGCCTCCGTCGTCCGGATGCGACCGTGCTCGAGCAGCGCCCCGGCGAGGTTCGAGTAGAGTGCCCGGCGGTGCGCCGGGTCGCGGCCGAGCTTCTTGCCGCCGCGGGCGTGCCGCATCAGTGGCTCTCCCGGTGACGGGCGCCCGCCGGTGGCGCGGGAGGTGCAAGCGATGCAAGGACGCAGGGAGCGCCCAGGCCGGAACGCCCGGGTTCGACCGAGGACGCAGCAACGCGCCGCAGATCGCGCGCCAGCGGGTCCCTGGCTGTCGCCGGGACAGCCACTACTACTCGTCTCCGCGGAGGTTGAGCCCGTGCGTCTGCAGGGTCTCCTTGACCTCCTCTATCGACTTCTTGCCGAAGTTCGGGATCGCCGCGAGCTCGTTCTCGGACTTGGTGACGAGATCGCCGATCGTCTCGATGCCGACCCGCTTGAGGCAGTTGTAGGAGCGCACGCCCAGCTCGAGCTCCTCGATCGGGAAGTTCTCCATCCCGTTCGCGATGGGCGCTTCGGAGCCGGCCTCGGCCGCCGCGGCGTCGCCGAAACCTTCGATCCGGTCGAGGTCGGTGAAGATCGCGAGCTGCCGGATCAGGATCTCGGCCGCCTGCCCGATCGCGTCGCGCGGCTCGAGCGAGCCGTCGGTCGACACGTCGAGGCGGAGCTTGTCGTAGTCCGTCCGCTGACCGACGCGAGCCGCCTCCACGTCGTAGGAGACGCGGCGGACCGGCGAGAAGATCGAGTCGATCGGGATCACGCCGATCGTCGTCTCGGGGCTGCGGTTGAGCTCGGCGGGGACGTACCCGCGGCCGCGGCCGATCGTCAGCGTCATCTCCAGCTTGCCCTTGTCGGAGAGGTGCGCGAGCACGAGGTCCGGGTTCAGGATCTCGAGGTCGGCGGGCGCCTCGATGTCGCCGGCAGTGACGGCCCCTGCGCCCTTCCGCGCGATGTGCACCTCGATCTCGGGCGACTCGCCGTGCAGGCGGCAGATGAGGCTCTTCAGGTTGAGGATCAGGTCGGTGACGTCCTCCCGGACGCCCGGCAGCGTCGTGAACTCGTGCGCGACGCCCTCGATCTTGACGGCGGTCACGGCGGCGCCCTCGAGCGACGAGAGCAGCACGCGGCGCAGCGAGTTGCCGAACGTGTAGCCGAAGCCGCGGTCGAGCGGCTCGATCACGAAGACGCCGCGGTTCGCGTCGACCTCCTCGTGGACGATGCGCGGGATCTGGAACTCCATCAGGCTGGTACGCGTAGCCAAAGCGATCCTTTCTCTTTCCTCTTCGGGTCTTACTTGGAGTAGAGCTCGACGATCAGGGACTCCTGTACCGGCGTGTCGATCTCGGCACGCTCGGGCCACTTGAGCACCTTGCCCGTCAGGCCGTCGTGGTCCGCCTGCAGCCAGGGCGCGACGGACGCGGTGAGGTCGGTGGCGTCGCGGACCGTCTGCTCGACGGGGCTGCCCGACTTCATCGAGATCACGTCGTTCGGCCGCACGCCGTAGCTCGGGATGTTCACCCGGCGCCCGTTCACGAGGAAGTGCCCGTGCCGGACGAGCTGGCGCGCCTGCGCGCGCGAGCCGGCGAAACCGAGGCGGTAGACGACGTTGTCGAGGCGCGTCTCAAGCATGCGGAGCAGGTTCTCGCCCGCGTTGCCGGTGCCGCGCGTCGCCTTTTCGTAGTAGTTGCGGAACTGCTTCTCGAGCAGGCCGTAGTAGCGGCGAGCCTTCTGCTTCTCGCGCAGCTGCAGCAGGTACTCGCTCTGCTTGATCCGGCCGCGGCCGTGCTCGCCCGGCGGATAGGAGCGGCGCTCGATCGAGCACTTCTCCGTCAGGCAGCGCTCGCCCTTGAGGAAGAGCTTCATCCCCTCGCGGCGGCAGACGCGGCACTTTGGTCCCAGATCCCTCGCCACTAGACGCGCCTCCGCTTCCGGGGCCTGACCCCGTTGTGGGCCTGCGGGGTCACGTCGCGGACGCCGAGGATCTCGAGCCCGGCCGCCTGGAGGGAACGGATCGCGGTCTCGCGGCCCGAACCAGGCCCCTTGACGAAGACCTCGACCTTCTGCAGGCCGTGCTCCATCCCCTTGCGGGCGCAGGAGTCGGCCGTCACCTGCGCGGCGAACGGCGTCGACTTGCGCGAACCCTTGAACCCGGCCGAACCGGCGGATTCCCAGGCGATCACGTTCCCGTCCGTGTCGGTGAGCGCGACGATCGTGTTGTTGAACGACGTCTTGATGTGCGCCTGGCCGATGGCGATGTTCTTGCGGACGCGGCGACGCGTGCGGCCCCTGGCCGCAGTCTTGCGCGGAGGCGCCATTACTTCTTCTTCCCGCGGCCGACGGTCTTCTTCGGCCCCTTGCGCGTGCGCGCGTTCGTCTTCGTCCGCTGGCCGTGCACCGGCAGGCCGCGCCGGTGGCGGATGCCCCGCAGGCAACCGATCTCGGACAGCCGCTTGATCGCCTGCGAGCGCTCGCGGCGGAGGTCGCCCTCGACCTGCAGCTCGCCGTCGATGTAGCCGCGCAGCTTGGTGACCTCGTCGTCGGTGAGGTCGCGGACCTTCTCGTTCGGGTCGAGCCCGAGCGCGACGCAGATCGTGCGCGCGGTCGGCTGGCCGATCCCGTAGATGTACGTCAGCCCGATCTCCAGACGCTTCTGGTTCGGGAGGTTGACGCCTGCGATACGTGCCAAGTGACTAACCCTGCCTTTGCTTGTGCCGGGGATTGACGCAGATCACCATCGTGCGACCATGCCGCTTGATCACGCGGCAGCGCTCGCACATGGGCTTGACGGAGGGGCGAACCTTCACTGGATGGCTTTCCTCAGCGGTGGCGGTAGGTGATCCGGCCGCGGTTGAGGTCATAGGGAGAGAGCTCGACCTTCACCCGGTCGCCCGGGAGGATCCGGATGTAGTGCTTGCGCATCTTCCCGGAGATGGTCGCGAGGACGCTGTGGCCGCCGTCGAGCTGCACCCGGAACATCGTGCTCGGGAGCGCCTCGACGACCTCACCTTCGACCTCGATCTTCTCTTCCTTGACCGGCATAGACTCCTGGTTCCAGGGTGTGGACGTCGTGCTGTGCGGCGCGCGTTCGCCGCGCGCGGCGAAGCGCGGCCAGGCCGCGCAAGTCGCTCATCGTAGCAGAGAGGGTTCCCGGTCGACGCTCGCGGTCAGGACCCGCGGCCCCTCCGGGGAGATCGCCACGGTGTGCTCGAAATGGCACGAGAGCGAGCCGTCCTCGGTCGCGATCGTCCAGTCGTCGTCGTGCACGAACACCTCGGGGCTGCCGACCGTGATCATCGGCTCGATCGCGATCGTCATTCCCTCCGAGAGCAGCGGCCCGCGGCCGGGGGCGCCGAAGTTCGGGACGTGCGGGTCTTCGTGGTAGGAGCGCCCCACGCCGTGGCCGACGAGGCTGCGGACGATCGCGAAGCCCTGCTCCTCGACGAGCCGCTGCACCGCCGCCGAGATGTCGCCGACCCGGTTGCCGGCGCGCGCCTGCGCGATCCCGGCGGCGAGGGCGTCGCGACCGACGTCGAGCAGCCGTCGCGCCTCCGGCTCCGGCTCCCCCACCGCGAACGTGTACGCGCTGTCGGCGATGAAGCCGTCGAGGGTCACACCGACGTCGATCGTGACGAGGTCGCCGTCCGCCACGGTGTAGCTCCCGGGGATCCCGTGCACGACGACCTCGTTCGGCGAGATGCAGATCGCGGCCGGGTAGCCGCGGTAGCCCTTCGACGTCGGCACGCCGCCGCGCGCGCGGATGTAGCTCTCGGCGATCCGATCGAGCTCGCCCGTGGTGATGCCCGGCTCGAGGTGCGCCCCCGTGTGGTCGATCGTCGCGGCGACGATCGCGCCGGCGGCCGCCATCCGCTCGATCTCCTGCGGCGACTTGCGGATGATCACAGCTGCTCCAGGGCGGCCTGAACCTCGCCCCAGACCTCACCGACGTCGCGGCCGGCATGGAGCGGCACGAGCTTCCCCGTCACGCGGTAGTGCTCCACCACCGGCTCGGTCTGCTCGTGGTAGATCTCGAGCCGGCGCGCGATCACCTCCGGCGTGTCGTCGATCCGTCCCTCCTCCTGCGCCCGTCCGAGCAGCCGTGCGGTCGCCGTCGCGTCGTCGAGCTGGAAGTAGAGGATCGCGTCGAGCGGCTTCCCGATCTCGGCCAGCATCCCGTCGAGCGCCTCGGCCTGCGCGAGGTTGCGCGGGAAGCCGTCGAGCGCGAAGCCGTCGAGCGCGGACAGCCGGTCGCGGATCAAGGCGACCGTCAGCTCGTCGGGCACGAGCTCGCCCGCGGCGAGGATCGGAGCGACACGACGGCCGAGGTCGGTGCCGGCCGCGATCGCCGCGCGGAAGATGTCGCCGGTCGCGACCTGCGGGACGTCGTACTCCGCCTCGATCCGCTTCGCCTGGGTTCCCTTGCCCGACCCCTGCGGGCCGAGGAGCAGCAACTTCACTACTTCAGGAAGCCTTCGTAGCTCCGCGCCAGCATCTGCGACTCCATCTGGCGCATCGTGTCGAGTGCGACGCCGACGGCGATCAGGACGGACGTGCCGCCGAGCGCGCCGCCCGTGGCCTGCGAGAACCCGCCGTAGCGGATGAAGAGCGTCGGCAGCGTCGCGACGAGCGCGAGGTAGAGCGCTCCCGGCAGCGTCAGCCTCGTGAGGACGCGGTCGAGGTACTGCGCCGTCGGCGGCCCCGGTCGGATGCCGGGGATGTAGCCGCCGTAGCGGCGGAGGTTGTCGGCCTGGTCGACCGGGTTGAACTGGACGGCGGTGTAGAAGTAGGTGAAGACGACGATCAGGAAGCCCTGCATCAGCATGTACGGGATCCCCGTCGGCAGGAAGTGCTCGTTCACGAAGTCCTGCGTCTGCGGGAAGTACTGGCCGATCGTGGGCGGGAACGCCATCACGGCCGCCGCGAAGATGACGGGGATGACACCGGCCATGTTCACGCGCAGCGGCATGTACGTCGACCCGCCCGCGGTCATGCGGCGGCCGACCATCCGCTTCGCGTACTGGATCGGGATCCGGCGCTGGCCCTCCTGGATGAAGACGACCGCCGCGACGATCGTGAGCGCGATCAGCGGGAAGAAGAGCTTCTCCATCGGGCCGCCGTTCCACCACGCGGCCACACCGATCGGGGCGCTCGCGAGGATCGAGGCGAAGATCAGGAGCGAGATGCCGTTGCCGACGCCGCGCTTCGTGATCAACTCGCCCATCCACATCAGGAGCGTGCAGCCGACGGTGAGCGTGAGCACGATCAACGTCAGCCGGCCGAGGTTGGCCTCGAGGATGCCCTGGCGGCGGAAGAGGAACGCGTACCCGGTCGCCTGGGACGCGGCGAGCGCGATCGTCAGGTAGCGGGTGTACTGGTTGATCTTCGCGTACCCGGATTCGCCCTCCTTCTGCAGCTCCGCGAGGCGCGGGATCACGACCGTCATCAGCTGCAGGATGATCGAGGCCGTGATGTACGGCATGATCCCGAGCGCGAAGACCGAGAACTGTGAGAGCGCGCCCCCGGAGAAGAGGTTGAGCAGGCCGAGGATCGTGCCGCCGCGGCCGGAGAAGTAGTTGTCGATCGCCGCGGAGTTGACGCCGGGCGACGGGATCCACGAGCCGAGCCGGTAGATCCCGAGGATCAGCGCGGTGAAGAGAACGCGGCGCCGGAGCTCCGGGACGCGCCAGGCGTTCGCGAGCCAGCTGAACACGTGGGGGCCTAGCCCTCGCCCTCGGCGGCCTGTGCGGCGGCTTCCGGCGCCGAGGCGCCGGCCTCGTCCGCACCTGTCGCCGGCGGGGCCGCGCGGCGGGGGCCGCGCTTCTGCGGCTTCTCGCGCTTCGGCTTCGGCTCACCACGCAGCCACGTGATGCTGCCGCCGGCCGACTCGATCTTCTCCCGTGCGGTGCGGGAGAAGCCGTGGGCGGAGACGGAGAGGCTCTTCGTGAGGTCGCCGGAACCGAGGATCTTCACGTCCTTGCGGACGGAGCCGATCAGCCCCGCCTCCTTCAGCGCCTCCGGCGTCACCTCGGTGCCGGCGTCGAACCGGTCGAGGTCGCGCAGATTCACGGGCTGGGAGTAGGTGCGGAAAGGGCCGATCGGCATCGCGTCGGCCGACGTGTTGCCGCGCAGCTTGCCGAGGCGCATGTCGATCGGCATCTGCCCCCCCTCGAAGCCGGCCGGCATCGCGTGCGAGCCGGAGCGCGACTTCTGGCCCTTGATCCCCCGGCCCGAGTAGCGGCCCTTCCCTGAGCCGAGTCCCCGGCCGACACGCTTGCGGCCCTTGCGGGGCTGCGCGGGCTTGAGGTTGGACAGGTTGAAATCGGAAGGGTTCAGCTCGTCGGCCATCGCTACCTGCCCTCCACCTTCACCAGGTGGGCGACCTTGCGCAGCATACCGGCGGAGCTCGGCGTCTCCTCCACCTCGACCGACCGGCCGATGCGGCCGAGACCGAGCGCGCGAAGCGTCCCCCGGTGCTGTGCGGTCTGGCCGATCCCGCTCTTGACCTGCGTCACCCGCAGCCTCGTCACGCGACCGTCTCCTCCACTTCGGTCGTTGCCTCGACCGACTCCGGCACGGGCACCGGCGCGCTCTCCGGCTGCGCCTCCTGCCGGCGACGGGCGGGGAGCGGCAGGATCTCGGTGACGGTCTTGCCGCGCATCGCGGCGACGTCCTCCGGCCGACGGAGCCGCTTCAGGCCGTTGACGGTCGCCTTGGCCATGTTGATGGGGTTCGTCGTTCCGAGGCTCTTCGCGAGGACGTCGCGGACGCCGGCGAGCTCGAGCACGGCGCGGACGCCGCCGCCGGCGATCACGCCGGTTCCCTCGGAGGCGGGCCGGATGAAGACACGGGCCGCGCCGAACTCGCCGAGGATCTCGTGCGTGATCGTCGTCCCGTGCTTCGGCACCGTGAAGAGGTTCTTCTTCGCGTCGTCGACGGCCTTCGAGATCGCGAGCGGCACCTCGCGCGCCTTTCCGTAGCCGACCCCGACGCGGTCGACCTCGTCGCCGATCACGACGAGCGCCGTGAACGAGAACCGCCGGCCGCCCTTGACGACCTTCGCGACGCGGTTGATCTCGATCACGCGCTCCTTCAGCTCGCGGGTCTCCTCGCGGGCGACCACCTCACGCTCGACGGTGCTCACAGCTCCGCCGCCGGCACAGCCGGCGCCTCCGCGCTCTGCTCCGTGACGCTTACGCAGATGCTCAAAACTGCAGACCTCCCTCACGCGCGCCCTCGGCGAGGGCCTTCACGCGTCCGTGGTACAGGTAGCCGCCGCGGTCGAAGACGACGCTCTCGACGCCGGCCTCCTTGGCGGCGGCGGCGATCGCCTTGCCGACCTCGCGCGCCTGCTCGGTCTTGGTGCCGTTGAACGACTTCAGCCCGAGCCAGCTCGCGCCGGCCACCGTGCGCCCGCTCTCGTCGTCGACGAGCTGCGCGAAGATGCCCTTGTTCGAGCGGAAGACGGCGAGACGCGGCCGCTCTGCGGTACCCGAGACCTTGCCGCGGATCCGGCGCTGGCGCCGCTCGCGCGCCTGGCGGGTGGTGAGGGTGCTCATCGGTCTCCTCCAATGCAGATCGTGCGGTCTGGCCGCGAAAGGCAAGCGGCGCTAGGACGCAGGGCGCGTTCGTAGCCGGAGGCTACGGACGCAACCGAGGACGACGCGGAGCGCTGCTTTGCAGCGCGCCGGGACGCGCGAGCTGTGGTGGAGGCGACCGACATCAAGCTCGCTTCCCGACCTTCCTGCGGACGACCTCGTCGCGGTAGCGGATGCCCTTGCCCTTGTACGGCTCCGGCGGGCGGACCGCGCGCACCTCGGCGGCCGTCTGGCCGACCTGCTGCTTGTCGGTGCCCTTGACGACGACCTCGGTGGGTGCCGGCACCTCGAAGGTGATCCCCTGGCGCGGCTTGATCACGACCGGGTGCGAGTAGCCGACGTTCAGCTCGAGGTCGGTGCCGCGCAGGGCGGCGCGGTAGCCGACGCCCTGGATGTCGAGCCGCTTCTCGAACCCCTTCGTAACGCCTTCGACCATGTTCGCGATCAGGGTCCGGGTGAGCCCGTGCAGCGCCCGGTCGGGGCCACGCTCGGTCGGCCGCGTCACCGTCAGCTCGCCCTCGGACTGCTCGACCGTCATCCGGGCCGGCACCTGCTGGGTCAGCTCGCCGAGCGGCCCGTTCACCTGGACGCGCCCTGGCGCGATCGCGACCGTCACGGCGGCCGGGACCTCGATTGGCTTCTTGCCGATCCGGCTCATCCGCGCACTACCAGACGAAGGCGATCACTTCGCCGCCGATGCCGCGCTCGGCGGCCTGGCGGCTCGTGATCAGCCCGGTCGACGTGGACAGGATGGCGGTGCCGAGCCCGCCGAGGACGCGCGGCAGCCGGTCCTTGCGCGCGTAGACACGGCGGCCGGGGCGAGAGACGCGCTTCAGCCCGGTGATCACGCGCTGCCGGTTACGGCCGAACTTGAGCTCGATCACGAGGGTGGAGTACGGCGTCCCCTCGACGACGCGGAAGTCCTTGATGTAGCCCTCGTCCTTGAGCAGGCGGGCGATTTCCTCCTTCATCCGGGACGTCGGCATCTGGGCGGTGTCGTGCATCGCCTTGTTGGCGTTGCGGATGCGGGTGAGCATGTCTGCGATCGGGTCGGTCAGCATCTGTCTCTCCCTCCCGCTACCAGCTGCTCTTCGTCATGCCCGGGATCGCGCCCTGGTGCGCGAGCGTCCGCAGGCAGATCCGACAGAGACCGAACTTGCGGAAGACCGCCCGCGGGCGCCCGCAGTTGTTGCAGCGCGTGTACTCCCGCACCGGGAAGCGCTGCTTGCGCGCCTGCTTGACGACGAGGGACTTCTTTGCCATGCCTAGCCTCTTCCTTCCTCTTCGCTGCGGACGAACGGCAGCCCGAGGCTGCGCAGGAGCGCCAGCGCCTGCTCGTCCGTCTCCGCGGTGGTGGTGATCGTGACGTCGAAGCCGCGCACGGTCCCGACGGAGTCGTAGTCGATCTCGGGGAAGATGACCTGCTCGCGCACCCCGAGGGAGTAGTTGCCGCGGCCGTCGAACGAGCGCGGGCTGAGCCCGCGGAAGTCGCGGATGCGCGGCAGCGCGACCGAGATCAGCCGGTCGAGGAACTCGTACATGCGGTCGCCGCGCAGCGTCACCTTCGCGCCGACCGGCATCCCCTCGCGGAGCTTGAAGGCCGCGATCGACTTGCGCGCGCGCCGCACCTGGGCGCGCTGCCCGGCGATGATCGTGAGCTCGTCGATCGCGGCGTCGAGCGCCTTCGCGTCGGTCTTCGCGTCGCCGACACCCATGTTGAGCGTGATCTTCTGGATCCGCGGCACCTGCATGATCGAGTCGAACCCGAGCTCCTCCTGCAGCTGCTCGCGCAGCTCGGCGTAGCGCTCCTTCAGGCGCGGCACGTAGGTGGCGGTCGCCATCAGCGATCGACCTCCTGGCCGCAGCCGTCGCGCTTGCAGATGCGCACGCGCACCTGCCCGCCCTTGACGTCCTTGAGCTTCGTGCCGACGCGCGTCGGCAGGTTGCAGACGGGGCAGACGAGCATCACGTTGGAGACGTCGACCGGCGAGGCCTTCTCGATCCGCCCGCCCGGCGCCATCTGCATGCCGCCCATCCGGCTCGCGTCGCGCAACGGCTTCGGCCGCGTGTGGCGCGTGACGACGTTCAGGTTCTCGACGATCACGCGTCCGTCGCGCGGGCGCGCCTCGAGGATCCGGCCCTGCTTGCCGCGGTCCTTGCCGGCGAGGATCTGCACGAGATCCCCCTTCTTGATCTTCATCTTCGTT
This sequence comes from Gaiellaceae bacterium, assembly GCA_035645095.1. Taxonomy (GTDB): domain Bacteria; phylum Actinomycetota; class Thermoleophilia; order Gaiellales; family Gaiellaceae; genus Gaiellasilicea. Next base: position 21,328 of record DASQNG010000204.1, on the reverse strand, counting down.
GCCACGTGTCTCAGAGCACCTCGGGAGCCAGGCTGACGATCTTCATGAAGTTCTTCTCGCGCAGCTCACGGGCGACCGGGCCGAAGATCCGGGTCCCGCGCGGGTTCCGCGCGTTGTCGATGATGACGGCTGCGTTCTCGTCGAACGCGATCTGCGTGCCGTCGTTGCGGCCGTAGGGCTTCTTCGTGCGGACGACCACCGCCCGGACGACCTCGCCCTTCTTCACCGCACCCTGCGGCGTCGCCGACTTCACCGTCCCGACGATGATGTCGCCGACCCGGGCATAGCGGCGCTTCGAGCCGCCCATGACCCGGATACAGAGTAGCTCGCGCGCCCCGGTGTTGTCGGCCACGCGCAGCCGCGACTCCTGCTGGATCATTTCGCGGCCTCCACGATCTCGGCGAGGCGCCAGTTCTTCGTCTTCGAGAGCGGCCGCGTTTCGACGATCCGCACGACGTCGCCGACCTTCGCCTCGTTCCGCTCGTCGTGCGCATGGAACTTCGTCGACCGCCGGACGACCTTCTTGTACTTGCGGTGGGCCTTGATCGTGTCCACCTCGACCACGATCGTCTTGTCCATCGCGGCGGAGACGACCTGGCCGCGCCGCTCCTGGCGACGGCCGCGCTCGTGCTCGGGCTTCGGCAGGCGGACGATCGGCTTGCGCTCGCCGGACTCCGCGCCGGCGGCACGCGTCTTCGTCCGCGTGCGGAGTGCGCGCGGGAGGCGCTTCTTCTTCGGCTTCGGCGCCCGCGGCTGCGGCTGCGGCGTCGACTCGGCGGCCGGTGCCGGCGGTTCGGCGGCCGGCGCGAGCTCGGCCGGCGCCGGCTCTGCGGACGCGGGCTCTGCGGGGGCCTCAGAGGGCGGCTCGGCGGGCGCAGCCGGCTCATCCTCGGCGGCCTCGGCGGCCGGCTCCTCCGCCGCGGGCTCCGCGGCGGGTTCGGCGGAGGACTCCGGCTCGGCCGCCTCCGGCGCATCTGCGGCTTCGGGCGCATCTGCGGCGACCTGGGCGGCCGGGTCCGGCACGTGCTCGTCGACCGTCTCACCCTCGCCGAGCGGCTCGGCGGCACCCGGTGCCGCGTCGGCCGTCGAGGAATCGGAAGATTGCTCGCCGGCCGGCGCGTCGGCCGTCACCGGCTCCGCGTCCTGCGCCTGGGCGGCCTCCTCTGCAGGCTCTGCACCGGCGGCCGGCGTCGCCTGCTCCGGCTCCGCGACCATCGCCTCGTCTGCCGGCGGCACATCCTCGGCCGCAATCGCCTCGGCGGCAGGCGCCTCGACGGCATCCGGCTCGGCAGGCACCGCGTCCGTGGGCGGGGCGGCGTCCGTCGCCGCGACGGTGGCGGTGGCGGTGGCGTCGTCAGTCGTCTCGTCGGTCTGCTTCGGGTTCTTCTCTGCCATCTCTACTGCCCCATCCGTTCCCGTTCGTGGCGGACCGTGAGGATCCGCGCGATCTCCCGCTTCGCCATCCGCAGGCGAGCGCTGTTCTCGAGCGCGCCCGTGGCCGACTGGAAGCGCAGGTTGAAGAGCTCCTGGCGGCGCTCGCCGAGCGTCCGCTCGAGCTCGTCGTTCGTCATGTCACGCAGCTGGCTGGACTTCACGTCGGATCTCCTAGGTGCTGAACAGGTCGGCGTCGCGCTTCACGATCTTCGACTTCACCGGGAGCTTCTGGCCGGCGAGGCGGAGCGCCTCCTTCGCAAGCGGCTCCGGGACGCCGCCGAGCTCGAACATCACGCGGCCGGGCTTGACGACGGCCACCCAGTGCTCCGGTGAGCCCTTCCCCGAGCCCATCCGCGTCTCGGCCGGCTTCTGCGTCACCGACTTGTCCGGGAAGACGTTGATCCAGACCTTGCCGCCGCGCTTGATCTTGCGCGTCATCGCGATCCGGGCGGCCTCGATCTGGCGGTTGGTGAGCCAGCCGTCCTCCAGCGCCTTGATCCCGTAATCGCCGAACTGCACCTCGGTCTGCGCGCGCGACATGCCTCTGCGGCGACCGCGGTGGACCCTCCGGAACTTCGTCTTCCTCGGCAGGAGCATCTACGACCGGCCCTTCTTCGAGCCCTGGCCGCCCGAGCCCTCGCCGCCGCTGGACTCGCGGCCCGGGTCGCCGGACTGGTCGAGCGTGGATGGGTCTTCGTGCATCGTCTTCGTCGTCGTCGTGTCCGGCGCGTCTGCGACGGGAGCCGGCGTCGCCTCGACCTGCGGCTCGATCACCGGCTGCTCACGACCCTCGGCCGAGCGCCCGGCCTCGTCGGTCCGCGGGCGCTCGACGTTGTCCTGGCCGCGCTGACGGTCGGCGGGCGGGCGTCCGCCGCCTGGCCGCGGGCGTCCACCACCGGGACGGCCACCGCCGCCGGGGCCGCCTGGGCGACCGCCCGGCCGGCGCTTCTTGACGAGGCCGAGACCCTCACGGTCCTGGCTGCGGCCGCGGCCGCTCTCGCGCGAGGCGCCGAGGCCCTCGGCCGCACCGCCGCGCCGGCGGCGCGCCTGATCCTGGTCGCCGAGGCGCGTGTCCTTGCCGGTGGTCATGCCCTCGAAGCCCTCCGGCATGATCTCGCCCTTGTTGACCCAGACCTTCACGCCGATCCGGCCGTAGGTCGTCTTCGCCTCGGCGAAGCCGTAGTCGATGTCGGCCCGAATCGTGTGCAGCGGGATCCGGCCCTCGGTGTAGCGCTCGGAGCGGCTCATCTCACCGCCGCCGAGGCGGCCACCGCACTGGATCTTGATCCCCTGCGCACCGGAGCGCATCGCCGAGGCGAGCGAGCGCTTCATCGCACGGCGGAAGCTGACCCGGTTCTCGAGCTGCTCTGCGATCGATTGTGCGACGAGCTTCGCGTCGAGCTCGGGGCGCTTGATCTCGTTGATGTTGATGTGCACGTTCTTGCCGGTGATCGCGTGCAGCTCGCGGCGCAGCGCGTCGACCTCGACGCCGGACTTGCCGATCACGATGCCGGGGCGCGCGGTGTAGATGTCGACCGTGATCCGCTGCTTGTCCTTGCGGATCAGGATGTCCGACAGCCCCGCGTGGCCGAGCTTTCGGTTGATGTGCCGGCGGATCTTGACGTCCTCGATGATGTACGTCGAGACGTCCTTCTTCCCCACGTACCAGTTCGACTTCCAGTCGTGAATGACGCCGACCCGCAGGCCGCCGGGATGGACCTTTTGACCCATTAGCGCTTGCCTCCGTTGCCGATCGTGGTCTCCGGCCGCGAAACGCAAGCCAGGCTAGGACGCAGGGAGCGTTCGTAGCCGGAGGCTACGGACGCGACCGAGGACGACGCATGGCGCCGGGTTGCAGCGTGGCGGAGGCCGCGAGCTGCAGCGGAGGTGAGCGCCGTCACGCCACGGCCTCCTTCGTCTTGGCGCTGCGAGAGCGCTTCGGCTTCTCCGCCGCCTGCTCGCCGCCCGAGTCGGTGGGCGGCGGCGCTGCGGCACGTGTCGGCTGGGCGGCGCGACGGCGCGGACGGGCTTCCGCCTTCGGGTCCTCGCCGAGCAGCAGCGTAATGTGGCAGGTGCGCTTCCGGATGCGGTTGACGCGGCCGCGGGCGCGCTGGCGCCAGCGCTTCAGCGTCGGCCCCTCATCGGCGTAGGCGGCGGCGACCACCAGCTCGTCGCCGATCAGGCCGTGATTGGCCTCGGCGTTCGCGACGGCGGAGCGCAGCACCTTCTCGATCTCGTGGGCCGCGGCGCGCTGCGTGAAGGCGAGAATCGTCCGCGCCTCGGGCACGGTCCGGCCGCGGATGTGCTCGAGCACGATCCGCGCCTTCCGCGCCGAGAGGCGAACCCAGCGCGCCTCGGCGCGCACCAGCACCTTCTCCTCCGCGACGGCCATCAGTGGGTCTCCTGGTGACGGTTTCGCGTCTCTGCCGTACGAGACGCACGCAGTGCAAGGACGCAGGGAGCAGTCGGGCTGGTGAGCCCGGATGCGACCGAGGACGCAGCAATGCGCCGCGGCTCGTGCGCCAGAGGCGCTCGAACTGTTGCCGGGAGAGCCACTATCGCTTCTTCACCTGCGCCTGCCGGTCGCCAGCGTGGCCGCGGAACGTCCGGGTCGGCGCGAACTCGCCGAGCTTGTGCCCAACCATCTGCTCGCTGACGAACACCGGGACGTGCTTGCGCCCGTCGTGGACCGCGATCGTGTGGCCGACCATCTCCGGGAAGATCGTCGACGAGCGCGACCAGGTGCGGATCATCCGCTTCTCGTTGGTGGCGTTCATCGCCTCGATCCGGCTCAGCAGCCGCTCCTCGATGAACGGCCCCTTCTTCGAAGACCTACTCAACGCTTGTCCTTTCCGCGGCGACGGCCGCGCACGATCAGCTTGTCGGAGTCCTTGTGCTTGCGGCGCGTGCGCTTGCCGAGTGTGGGCACGCCCCACGGGGTGACCGGGTGCCGGCCGCCCTTCGACTTGCCCTCGCCGCCACCGTGCGGGTGGTCGACGGGGTTCATCGCCGAGCCGCGCACCGCCGGACGCTTGCCCAGCCAGCGGCTGCGACCAGCCTTGCCGACGACCTGGTTCTCGTGGTCCGCGTTCCCGACCTGGCCGACGGTCGCGCGACAGCGTAGCGGTACGCGGCGCATCTCACCGGAGGGGACGCGCAGGACGGCATGGCCGGCGTCCTTCGCGACGAGCTGCACGCTGGAGCCGGCGGAGCGCGCCATCTTGCCGCCCTGCCCGGGCTTCAGCTCGACGTTGTGCACCATCGTTCCGGTAGGGATGTTCTCGAGCGGGAGCGCGTTCCCCGGCTTGATGTCGGCTCCCGGCCCGGACTCGACGATCGCGCCGACGCGGATGCGCGCCGGGGCGAGGATGTACGCCTTCGCGCCGTCGGCGTAGTGCAGCAGCGCGATGCGCGCCGAGCGGTTCGGGTCGTACTCGATCGCGGCGACCTTCGCCGGGACGGCGTCCTTCGTCCGCTTGAAGTCGATCACGCGGTAGCGGCGCTTGTGGCCGCCGCCCTGGTGGCGCGTGGTGATGCGGCCGGCGTTGTTGCGCCCGCCCTTCTTCGTCAGCGGCTCCGTCAGGCTCTTCTCGGGCCGCGTCTTCGTGACCTCCTCGAACGTGGAGACCGACATCGTGCGGCGCCCCGGGCTCGTCGGCTTGTACTTCCTGATCGCCACTAGACCTGTGCCCCCTCGAAGACCTCGATCGACTGGCCCTCGCGCACCTGCACGATGGCCTTCTTCCAGCCGGGGCGCTTGCCGATGCTGAGTCCGCGGCGCTTCGGCTTCGCCTGCACCTTCACGATGTTGACGTTCTCGACGTTGACGTCGAACAGCTGCTCGACGGCCTGCCGGATCTGCGTCTTGTGCGCGTCCTTGTGGACCTTGAACGTGTACTTGCGGTCGGTGATGAGGCTGTAGCTCTTCTCGGAGACGACCGGGGCGAGCAGCACCTCGTTCGGATGCAGCGACATCTACGCGGCCCTCCCCTGCACGAGCGGCAGAGCGGTCTCGCTGATCAGCACCGAGCGCGCCCACAGGAGCGTCGCGACCTCGAGCTCCGCGGGGACGGTCACGAGCACGCGCGGCAGGTTCCGGAACGACTTGATCAGCGCGTCCTCGTCCTCCCCGACGACGAGCACGAGCGGCACGTCCTTGCCCCACGCGGCGAGCATGGCCTTCGCCGCCTTGGTCGACGGCGTCTCGAACGAGGCCGGGTCGACGAGGCCGAGCGTGCCCGCGCCGGCGTGCGCCGAGAGCGCGCCGCGGAGGGCCGAGCGCCTCGCCTTGCGGTTGACCTTGACGAGGAAGCTCGTGCTGACGGCGAACGCGGCGCCGCCGCCGCTGAAGTGCGGCGCGCGGATCGTGCCCTGGCGCGCGCGGCCGGTGCCCTTCTGGCGCCACGGCTTCGCGCGCCCGCCGGAGACGAGCCCGCGGCTCTTGACGGCACGCGTGCCCGCGCGGCGGGCGTTCAGCTCCGCGCGGACCGTCTCGTGCAGCAGGTGCGGCTTCACCTCGGCGCCGAAGATCTCGGCCTCGAGGGCGAGGTCGCGCGCGGCCGTGCCGTCGGCGCCGAGGACGGGAGCGGTCAGGGCCATCTATTTCGCCTCCCTGATCTCGACGAGCCCGCTCTTCGGTCCGGGCACCGCGCCCTTCACGAGCAGCAGGTTCCGCTCGACGTCGACGTCGTGCACGACGAGCCCGAGCTGGGTCACGCGCTTGCCGCCCATCCGGCCCGCCATCTTCATCCCCTTGAAGACGCGCGACGGGGTGGCCGAGGCGCCGATCGAGCCCGGCTTGCGGACGTTGTGCGAGCCGTGGGAGACGGGGCCGCGGGCGAAGTTGTGGCGCTTGATCGTGCCCTGGAAGCCCTTGCCGATCGAGACGCCCGCGACCTTCACCTGCTCGCCCGGCGCGAACGCCTCCACCGTCACCTGCTCGCCGACCTGCAGCTCGCTCGTGCCGCGCAGCTCGACGAGATGCCGGTGCGCGCCGGCACCCGCCTTCGCGAGATGGCCGCGCTCGCCCTTCGAGATCTTCCGGTCGGCGACCGGCCCGTACGCGAGCTGGACGGCGTCGTACCCGTCCGTGGCGACCGTCTTCACCTGGACGACGGGGCACGGCCCGGCCTCGATCACCGTGACCGGCGTCACCACGCCGCTCTCCGGGTCGAAGACCTGGGTCATGCCGAGCTTCCTGCCGAGGATCCCCTTCATCGCCGGCCTAGAGCTTGATCTCGATGTCGACACCTGCAGGGAGATCGAGGCGCATCAGCGAGTCCACGGTCTTCGGCGTCGGGCTGTGGATGTCGATCAGCCGCTTGTGCGTGCGCACCTCGAAGTGCTCCCGCGAGTCCTTGTCCTTGAACGGACCCCGGATCACGCAGTAGACGTTCTTCTCGGTGGGCAGGGGCACGGGCCCCGTGATCGTCGCACCGGTGCGCTGGGCCGTCTCCACGATCTGCGACGCGGAGCGGTCCAGCTGCTGGTGGTCGTAGCCCTTGAGCCTGATGCGGATCTTCGTTTGCGCCACGATCTCCCGATTCCTCTCGTTACTTCGTGATCTTCGTGACGACCCCGGCCCCTACCGTCCGGCCGCCCTCGCGGACGGCGAAGCGAAGGCCCTCGTCCATCGCGATCGGCTGGATCAGCTTGACCGACATCTGCGTGTTGTCGCCCGGCATGACCATCTCCTGGCCTTCCGGCAGCGTGATCTCACCCGTCACGTCCGTCGTCCGGAAGTAGAACTGCGGCCGGTACTTGGAGAAAAACGGCGTGTGGCGGCCGCCCTCCTCCTTCGAGAGCACGTAGATCTCCGCGTCGAAGTCGGTGTGCGGCGTGATCGAGCCGGGCTTCGAGAGCACCTGGCCGCGCTCGACCTCCTCGCGCTTGATGCCGCGGAGGAGCGCGCCGGCGTTGTCGCCCGCCTGCGCGGAATCGAGCGTCTTCTGGAACATCTCGACGCCGGTGACGACCGTCTTGTGCGTCTTCTCGTGGATGCCGACGATCTCGATCTCGTCGCCGATCTTGATCTGCCCCTGCTCGACGCGGCCGGTGACGACCGTGCCGCGGCCCGTGATCGTGAAGACGTCCTCGATCGGCATCAGGAACGGCTTGTCGATGTCGCGCGTCGGCTCCGGGATGTAGGAGTCGACGGCCTCCATCAGCTCGAGGATCTTCGGCGTCCACTCCGGGTCGCCCTCGAGCGCCTTCAGCGCCGAGACCTGCACGACCGGGACGTCGTCGCCCGGGAAGTCGTACTTGGAGAGGAGCTCGCGCACCTCCATCTCGACGAGCTCGAGCAGCTCGGGGTCGTCGACCATGTCGGCCTTGTTCAGGGCGACGACGATGTAGGGCACCTCGACCTGCTTCGCGAGCAGGATGTGCTCCCGCGTCTGCGGCATCGGGCCGTCGGCGGCGCTGACGACGAGGATCGCGCCGTCCATCTGGGCGGCGCCCGTGATCATGTTCTTGATGTAGTCGGCGTGCCCGGGGCAGTCGACGTGCGCGTAGTGGCGGTTCGCCGTCTCGTATTCGACGTGCGCCGTGTTGATCGTGATGCCGCGCTGCCGCTCCTCGGGAGCCTTGTCGATCTGGTCGAAGGCGACCGCCTCGCCGCCGCCGGTCTCGGCGAGGACCTTCGTGATCGCCGCCGTCAGCGTCGTCTTCCCGTGGTCGATGTGACCGATCGTGCCGACGTTCAGGTGCGGCTTCGTGCGCTCGAACTTCTGCTTGGCCATGCGGGTTCTCTCCTTTGCTGCCGAACTGGGCTCTCGTGCCCTAAGACTGGGAGTCGACGATCTCCGCGGCGATCGAGCCGGGGACGTCCTCGTAGTGGTCGAACTGCATCGTGAACGTCGCGCGCCCCTGCGTCATCGAGCGCACGTCCGTCGCGTAACCGAACATCTCTGCGAGCGGCACGATCGCCTTGATCGTCGTCGCGTTGCCCATCGGGTTCATCTCCTCGATGCGGCCGCGGCGGCTGTTCAGGTTCCCCATCACGTCGCCGAGGAACTCCTCCGGGGTCACCACCTCGACCGCCATCGCGGGTTCGAGCAGCTTCGGCTTCGCGCGCTTCATCGCCTCCTTGAAGGCCATCGAGCCGGCGATCTTGAAGGCCCGCTCCGACGAGTCGACGTCGTGGTAGGAGCCGTCGATCAGCTCGACCTTGACGTCGACGACGGGGTATCCGGCGAGGACGCCGGAGTTCATCGCCTCCTGGATGCCCTCGTCGATCGGCTTGATGTACTCCTTCGGGATCTTGCCGCCGACGATCTTGTCCTCGAACGCGTAGCCGGCGCCGGGCTCCTGCGGGAGCAGGTTGATGATCGCGTCGCCGTACTGGCCGGAGCCGCCGGTCTGCCGGACGAAGCGGCCCTGGATCTTCTCGGCGGGCCGGTCGATCGTCTCGCGGTAGGCCACCTGCGGGCGGCCGACGTTCGCGTCGACCTTGAACTCGCGCATCAGCCGGTCGACGATGATCTCCAGGTGCAGCTCGCCCATCCCGGCGATCAGCGTCTGGCCCGTCTCCTCGTCGGAGGTGACACGGAAGGTCGGGTCCTCCTCGGAGAGCCGCGCGAGGCCGGCGCCCAGCTTGTCCTGGTCGCCCTTCGTCTTCGGCTCGATCGCGACCGAAATCACGGGCTCCGGGAACGTCATCCGCTCGAGCACGATCGGGGCGCTCTCGACCGCGAGCGTGTCGCCCGTCGTCGTCTGCTTGAGCCCCACCCCGGCGGCGATCTCGCCTGCGCCGATCTCCTCCCGCTCCTCCCGGTGGTTCGCGTGCATCTGCAGGATGCGGCCGACCCGCTCCGTCCTGCCGTTCGTCGTGTTCAGCACGCGGTCGCCGGCCTTCAGCGTGCCGGAGTAGACGCGGAAGTACGTGAGCTTCCCGACGAAGGGATCGGACATGACCTTGAAGGCGAGGGCCGAGAAGGGCGCTGCGGGGTCGGCGGCGCGTGAGAGCTCGGCCTCCGTCTTCGGGTCGATGCCGCTGATCGCAGGCACGTCGAGCGGGCTCGGCAGGTACTCGATCACGGCGTCGAGCAGCGGCTGGACGCCCTTGTTCTTGAACGCCGACCCGAGCACGACGGGCGTCAGTGCGTCCGCGAGCGTGCCGGCGCGCAGCGCGCGCCTGATCATCTCCGGCGTGACGAGCGACTCGTCGGTGAGGTAGGTCTCGGTCAGCTCGTCGTCGTGCTCTGCCACGGCGTCGATCAGGAGGTGGTGGTACTCGTGCGCCTGCTCGGCGAGCTCTGCGGGGATCTCGCCCACGTTGAACGTCTGGCCGAGGTCGTCCTCGTACGTGATCGCCGTCATCTCGACGAGGTCGACCACGCCCCGGTGGTGCTCCTCCTGCCCGATCGGCAGCTGGATCGGCACGGGGTTGGCGCCGAGCTTGTCGACCATCGAGCGGACCGAGGCGAAGAAGTCGGCGCCCGTCCGGTCCATCTTGTTGATGAACGCGATCCGCGGCACCTTGTACTTGTCGGCCTGGCGCCAGACGGTCTCGGACTGCGGCTGCACACCGGCCACGGCGTCGAACACGGCGACCGCGCCGTCCAGCACGCGCAGGCTCCGCTCGACCTCGACCGTGAAGTCCACGTGCCCGGGCGTATCGATGATGTTGATGCGATGGTCGCGCCACTCCGCGGTGGTCGCCGCAGACGTGATCGTGATGCCGCGCTCCTGCTCCTGCGCCATCCAGTCCATCGTGGCGGCGCCCTCGTGCACCTCGCCCATCTTGTGGGTGCGGCCGGTGTAGTAGAGGATCCGCTCCGTCGTCGTCGTCTTGCCGGCGTCGATGTGCGCCATGATCCCGATGTTGCGGACGCGGTCCAGCGCGATGCGTGTGGCTGTGGTGCTCACGGTCGGCCCCTTACCAGCGGTAGTGCGCGAAGGCCTTGTTGGCCTGCGCCATGCGGTAGATGTCGTCCTTCTTCTTGAACGCGCCGCCCTGCTGGTTGATCGAGTCCATCAACTCGCCGGCGAGCTTCTGGTGCATGCCCTTCTCGCGCCGCTCCCGCGCGAACTGCACGAGCCAGCGGATCGCGAGCGTCCGTGCCCGGCGCTGCGGCACCTCGACCGGCACCTGGTAGTTGGCACCGCCGACGCGGCGCGAGCGAACCTCGAGCACCGGCGTGACCGTCTTCACCGCCTGCTCGAGCGCCTCGACCGGCGCCTTTCCCGTGCGCTCGGCGACGATCGCGAGGGCGTCGTAGACGAGCCGCTCGGCGGTCGACTTCTTGCCGTCGAGCATCACGGCGTTGATCACCTGCGAGACGAGCTTCGAGCCGTGGACCGGGTCGACCTCGGGCTCGCGCGGCGTGATGTCTGCGCGACGCGGCACTACGAGCCCCTCTTGGCCCCGTACTTCGAGCGGCCCTGCTTGCGGTCGGAGACACCGGCGGTATCGAGCGCGGCGCGGATCACCTTGTAGCGGATGCCCGGCAGGTCCTTGACGCGGCCGCCGCGGATGAGCACGACGGAGTGCTCCTGCAGGTTGTGGCCCTCACCGGGGATGTAGGTCGTGACCTCCATCTGGTTCGTCAGCCTCACGCGCGCGACCTTCCGCAGCGCCGAGTTCGGCTTCTTCGGCGTCGTCGTGTAGACGCGCGTGCAGACGCCCCGCTTCTGCGGCGCGCCGCGCAGCGCAGGCGTCTTCACCTTCGCCTTCGGCGACTTCCGGGCCTTGCGGACGAGCTGGTTGACTGTGGGCACTCTGCTCCTAGCGGTCGATCGAAAGCTGCTCACACGACAACGGTCGGCCGGGCCCGCGACAGCGGCCGTGGCCAACCGGACAGCGGATGATAGCGAACCACGCCAGTGCCCGCCACGACCTCGCGTCGCACCGCACCAGTCAGGGATTCCGCCCGGTTACGTCAGTTATTTATCTTATTCGCAGTAGTTTCTACCCATTCGCGGCAGCTTTAGCCATTCGGGTCGTAGCGACACCACCCGACCGCGACTAAGGTGCGCCAGCGGCCCCTCTCATGACCACCATCATAATCGCGCTCGCTGCGGCTCTCATCGCAGCGGCCATCCTCACGTCTGCGCTGCTCCTTGCGCGCCGGTCGCCAGGCGACGACCGGCTGACGCACGCCGTCGGGCAGTTCAACGACCGGATGGAGGCGATGGTGCAGGAGCTCGCCAAAGCCCTCGAGCGGGCGCAGGCGGAGACCCGCCGCTCGCGGGTGCTCGGCGAGCTCGGCGGTTCGATCGACTTCGACGAAGTGGTGACGCGGACGCTCGAGGCAGCGGGGGCATCGCCCGGGGTCGACGCGGCCGTCGTCAGCGTCACGACCGGCACCGACACGCCGCACGTCGCCTCCGTCGGTCTGAACGTGGAGCAGGAGGGTGAGATCGGTGTGCCGACGCCGCCGGACGGCCGCCTGCCCCGCATGGTGCACGTGTCCTTCACCTACGACCCCGAGGAGGAGGCGGCGGCACGGGGCGGGCTCCTGCACGAGGCGCTCGCCGTCCCGTTGCGAAACGACGGGGAGCACGTCGGCTACCTCACCGTCTACGGTCGCCGCGGCAGCGACTTCCAGGACGCCCACGCCGCGGAGCTGGAGGAGCTCGCGCTCCGCGCCGGCCCCGCGATCGAGAACGCCCGACGCTTCCGGGAGGCCCGCCAGCTGGCCGACCTCGACGCGCTGACGGGCCTGCACAACCGGCGCTTCTTCCACGAGACGCTCGCACGGGAGGTCGCGCGGGCCAAGCGCTACGACCGCAGCCTCGCGCTCCTCGTGCTCGACCTCGACAACTTCAAGGCGGTGAACGACCGCGTCGGCCATCTCGCCGGCGACGCCGTGCTCGCCGAGGCCGCGGAGCGGGTCCGAGACGTCGTGCGGACGGCCGACGTCGCCTGCCGGGTCGGGGGCGACGAGTTCGCCGTCATCCTGCCGGAGTCGACGCTCGTGGACGCCGAGCTGCTCTACCGCCGCCTCTCGGCGGCGGTGTCCGCCCGCCCGGTCGGGGCCGAGGCAAGCCTGCACCTGTCTGCCGGTGTCACCGAGCTGCGCCCCGAGGACGACGCCACGGTGCTGTTCCAGCGGGCGGACGAGGCGCTCTACCGAGCGAAGGACGCAGGCAAGGGAACGGTCGTCGCGGTGCCGTCGCGGCAGGAGGAGCCGCGCGCCTGGACGCAATCAGCCGGCGCCTGAACGTGCCGAGCGACTAGCGCTCGTCGAGCGACAGGAACGGCAGGAACGACGTCAGCTCGACGGCGCCGACCGCCGGCAGCCGGTCGCGGATGCAGCGGAGGCGGTCGAGGGCCGAGTGCTGCCGCCGGGCCGTCCGGTCGTGGTAGGCGTCGCCGCGCGCACTGTCGCGCAGCGCCCGGGCGATCGCCGGCCGCGCCGTCCCGAACGGGATCCCGGCGAGCGGCGTCGTCTCACCGAGCGCCCGCACCCTGAAGACCCCCTCGAGCGTCCGTACGGTCTCGGTCACACCCGGCGCGAGCGCGAAGACCCGGCGCGGCGCGTCGACCCCGAGCGCGAGACCCCTGCCTCCCGGCAGCCACGACGGCGTCGGTGTCACGGCGACCTCGCGCGCGAGCACCCCGCCGTAGGTCTGCTGGAACTCCGCGAGGTGCGGGACCGCGGGGGCGCGCACCGACAGGCGCCGCTGGATCTCCCGCCGGCGCAACTCGTCGCCGAGAACGGCGCGCCCGACGGCGACCGTGGCCCGCGAGCGGCGCAGCGCGGCGAGGTAGGCCGTGCGGCTCCCTCCGAAGCGAGCCGCGACGACGGCACGCTCCGCGGCGAGGACGGCGCCGGCGGAGATCGGCGCCTGATGCGCCTCGACCACGCGGCCGAAGAGCGCCGACAGCGCCAACTCCGCGTCCCGCGTCACCCGCGCGAGCTCCCCGATCTCCTTCGTCCTGATCGAGCTCGCCCCGTAAACGCAGCGGACCGTCGCCGGAAGGTCGATCTGCCCGGCGCGGCGGTCGGCGTCGAAGCGGTACTGCTTCGGCGCGTCGCACAGCTTCGGGTCCCGCGTCCACAGCCAGACGCAGGCCGCACCGGCCTTGTCGGGGTCCTTGCCCGCCTCGTTGAAGACCCCCCAGCCCCACGACCACACGTGCGCGAGCCCGAGCTCATGCGAGACCTGGCGCGCCGCGAGCGCCTGCAGCTTCGCCACCTCGAACCAGGCCGAGGCGGGCTGCAGCCCCTCGCGGCCACCGGTGCCGCGCGCGGTCTGGAACGCGAGCATCACCCCGACCTTCGACGGCGGGATGTTCATCGCGAAGAGCTTGGAGGCGCTCCGCCGCATCGACGTCCGCATGCGTCGGCTGCCGAGCTCCGGGCCCGCCTTGTGGATCGACGGCGCGGCGAAGTACTTCTCGAGCACGATGTCGGACACCTGCGCGAGGTCGCGCCACCACATCGCCACCTCCCCGTTCGTGAACGGCTCGCTCGACACGAGCAGGATCGGCTTCGCGCCGCGAGCGGCGAGGAGGCGCGCCCACTGGAGCACGTTCGCGCGGTAGCGCGCCTGCGTCGGCGTCCACGGCATCGGCACGGACGCGGCGAAGAGCTCGTTCATCACGATCCATGGTGTGTCGCAGCCGACCGTCATCACCGCGAAGTCGAAGAGGCGGTCCGCCTTCGCCGGCAGCGTCGAGGGGTCGGCCGGGGCGGAGGGTGTTCCCACGCGCGTGTTCAGGTACATGTCCCAGTAGACCGTTTGGGCCCCGCGCGCACGCATCCTGGCGGGGTAGCCGTCGCCCGAGCCGGCGACGATGACCCCCGGCCGGCCGAAGACCTGCTCGAACTCCGGGGCGCCGTAGTCGATCCAGAGCGGCTTCGCGCTCGGCAGCACACACGGCGCAGCGGCCGCGTTGGACGGCGCGGCGGGGACGGCGGCGAGCGCAGCGGCAAGGGCGAGGAGGAGGCGCTTCACGGGGGCCGCGTCCGTTGTAGCAGACGGATCTGCGGGCTTTGTGAACGCCGAGGGGCGGCCCTCCGGCCGCCCCCTCGCGCCCTACTCCCTCCGACGGGCCCGCTAGCTCGCGCTCTCGTCGAGCGGCGACTCGACCTCCGGGATCTCCTCGGCCTCGCCGGCCTCGTGCGAGGTGGCCGCGTCTGAGTCGTCGAGGTCGACCCCCGGCGTGCCGCCGAACGTGAGGCCGAGCGCCTCCAGGTCGAGCCCGTCGCCGTCGCCACCGATCTCCTGCAGCGCGGCGAGCAGCTCGGCCTCGGTCTCGGGCCGCTGGTACAGGTGCGCGGGCACCGAGTCGGACGGCGAGATCCCGATCTGGCGGTACCGCTTGAGGCCCGTCGCCGCCGGGATCAGCTTCCCGATGATGACGTTCTCCTTCAGCCCGAGCAGGTGGTCGACCTTGCCCTCGATCGAGGCGTCGGTCAGCACCTTCGTCGTCTCCTGGAAGGACGCGGCCGACAGGAACGACTCCGTCGCGAGCGACGCCTTCGTGATCCCGAGGATCAGCGGCTCGAACGTCGCCTGCTCCTTCTTCTCCTTCGCGGCCTTCACGTTCGCCCGCTCCAGCACGACCTTGTCGACGAGCTGGCCCGGGAGCAGGTCGGTGTCGCCGGCGTTCTCGACGCGCACCTTCTTCAGCATCTGCCGCACGATCAGCTCGATGTGCTTGTCGTGGATGTCGACGCCCTGCGACTTGTACACCTTCTGCACCTCGCCGACGAGGTACAGCTCGGTGTGCGTCGAGCCTTTCCCCGCCCGTGCGTGCAGCTCCAGGAGCTCCGCCGGCGCGCGGGAGCCCTCGTTGAAGGGGTCGCCGGGCTCGACGAGCTGCCCGTGCGTCACGAGCAGCCGCGTCCGCCGAGGCAGCTGGTACTCCTTCGCAGGCGGCGCCTCGCCCTGCTCGTCGAGCTCCGTCGGCACCACGGTCACCCGCGGCCCGCGCTCGGTGTCCTCGAGCTCCACGCGGCCGGCGAGCTCCGTCAGCGTCGCCGCACCCTTCGGGTTCCGCGCCTCGAAGATCTCGACGACGCGCGGGAGGCCGTGGGTGATGTCGGCGCCGGCCACACCACCGGTGTGGAACGTCCGCATCGTCAGCTGCGTCCCCGGCTCCCCGATCGACTGCGCCGCGATGATGCCGACGGCGTCGCCGATGTCGGAGAGGTTCCCGGTCGCCGGGAAGGTGCCGTAGCACGTCTGGCAGACGCCCGTCTCGGCCTTGCACTTGAGCACCGACCGCACCGGCAGCGTCGCGGTCTCGTCGTTGTCGAGCCCCTCGGCGATCTCGCGCAGCCGCGGCGCGGTCACGAGCTCACCGGCGGACGCCACGAGTGTCTTGCCGGACTTGCGCTCACCCTTCCCGAGTGGCCTGTGCACGTCCGCCGCCAGGATCCGCCCCATCGCGGACTTGTTCGGACCGTCGGGGAGGAAGATCGGCAGCTCCACGTGCTCGCTCGTGCCGCAGTCCGCGATCCGGATGATCACGTCTTGCGAGACGTCGACGAGGCGCCGCGTCAGGTAGCCCGAGTCGGCGGTGCGGAGCGCCGTGTCGGCGAGGCCCTTGCGGGCGCCGTGGGTGGAGATGAAGTACTCGAGCACCGACAGGCCCTCCATGAAGTTGGCCTTGATCGGGCGCTCGATGATCTCGCCCTTCGGATTCGCCATCAGGCCGCGCATGCCGGCGAGCTGGCGGATCTGCTTGAACGAGCCGCGGGCGCCGGAGTTGGCCATCATGTAGATGGAGTTCAGCTCGTGCAGGTTCTCCTGCATGGCGTCCGCGACGGCGTCCGTGGCCTCCGTCCAGATCCCGACGATCGACTCCTTGCGCTCCTCCTCGGTGATCAGGCCGCGCTCGTACTGCTGCTCGACCCCGCGCACGCGCTCCTCGTACAGCGCGAGGATCTCCTCCTTCCGCGGCGGGATCACGATGTCGTTCTTCGACACGGTGATGCCGGCCTGTGTGGAGTAGCGGAAGGCGAGGTTCTTGATCGTGTCGAGCACCGGCGCGAGCGCGTGGGCGCCGTACCGGTCGACGAGCTCGGTGATGAAGCCGTCGATCTCACGCTTGGAGAGCGTGCGGTTGATGAAGTCGTGCGCGGTCGCGTCGCCGGAGGGCACCGAGCCCTGCAGCGAGCGCTCCACCTCGCTGTTGAAGATCACCCGCCCGGGCGTCGTGAGGATCACCTCGTCGTGCCAGCGGTACTCGATCGGATCCTGCAGCCCGACCTGGCGGGACTCGACCGCGAACTCCACCTCGTCCTCGGAGGCGTAGCGCCGCGGCCGCGGGTCGAGGTCATCCGCGGAGGTGGCCGGGAGGTCGCCCGCCGCGTAGGTGAGGTAGTACGAGCCGAGCACCATGTCCTGCGTCGGCGTCGCGAGCGGCCGCCCGTGCGCCGGCGAGAGGATGTTGTTCGAGCTCAGCATCAGGATCCGCGCCTCGGCCTGCGCCTCCGCCGACAGCGGCAGGTGCACGGCCATCTGGTCGCCGTCGAAGTCGGCGTTGAAGGCGTGGCAGACGAGCGGGTGCACCTGGATCGCCTTGCCCTCGACGAGCACCGGCTCGAACGCCTGGATGCCGAGGCGGTGGAGGGTCGGGGCGCGGTTCAGCAGCACCGGGTGCTCCGAGATGACCTCCTCGAGCACGTCCCAGACCTCGGGGGTCATCGACTCGACGTACTTCTTCGCTGCCTTGATGTTCTGGACCGACTTGCGCTCGACGAGCCGGCTCATGATGAACGGCTTGAAGAGCTCGAGCGCCATCAGCTTCGGCAGGCCGCACTGGTGCAGCCTCAGCTTCGGGCCGGCGACGATCACCGAGCGGCCGGAGTAGTCGACGCGCTTGCCGAGCAGGTTCTGGCGGAAGCGTCCCTGCTTGCCCTTCAGCATGTCGCTCAGGGACTTGAGCGGGCGGTTCCCCGGGCCGGTGACGGCGCGGCCGCGGCGGCCGTTGTCGAAGAGCGCGTCGACGGCCTCCTGGAGCATCCGCTTCTCGTTGTTGACGATGATCTCGGGCGCGCCCAGGTCGAGCAGCCGCTTGAGGCGGTTGTTCCGGTTGATCACGCGCCGGTAGAGGTCGTTCAGGTCGCTCGTCGCGAAGCGGCCGCCGTCGAGCTGCACCATCGGGCGGAGCTCCGGCGGGATCACCGGCACCGCCTCGAGGATCATCCACTCCGGCTTGTTCTCGGAGGTGATGAACGCGTTCACGACCTTCAGCCGCTTGATCGCACGCTGCTGCTTCTGCCCCTTCGACGTCTTGATCGTGTCGCGCAGCAGCTGCACCTCGGCCGTCAGGTCGAGGTCGCGAAGCAGGTCGCGGATCGCCTCCGCACCCATCCCGCCGCGGAAGTAGACGCCGAAGCCGTAGGGCGACCCGAAGCGGTCCTTCAGCTCGCGGAAGAGCTGCTCGTCGTTCACGACCAGCTTCGGCTCGAGCTCGCGGAAGAGCTTCCACGTCTCCTCGAGCCGGCGCACGGAGTCGACGCCGGCCTCGCGCGCGTCCTCGCGACGCGACTCGATGTCGGCGTACATCTCGCGCACCTTCAGCGCCCACTGCGCCACCGTGTCGAGGTCGTCCTTGCGGGCGCCCTCCTTCAGGCAGAGGTCGTAGGCGAGCTCGCGCACCTCCTCCGGCGCGCTCGTCGGCTCAGCGGCCGCGAGCACGTCGACGAGCAGGCCGTTGCCGACCTCGCGCGCCTTGTCGAGGTTCCGCGTGTCGAGGCCCGCGGCGCGCTCGGCGTCGCCGGCGTCGAGGGCGGCCCCGGTGAGGAGCGACTCCTGGAGCTTGTTCACGTGCTTGGTGAGCGCTCCCTTCTTCGACCCGGACGCCTCCGCGACCTCGGCCCGCAGCGGCCGCAGCGTCTCCTGGATCTGCTGTGCCGCCGTCGCCACCTGCTCGAGCTCGCGCGGCGCGAGCTTGCGGTCGTCCCGGGTCGCCGTCGCGCGGACGAGCTCCCGGATCTTCTTCGGGTCCTCGGTCGAGATCTTCGTCGACAGCTCCGGGAAGATCCGTGATGCGAGCGACCGCACCTCCTCGAGCGTCGGGAAGGCATTCTCCTCCGCCCAGTTGGCGAGCCCGCGCGCCCAGAAGTCGTCGTCCTCGTCGAAGTCCTTGTCCTTGCCCTTCGCGAAGTAGTCGCGGCGCCGCTGGAGCCGGCCCTCGAGCGCGGCGAGTGCCTCGTCGCGGTCGACGTAAATCTGCTCCGACTCGGCCCTGACCTTGTCCTCGAGGTCCGCGACGTCCTTCGCGCGCGCCTCCACGTCCACCGCGGTCACGATGGACGCGGCGAAGTAGAGAACCTTCTCGAGCTCACGCGGGGCGATGTCGAGCAGGTAGCCGATCCGGCTCGGGACGCCCTTGAAGAACCAGATGTGCGAGACCGGCGCGGCGAGGTCGATGTGCCCCATCCGCTCGCGCCGCACCTTCTGCCGCGTCACCTCGACGCCGCAGCGCTCGCAGATGATGCCCTTGTAGCGGACGCGCTTGTACTTGCCGCAGTAGCACTCCCAGTCCTTGGTGGGACCGAAGATGCGCTCGCAGAAGAGGCCGTCGCGCTCGGGCTTCAGGGTACGGTAGTTGATGGTCTCGGGCTTCGTCACCTCGCCCGAGGACCAGTCGCGGATCTGCTTGCTCGAGGCAAGCCCGATGCGAATCGCGTCGAAGTCGTTGATGTCGATCAAGTGATCAGCGCCTCTTTCTCTTCAGTTCGCTCTGGTCTCGGTTCTCTGTGCGCGGGAGCGCGGGTCAGTCGTCGAGCTCGAGGTCGACGGCCGCTTCGGCGACGGGGCCCGCCTGGGCCTGCGCCTCCTCGCCGGCGGCCTCGTCGGGCGTCAGCACGACGTCGGCGAGGTCGTCGAGCTCCTCGTCGGCCGGGAGCGCGAGCTCCCCGTCCTGGTCGACGCGGTCCTGGCCCTGCTCGACCTCCTCGGCCGTGGGCGGACGCGCGGCGGCGCGGAGCGAGCCAGGCGAGAGGTCGATGCCGAGCTCCTCCGCGGCGCGGAGCAGCTCGTCGTCCTCCTCGCGCACCTCGACCTCGCGGCCCTCGTCCGAGAGGACGTGGACGTCGAGGGCGAGTGACTGCATCTCCTTCAGGAGCACCTTGAAGGACTCGGGGATCGACGGCTCGGCGATGTTCTCGCCCTTCACGATCGCCTCGTACGCCTTGACGCGGCCGATCGTGTCGTCGGACTTGATCGTGAGCATCTCCTGCAGCGTGTACGCGGCGCCGTAGGCCTCGAGCGCCCACACCTCCATCTCGCCGAAGCGCTGGCCGCCGAACTGCGCCTTGCCGCCCAGCGGCTGCTGGGTGACGAGCGAGTACGGGCCGGTGCTCCGCGCGTGGATCTTGTCGTCCACGAGGTGGAGCAGCTTCAGGATGTACATGAAGCCGACGGTGACCTTCTGCTCGTACGGCTCGCCGGTCTTGCCGTTGAAGAGGCGCACCTTGCCGGAGGCCTTGCGACCCAGCGGGCGGTTCTGGTCGACGTTCAGCCGCACCGCCGAGTCGGGGTTCTGGCGCACCCACTCGACGAGCGCCTCGTCGACGTCGGCCTCCGTCGCCCCGTCGAAGACGGGCGTCGCGACGGGCGCCGGGTTCGTGGCGTTGATCGGCGCGCGCGCGTTGACGTGCGAGCCGTTCGAGTCGCCGGAGAAGACGCCGTGCGCCGCCGCCCAGCCGAGGTGCGTCTCGAGGATCTGGCCGATGTTCATCCGGCTCGGCACGCCGAGCGGGTTGAGGATGATGTCGACGGGGCGGCCGTCCTCGAGGAACGGCATGTCCTCCTCGGGGACGATCTTCGAGATCACGCCCTTGTTGCCGTGGCGGCCGGCGAGCTTGTCGCCCTCGGAGATCTTGCGCTTCTTCGCGACGTAGACGCGGACGAGCTCGTTCACGCCCGGCGACAGGTCGTCGCCGTTCTCGCGCGAGAACGTCTTCACGCCGATCACCTTGCCGCCCTCGCCGTGCGGCACCTTCAGCGACGTGTCGCGGACCTCGCGGGCCTTCTCCTTGAAGATCGCGCGGATCAGCTTCTCCTCGGCCGTCAGCTCGGTCTCGCCCTTCGGCGTCACCTTGCCGACGAGCAGGTCGCCCGAGGTGACCTCGGCGCCGATGCGGACGACGCCGCGCTCGTCCAGGTTCGCGAGCGACTCCTCCGAGCGGTTCGGGATGTCGCGGGTGATCTCCTCGTCGCCGAGCTTCGTCGAGCGTGCGTCGATCTCGTACTCGTGAATGTGGATCGAGCTGAGCACGTCGTCCTTGACGAGTCGCTCGGAGAGCACGATCGCGTCCTCGAAGTTGTAGCCCTCGAACGTCATGAAGGCGACGAGCAGGTTGGCGCCGAGCGCGAGCTCGCCGCCGTCGGTGGAGCTGCCGTCGGCCAGCACCTGGCCCGCCTGCACCTTCTCGTTCAGGCCGACGACCGGCTTCTGGTGGATCAGGGTGCCCTGGTTCGAGCGCCTGAACTTCGTCAGGTCGTACTGCTCGCGGGTGCCGGGGCCCTCCACGACGATCCGCTCCGCGTCGACGTCGATGACCGTGCCGTCGCCGCGCGAGAGCACGACGTCGCCGGTGTCGATCGCGGCGCGGTACTCGAGGCCGGTGCCGACGAGCGGCGCCTGCGGGATCATCAGCGGCACCGCCTGCTTCTGCATGTTCGCGCCCATCAGCGCGCGGTTCGCGTCGTTGTGCTCGAGGAACGGGATCAGTGCGGTGGCGACGGAGACGATCTGCGCCGGCGCGACGTCCATGAACTCGACCTCCGCCGGTGTGGCGGTGACCGCCTCGCCGAGGCTGGAGCGGCAGAGGATCGTCTCGTTCTGGAACTTCCCGGACTTCGGGTCGACGAGCTCGGAAGCCTGCGCGATCGTGTACTGCGCCTCCTCGGCGGCGTCGAGGTAGATGATCTCGTCCGTCACCTTGCTGTTCTTCACGACGCGGTACGGCGTCTGGATGAA
>DASQNG010000203.1:0-19985 GCA_035645095.1 Gaiellaceae bacterium | reverse complement strand
CTGAACGTCACGATCAAGCAGCAGGAGTGGGCGCAGTTCCTCGAGTTCATCGGGCCTCCGCCGGACCAGTCGATCGACGTCTTCCGGCTGGGCTGGATCGGTGACTACGTCGATGCGATGAACTTCCTCGAGATGTGGACGTGCAAGTCGGGCAACAACTCGACGAACTTCTGCAACGAGCAGTACGACAAGCTCGTCGACGAGGCGCGCCAGACGGCCGACAACGACGAGCGGTACGGCCAGTACGCCGAGATGGAGCAGATCCTCTTCGGCGAGGACGGCGAGATGCCGATCATGCCGATCTACTGGTACACGTACACGCAGCTCGAGCGGCCGACGGTCCAGGAGACCTACAACCTGAACCTCCTCGACCAGGTCGACCTGACGAAGGTCGTCGTCACCGAGGAATAGAGGCACACCTGCAGGGTGGGCGGTCGCTGAGTGGCCGCCCACCCGCTGGTACCCGCAGCTCCGGCCGCTGCGTTTCCCGATTCCTCCGCGGAGGGTAGGCACCCCCTCGAATGACCAAGTTCATCGTCCGCCGGGTCGTCTGGACGATTCCCGTCGTCCTCCTCGTCATCCTGCTCACGTTCGGGCTGATGCGGCAGATCAAGGGCAACCCGTTCCGCACCTCGGAACGCGCGATCCCGGCGGAGATCCAGAAGAACCTCGACCGCAAGTTCGGGCTCGACAAGCCCTGGTACATCCAGTACTACCGCTACGTGAAGGGCGTGGCCACGGCCGACCTCGGCCCGTCGCTCGTCTTGCGGAACCGTGACGTCAACGACATCGTCCGGGACCACTTCCCGAAGTCGTTGGAGCTCGGCGGGCTTGCCTTCCTGTTCGCCCTCCTGTTCGGGATCCCGCTCGGAGCGATGTCCGCGCTGAAGGCGAACTCGATCTTCGACTACGGCGCGATGTTCTTCTCGAACGTCGGCTACGCGATCCCGAGCTTCCTCGTGGCGACGCTCTTCATCTACTTCTTCGCCTTGCAGTGGGATCTCGGCTTCCCGACGAGTGGCTGGAACACGTGGCAGAGCAAGGTGCTCCCCGTGATCGCGCTCGGGCTCGGGCCGGGTGCGGCGTTCGCGCGCCTCGTTCGCGGCACGATGCTCGAGACCCTGCAGCAGGACTACATCAGGACGGCAAAGGCGAAGGGCCTGCGCTGGCGGCGCGTCGTCGGGCTGCACGTCCTGCGCAACTCGCTGATCCCGGTCGTGACCGCGGCCGGACCGACGCTCGGCTTCCTCATCACCGGTTCGTTCATCATCGAGCAGATCTTCGCGATCCCCGGCATCGGCCGCTACTACGTGACCGCCGTCACTGCGCGCGACTACTCCGTCGTGATGGGTCTGACGGTGCTCCTCTCGGTCATCGTAATCTTCGCGAACCTCGTCGTCGACATCCTCTACGGCATCCTCGATCCACGGACGCGGGACGCTCGGGCGTAGCAATGGTCGTCGATCCCGCCCAGTCGAAGACACAGCAGGTCGGTGCGGGGCGAGTGGCCGCAGCGCAGGGGCCCGGTGTCGGCGGGGGCAGCGCCGGCGCCCCGATCCGGCAGTCGAACCTGTGGAAGGACGCGTGGCGGCGATACGTCCGCAACAAGGCTGCCGTCCTCGCCGGCTCGGTCTTCGTCCTCGTGCTGCTCTTCTGCCTGATCTGGCCGATCGTCTCGCCGTACGACCCGAACGCGGTCAAGTTCGAGCTGAAGAACGCGTCGCCGTCGCTCTCGCACCCGTTCGGCACCGACAACTTCGGCCGCGACATGCTCACGCGGACGGCCGTCGGCGGCCGCGTCTCGATCGGGATCGGGTTCGCCGCCACGTTGGCCATCCTCCTCATCGGCGTCGCCTACGGATCGATCTCCGGCTTCGTCGGCGGGAAGCTCGACAACGGCATGATGCGGCTCCTCGACACGCTCTACGGGCTGCCGTACCTGCCGTTCGCGATCATCGTGCTCGCGATCTTCGGGCAGGCCAACTTCTGGACGATGGTGGTCGCGCTCGCGATCGCGAGCTGGTTCACGAGTGCCCGCATCGTCCGCGGCCAGGTGATCTCGCTGAAGGAGAACGACTACGTGCGGGCGGCCCGCGCGGTCGGGGCGCGCTGGTTCCGCGTCCTCGGTCGCCACCTGCTGCCGAACACGCTCGGCGTGCTCATCATCGCGATCTTCCTCGAGCTGCCGGGCGTGATCCTGGGCGAGGCGTTCCTGTCGTTCATCGGCCTCGGGATCAGCCCGCCGAACGCCTCCTGGGGACAGATGGCGAACGAGGGGCGCTCGGTGTACCGGGTCGCGCCGCACATCATGGCGGTGCCGTCGATCGCGATCGCGACGCTGATTCTGTGCGCGAATTTCATCGCCGACGGCCTCCGCGACGCGCTCGACCCGCGGACAAGGGAGACGTAGATGGCGCTGCTCGAAGTGACCGACCTGCAGACGCACTTTTTCACGCGCGAGGGCGTGGTGCGGGCGGTCGACGGCATCAGCTTCTCGGTCGAGCGCGGCCGGACGCTCGGTATCGTCGGCGAGTCCGGCTGCGGGAAGTCGGTCACTGCACTGTCGATCATGGGGCTGATCCCGAAGCCGCCCGCGCGCATCGTCGGCGGATCGGTCGTCTTCGACGGCCAGGACCTGACGAAGCTGCCGGAGAAGCGACTCGAGGACCTGCGCGGCCGTGAGATCGCGATGATCTTCCAGGACCCGATGACGTCGCTCAACCCGACGCTGACCATCGGGACGCAGATCACGGAGACGATCCGCCGGCACTACGACGTCTCGAAGCAGGCGGCGCGCAAGAAGGCGATCGAGCTGATGGAGGAGGTGCGAATCCCACGCGCCGCGGAAAGCCTCGACGACTACCCGCACCGGTTCTCGGGCGGCATGCGTCAGCGTGTGATGATCGCGATCGCGCTTTCCTGCGACCCGAAGCTGCTGATCGCGGACGAGCCGACGACGGCGCTCGACGTCACCGTCCAGGCCTCCGTGCTCGACCTGCTCGACGACCTGCGCCACGAGCACGACATGGCGATGATCATCATCACGCACGACATGGGCGTCGTCGCCGAGGCCGCCGACGAGATCCTCGTCATGTACGCGGGCCAGGCCGTCGAGCAGGCGCCCGTGCTGGAACTCTTCGACCACCCGGAGCACCCGTACACGGAGGCGCTGCTGGGCGCGCTGCCGCAGATCGAGGGGGAGGGCATCCGCGAGGGCCGGCTGACGGCAATCCCGGGTCGGCCGCCGGACCTGATCAACCCGCCCGCAGCCTGCCGCTTCGCGCCGCGCTGTCCGTACGCGAACGACAACGACACCTGCGCTACGGAGATGCCGGACTTGCGCGAGATCCGGCCCGGACACCTCGTCCGCTCAACGCACCCGGCGAGTGAACGTGAAGGCGCGCGGCGCGGCGCAGGGGTGCCCGCATGAGCGCCGACGGCGGGGCGCCACTGCTCCAGGTCGACGACCTGACGAAGCACTTCCCCGTCCGCTCGGGTCTGCTGATCGAGCGCACGGTGAGTCACGTCAAGGCGGTGGACGGCGTCTGCTTCGACGTGGCCGAGGGCGAAACGCTCGGCCTCGTCGGCGAGTCGGGCTCCGGCAAGTCGACGACCGGCTACTGCGTGCTGCAGCTGCTGAAGCCGTCGTCCGGGAGCGTGCGCTTCGAGGGGCAGGAGCTGACGACGCTCGGCCGAGAGGAGATGCGGCGGATGCGGCGCGAGCTCCAGATCGTGTTCCAGGACCCGTACTCGTCCCTCGACCCACGGATGACCGTCGGGGACATCGTCGCTGAGCCGCTCGTCGTGCACGGCATCGGCACGAAGCGCGACCGCAGCGCGCGAGTGCGCGAGCTGCTCGACGTCGTCGGGTTCAACCCGAGCTACACGAACCGCTACCCGCACGAGTTCTCGGGCGGGCAGCGTCAGCGCATCGGCATCGCGCGTGCGCTCGCCCTCAGCCCGAAGCTGATCGTGTGCGACGAGCCCGTGTCGGCACTCGACGTGTCGATCCAGGCGCAGATCCTGAACCTCCTGAAGGACCTACAGCGTGACTTCAGCCTGACCTACCTCTTCATTGCTCACGACCTCGCCGTCGTCCGGTCGATGAGCGACCGGATCGCGGTGATGAACCGTGGCAAGCTCGTCGAGATCGGGCCTGCCGAGGAGGTCTACACGAACCCGCAGCACGAGTACACGCAGGCGCTCCTCTCGGCGGTGCCGGTTCCGGACCCCCGGGCGATGAAGGAACGCAAGGCGGCGCGGCGGAAGCTCCGCCACGCCCTCGCCGAGGGCTAATGCGCCTCGGGCTCGCGGCGGCGCTCGCCGCGCTCGCGGCGTTCGCGCTCTTCCTGGTGCTCGCGGCCACGGCCGGTGACGCCGATGCTGCGGATTGGGAGCGCGCGGCGTCGATGTCGCAGCGGCGCAGCTACATCGCGGCGGCGCAGCTCGACGGCGACATCTACACCGCCGGCGGCATGGTGGGGGAGACAGGGCGCCCCCTCGCCACGTTCACGCGCTACCGCGTCGCGCTCGATCGCTGGGAGACGCTGCAGCGGCTCCCGGTGCCGACGCGTGCCGCTGCGGCCGCCGCGGTCGAAGGCGTGCTGTACGTCGTCGGCGGCACCACACCGAGCGGCAACACCGCGGACGTGTGGGCCTGGGACGGGAGCAGCTGGCACGGCCGGGCGCCGCTCCCCTCGCCTCGCTTCAACCACTCGGCACTCGCGGTCGGCGACGAGGTGTACGTCTTCGGCGGCTACCGGGGTGGACGCGAGCTGCGCGACGTCCTCGTGTACGACACGGGCCGCGACGTCTGGCGCGAGGCGGAGCCGCTCCCGCAGCCGAACCACGCGTTCGACGTCGTCCGCTTCGGCGGTGACGTCTGGCTGATCGGCGGCCGGCGCGGAGAGGAGGTGCTACGTGACGTCTGGATCCTCGACGTCGAGAGCCGCCGCTGGCGCCCGGGGCCGCGAATGCCGCGGCCGATGGAGCTGCTCGGCGCGGCGGTCGCAGGCGAGGAGATCCACGCGGTGTGGGAGTCGACGTACCAGATCTACGACGGCCGGACCGGCCGCTGGCGCGACGGGCCGACGCCCGGCGTGACGCGACATGCGCTGTCGGCGTTCGTGGCCGGCGGCGTCCTCTACACCGTCGGCGGCTGCACCACCGCCCTGCGCGACAGCCCCGTCGTCGAGCGGATCGACGTCCGCTGACGCCGGCCGGCGCTGGCATGCTGCGGCTACGGCGGCTTGTGTTGTTCCAACACAAGCCGCTCGTGCTCGCGTGCGGCGCGCAGCTGCCCAAGGGCGCTCCGGAGGTGCGCGACGTACGGCGACGGGATCGACGTCAGCACCTCGAGAGCCGCGCACCTCGTCGGATCGCCCGCATCCCGAACCGCCCGCACGCTCTTCGCGAGCTGCCGGATCATGTGGTATCCGGGCCGCGGCAAGCCCAGCTCGCGCGCTGCTTGGCCGACCGCGCGCCACGTCTGCGCCATCGGCTCATCGCGGTCGTCTAGTGCGACGACGAGGGCGTGGAAGCACGGATCGGCGGCGGGAACGGCGAATCGCACGACTCGAGCATCGCGGAGCCCGTCGACCGGCGGTGTGCCGATTCAGCAACAACTGGTACGCCGGCGGCTGCGGCCTGGCGCGTGGAGGAGGCCACGTTACAACCCGAGGTGCCGCGCGATCACCATGCGCTGCACCTCGTTCGTGCCCTCGCCGATTTCGAGGATCTTCTGATCGCGGTAGAGGCGCGAGATGGCGTACTCCTCCATGTAGCCGTAGCCGCCGTGGATCTGGAGCGACCAGTTCACCGCCCGGTTCGACAGCTCACCCGTGAACAGTTTCGCCATCGCCGCCTCCCGGGCGAACGGCCGCCCGCGATCCTTCAGCCACGCCGCCTTCAGCACGAGCGAGCGACCGGCTTCGATCTCCGTCGCGAGGTCGGCGAGCTTGAACCGCACCGCCTGGAACTTGGAAATGGGGCGACCGAACTGCTCACGCTCCTGCGCGTAGCGGTAGGCGAGGTCGTATGCGCCTTGTGCCAGCCCGACGCCCATCGCCGCCACCGAGATCCGACCGCCGTCCAGGATCTCCATGAACTGCGGAAACCCTCTCCCGCGCTCGCCGAGCAGGTTCCCTTCCGGCACCGAGCAGTCGCGGAACCACAGTTCCCGCGTGTCGGACGCCTTCCACCCGAGCTTCTTCATCGGGGCTGAGATTTCGTACCCGGGAGTCCCGTTCGGGACGATCAGGTTCGAGATCTCGCTGTCGCCGGTACGAGCCGTGATCGTGACGCACGAGCTGATCTCCGTACCGGCGTTGGTGATGAAGATCTTGGAGCCATTCACGACCCACCTCCCGTCGCTGGGTTCGGCGACCGTGCGGGTGTTGCCGGCATCGGAGCCGGCGCCCGGCTCCGTCAGCCCGAAGGCGGCCAGCCGCTTCCCCGAGGCGAGCTGCGGCAGCCACTCCTGCTTCTGCTCCTCCGTCCCGAAGAGGAAGATCGGCATCGTCCCGAGCGACGTGTGGGCGGCAACCGTAATCGCAACCGAGGAGTCGACGCGCGTCAGCTCCTCGACCGCGAGGGCGTACGAGACGGTATCCCCGCCTGCACCGCCGTACCGCTCGGGGATCGGCAGCCCCATCACCCCGAGCTCCGCCAGCTCCGAGACGAGCTCGTAGGGGAACTGCTCCGCCCGGTCAAGCTCCTCGGCGACCGGCGCGACGCGGTCACGTGCGAACTCGCGCACGGTGTCGCGGACGAGCTCCTGCTCCGGAGTCAAGTCGAGGTCCATGCGCCGCGGGATGCTACCGGGTAGGCTCGAACCCTACGGTTGTTGAACGCCCAGTCAACGAAGGAGCGGAGATGGCAGAGAGCGTGAAGGCGTTCTTCGACGGCCTCGAGTCGAACGTCGACCCGGCGAAGACAGCCGGGATGAACAACTCGTACCTTTTCGACGTCGAGGGGGCGGGGCAGTGGGTCGTGGCCGTCGACGACGGGAACGTGAACGTCACCGAGGGATCCGGAGAGGCGGACACGACGATCCAGTCCTCGGAGGAGAACTTCCTCGCGATCATGCGCGGAGAGCTGAACCCCACCACCGCGTACATGACCGGGAAGCTGAAGATCAAGGGCGACATGGGCGCAGCAATGAAGTTGCAGAAGCTCTTCTAGCGGCGCCGCTACTGCTCTACTCCCGGAGCCGGAGGAGGCCGCTCCACGACCTCCTCTTGCTACTTGCAGCCATCCGCCGTGCCGCTGCGACCGGCTAGTCGGTCTCGAGCTCGACGAGCAGCGCACCGCCGCCGACGCGGTCGCCCTCCTCGACGTGCACCGCCGTCACCGTTGCCTCGTAGGGCGCCGAGACCGGCGTCTCCATCTTCATCGCTTCGAGGACGAGCAGGTGCTGCCGCGCGGAAACGCGGTCGCCCGGTGCGACGTGGACACGGATCACGGTGCCCGGCATCGGCGCCGTGAGTGTGCTCTCGCCGCCGGCCGCCGTGTGCACGTGCGCGGCGTCGTCCACGTTCGGGGCGGGCGCGGGTGCCGCGGGTGGCAGGTTCAGCCGCCAGGGCCCCCGCCACGGGGCGTCCGGGAGCAGGAGCGGTGGGTCGGAGAGCGGCGGATGCTCGACGAGGAACGCGGTCGTCGCCTCACCGGCGAGTACGACCGGGTGCTGCACGAGCCAGCGGAGGAACGGCAGGTTGGTGACCAGGCCCGTGACCTCCGTCTCGGCGAGCGCGTCCGCCAGGCGGGCGAACGCTTCCTTCCGAGTGGGCGCGGCGGCGATCAGCTTCGCGATCATCGGGTCGTAGCCCGTTCCTACCTCGTCCCCCTCTTCGACGCCGGCGTCGACACGAACTCGCGCCGGCAGCCGTAGCCGCTCCACCGGCCCCGCCTGCGGCAGGAACGACCGCGGGTCCTCGGCGTAGAGCCGCACCTCCACCGCGTGCCCGACCGGAGCTTGTGTTGATTCAACACGAAGTCGCTCGCCGGCGGCCACGCGCAGCTGCTCGGCGACGAGGTCGACGCCGGTGACGAGCTCGGTGACGGGATGCTCGACCTGGATCCGAGCGTTCAACTCGAGGAACCAGAAGGCGCGCCCGTCGAGCATGAACTCCGCAGTGCCGGCGCCCCGGTAGCCGATCGCGCGCGCGAACCGCACTGCGGCGTCGCTCATCTCCCGCCGAAGGGCCGGGTCGAGCGCGGGGGACGGTGACTCCTCGAGCACCTTCTGGTGGCGGCGCTGCACGGAGCAGTCGCGCTCGCCGAGCGCAACGACGGTGCCGTGCGCGTCCGCGAGGAGTTGGATCTCGACGTGACGCGGCCGCTCGACGTACCGCTCGCAGAAGACCGTACCGTCGCCGAACGCGGCCTCGGCCTCGCGCCGGGCGGCCGCGAGCGCCTCCTCGAGCTCCTCGGGAACCCGCACGACGCGCATCCCGCGGCCGCCGCCGCCGGCTGCCGCTTTCACGAGCAGCGGGTAGCCGAGGTCCGCCGGGTCGCCGGTCGGGACCACCGGCACGCCAGCCTCCTCCGCGCGGCGCTTCGCAGCGAGCTTGTCGCCGCCTGCGCGGAGAGCCTCCGGCGGCGGTCCCACCCACATCAGGCCTGCCGCGAGCACCGCCTCCGCGAAAGCCGGGTTCTCCGAGAGGAAGCCGTAGCCGGGGTGGACGGCGTCCGCGCCGGAGTCGCGTGCTGCGCGTACGTGCTCGGCGGCGTCGAGGTACGACGAGATCCCGACGACTTCGTCCGCGCGGCGCGTGTGCAGCGCCCCGGTGTCGTCCGGCGCGGCAACTGCCACGGTCTCGATCCCGAGCTCCCGGCACGTCCGGAAGATGCGCACTGCGATCTCGCCACGGTTCGCGACCAGGAGCTTCCGGACCGGCACGGAAGGGATCGTAGAACGGGTGCTACCTTGCGCGCCGATGCGGCGCATCCTCCTGATGGTCGGCGTTTTCCTCGCACTGGCGGCGCCGGCCAGCGCCGGCACCCTCTTCGTGATCGACGGCCGCGGGTGGGGCCACGGCATCGGCATGAGCCAGTACGGCGCGAAGGGCTATGCGGAGAACGGTTGGGGGTACGCCCGGATCCTCGCCCACTACTACCGCGGCACACAGCTCCGCGTCGTCCCGGCACGCGAGGTGCGCGTGCTGCTCGCCGAGACGAAGCCGCGGGTGCGCGTCGGCTCGCCGAAGCCGTTCCTCGTGGTCGACGTGAAGGGGAAGAAGCGGCGCCTGCCCGCCGGCGACGTCCTTCTGCGGCCGGGCGCGCCGCAGGGAAAGAGGTTGAAGGGGCTGAAGCCGCCGCTCCGCTTCGTGCCCGGGTTCGAGCCGCTCCGTCTCGACGGGAACGGCTACCGCGGCGCGCTCGTCGTGCACCCGGACCGCGGCAGCCTCACCGTCGTCAACCGCGTTCCGCTGGACCGCTACCTGCGCGGCGTCGTGCCGTGGGAGATGCCGAACGAGTGGCATCCCGAGGCGCTCAAGGCGCAGGCGGTGGTGGCGCGATCGTACGCGCTCGCGACGCTGAAGCCGTCGAAGCTCTACGACCTCTACGCGGACGTGCGCAGCCAGGTGTACGGCGGGATCCGTGCCGAGGAGCCGTCGACGAACCGCGCGATCGGGGCCACGGCCGGGCGGGTGCTCCTGTGGAACGGAAACGTGGCGACGACCTTCTACCACTCCACCTCCGGCGGGCGCACGGCTCCCGTCGCGGACGTCTGGCCGAAGGCGCGGCCCGTGCCGTACCTCGTCGGCGTGCCGGACCCGTTCGACAACGCATCGAAGCACCACCGCTGGGGGCCGTTCACGCTGAAGCCCGAGGAGGCGGCGGCGCAGCTCGGGATCGGCGGCGTGCAGGACCTTCGGGTCAGGCGCGCGCCCTCGGGGCGGGCGGCGGCGGTCGAGGTGCGCACGACGAACGGCAGCCGCGTGGTGCTCGCGCAGGACTTCCGCGCGACGATGGAGCTCCGCTCGACGTGGTTCACGGTCCGCGTGTTGCGTCTCGACCCGCAGCCGCGCGCCCTTGCCTCGCGCCCCGTCACGCTGACCGGCTTCGTGCGCGGCCTCTCGAAGGTGCGGCTCCAGCAACAGGTGAACGGCGGTACGTGGACGACGGTGCAGCCGGTCGCGGTGCGCGCCGACGGCCGGTTCGCGATCGTAGTGCGGCCGCAGCGCACGACGAGCTACCGGCTCGCCACTCGCGAGGCGGCGGGCGGCGCGGTCACGATCACCGTCCGCTGAAAGGGCCTTACACGACCTTCACGGGGGTGCGGTTACCGTGGCCGACGTGCTGCGCCCTGTCTCACTCGCCGCGGTCGTCCTCGGCGCGCTCGCGCTGACAGGGGCGGCTGTGGCGTCGCCGCAGGTGCAGTACGGGATCCAGGACGACGCGTGGCTGCTCTACGGCGACGGCACCCTGGAGAGCCGCGTCGCGGCGCTCGACGCGCTCGGGGTCGACCTCGTCCGCTATACGGTCGACTGGAGCCGAGTCGAACGCAGCCGCGGCCGATTCGACTGGGACAGCGTCGACCCCGTCCTGAATGCGCTCCGCGCGCGGGACATCCGTACCGTCGTAACCCTGTACGGCACCCCGGGCTGGGCGAACGGCGGCCGGACGTCGAACTGGGCGCCCACGAACGGATCGACCTTCGGCGCCTTCGCAGCGACCGCCGCGAAGCGCTACCCCTGGGTCAAGGACTGGCTGATCTGGAACGAGCCGAACCAACGCCGGTGGCTACGGCCGACGACGCCGGCCGCGTACGTCACGAAGCTGCTCAACCCGGCGTACGCGTCGATCAAGCGGGTGAGCGCCGGCACGCGCGTCGCCGGCGGCGTCACCGCGCCGCGCGGGTCGACCGGTGGGGTCTCGCCGGTTGCCTGGATCCGCGGCATGCGCGCCACGGGCGCCCGTCTCGACGCCTACGCGCACCACCCGTACCCGCTGAGCCGCAACGAGACGCCGTGGACTGGCGGCTGTGCGCACTGCGACACGATCTCGATGGCGACGCTCGAACGGCTCCTGCGCGAGGTCCGCAGCGCGTGGGGCGGCGCCAAGCGCGTGTGGCTGACGGAGTACGGGAACCAGACGAATCCTCCAGACCGGCTGCTCGGTGTCACGTACGCGGCACAGGCGAGGTTCGTCGGTGAAGCGGGCTGGCGCGCCTACAAGGCGCCGAACGTCGACATGCTCGTCCAGTACCTCTACCAGGACGAGCCCGCCCTCGACCGCTGGCAAAGTGGCCTCCTGACGACGGCGGGGAAGGCGAAGCCCGCACGCGCGGCGTTCATGGTGGCGACCGCACAGGCCTATCGCATCGGCACGACGACGGCTGTGTGGGGCCATGTCCGTCCCGGCAAGGGCCCGCAGCTCTACGTGCTGCAGCAGTACCGGAACGGCGCGTGGCGGACGGTGAACGGCGCGTACCGGACGACGGCGGGCGGCTATCTCTACCGCTACGTGCGCGCCGGAAAAGGCTCGAAGCTGCGCGTGATGCACACACCCACGCGCACGATCAGCCCTGTCCTCACCGTCCGCTAGCGCTGCCGTCGCTCCAGGTCGGCGGGCGCCGATCGAGGAACGCGCGCAGACCCTCCTGCCCTTCGTCGCTCGTCCGCCGCTCGGCGATCCGGCGCGCGGTCTCGTGGCCGTCGGGGCGGTCGGCGACGAGGCGCTTCGCGTGGCGGGCGGCTTTCGGACCGGCCGTGCGCAGTTCCGCGAGGACGTGGTCGACGGCGGCATCGGGGTCGTCCGCCACCTCGTGCACGAGGCCGATCCGGAGCGCCGTCGCGGCGTCGAAGCGCTCGCCCGTGACGAAGAGCCGCCGCGCCCAGCTCGGTCCGATCTTCGCCAGCGCGAACGGTGAGATGACCGCCGGGACGATGCCCAGCTTCACCTCGGAGAAGGCGAACTGCGCCCGGCTGTCGGCGACGACGACGTCCGCGCAGGCGACGAGGCCGGCGCCGCCGCCGAGGGCGTGCCCCTGCACGCGCGCGACGACGGGCGCCGGGCAGGTGTCGATCGCCTCCAGCATCCGACGCAACGCGGTCGCGTCCGCGACGTTCGCGTCGTAGTCGAGCTCGACGGCCGCGCGCATCCACCGGACGTCCGCGCCGGCGCAGAAGCTGGGCCCGTCCCCTGCGAGCAGCACGGCGCGCGCCTTGCCGACGTCGACGAACGCCTCCGACAGCTCGGCGATCAGTGCCGCGTCGAACGCGTTGCGCGTCTCCGGCCGCGCGAGCGTGATGCGCAGCACGTCGCCGTCGCGTTCCATGCGTAGCGCCCCCATCCCGGGGCAGCATAGAGTCGTCTCCATGCTCCACGGAGCGCTCGCCGCCGCCGTCACGCCGCTCGCGGGAGAACGCCTCGACGACGGCGCGTTCGGGCCGTACGTCGACTTCCTCGTGCGCGGCGGGCTCGACGGGCTGCTCGCGCTCGGGACGAACGGCGAGGGGATCCTGTTGTCGGTGGCGGAGCGGCGGCGGGCAGTGGAGCTGTTCGTCGCTGCCGCCGACGGCCGGCTCCAGGTGGCGGCCCACTGCGGCGCCCGACTACGGCCGAGACGGTGGAGCTGGCGGAGCACGCTGCTGCGGCGGGGGCGGCTGCCGTCGCGGTGATCGGGCCGCCGTACTTCCAGCTCGACGAGCGGGCGCTCGTGGAGCACTTCGCGGCCGCGGCGGAGGCGTGCGCCCCGGTGCCGTTCTACGTCTACGAGTTCGAGCGGGCGAGCGGATACGCCGTGCCGCTCGTCGTGCTGTACGAGTTGCGCGAGCGAGCGTCGAACCTCGCGGGGCTGAAGGTGTCGGACGCGCCGTTGGACCATTTTGCGCCGTACCTGGTCGAGGGCCTGGACGTCTTCGTCGGGCCCGAGGCGCTGATCGACGGGATGACGGCTGGGGCGGCGGGTGCCGTCTCCGGCCTTGCCGCGGCGTTCCCGGGCGCGGTCGCGGCCGTGGTCGCCGCGCCGACCGCCGACGGTGCGCTCCGGCTCGGGGAGCTCCGTGCCGCGGTGGAGCGCTTCCCGCGTCACGCGGCGCTCAAGTTCCTGCTCGGCGCGGGCGGCCTCCCAGTTGGCGAGGAGGTGCGGCCGCCGTTGCGGCAGCTGACGCCCGGAGAGCGGGAGGAGCTGCGGGCGTGGCACGAATCGTCATAGCCGGCGCGGGCGCGATCGGCGCCTCGATCGCGTACCACCTCGCGCTGGCGGGCGCGAGGGACGTCGTCCTCGCCGACGTCGGTGAGATAGCGGGTGGGGCGACGGGGCGCGCCATGGGCGGCGTGCGGCAGCAGTTCACGACGGAGGCGGAGGTGCGGCTCGCGCAGGCGAGCGTAATGCTCTTCGAAGAGCTCGGCGCCCCGCTCTTCGAGCAGGTGGGCTACCTGTTCCTCGCGACCACCGAGCAGGGTCTGAGGGAGCTCGAGGAGCGGCGCGTGCGTCAGGTGGAGCTCGGCGTGCCGGTGGAGCGGGTCGATCCCGCCTCCGTCCCGGGACTGCGTGTCGACGACGTGCTCGGCGCGGTGATCTGCCGCGCAGACGGGATTGCCGACCCAGCGGGTGTGACGGGCGAGCTCGTGCGGCGCGCTGCGGCGGGAGGCGTGGAGGTGAGGGAGCGGACGGACGCCCTGTCGCTGACCTCGGACGTGCTCGTCGTGGCGTGCGGCGCGGCGTCGAGGGTGGTCGCGGCGGCGCGTGACGTCGATCTGCCGGTGCGACCGCTCGTACGGCAGCTCGCCGATGTCGGGCCGGTCGGGCCTCTCCCGCTCGAGTTGCCGATGACGGTCGAGGAGACCGGGTTCCACTTCCGCCCCGTGGGCCGCGACCGCGTGCGGCTGGCGATGGGGGAGGCGGAGGCGCGCTGGGACGGACCTGCGAACGTTCGGGACGATTTCGTCGAGGACTGGCGCGAGCGGCTCGGGCACCGCTACCCGCCTGCGGCGGGCGCACCGCTAGTCCGTTCGTGGGCGGGCTTCTACGACATGACGCCTGACGCGCACCCGATCCTGGGCCCTGTCGGCGACGGCGTGTACGCCGCATGCGGCTTCTCCGGGCACGGCTTCATGCAGGCGCCGGCCGTCGGCGCGGCCGTCGCGGCCGAGCTGCTGGGCGAGACACCGCCGTTCGACCTTTCCCCGTACCGGCTCGACCGCCTCTCCGCCGACGCTCTGTTCCCCGAGACCCTCGTCCTCTGACCGGCGCCGCAGCGTCGCCGAGGAGCGGCAGACGATTGTGTTGCTTCAACACAAGCCGCTGTTGCGCCGCCAATCCTTCGGCACGAGAAATTAGCTTGTGTTGAAAACAACACAAGCTCTCGACGTGCGGGTCGTCCGATGCGTGGTGGCCTGCAGGACGCGCACGCACGGGGTCGGTCCGGTGCCGACGGGTAACCTCTGCGCGCGATGGAGCTCGAGCGCCTGATCGCTGCGCTCGCACCCGAGGCCGTCGCCGGCGCACGACAGGGAGAGCGGGCCGCCGAGAGCCTCGACGTGCGCGACCTCGCCTACGACGCGCGGGCCGTCGTGCCGGGGGGCGCCTTCTTCTGCGTCCGCGGGGCTCGCGCCGACGGGCACGACTTCGCCGCCCAGGCGGTCGAGAACGGAGCCGGAGTGCTCGTCGTCGAGCACGAGGTCGCGCTGCCGCCGCACCAGGACGCCGTGCAGCTCGTCGTCTCGGACACACGCGCGGCGATGGCGATCGCGGCCGACGTCTTCTTCGGCGAGCCGACGCGCGAGCTCCAGGTCGCCGGCGTCACGGGGACGAACGGGAAGACGACGAGCGCGTTCCTGCTCCACGCCGTCCTCGACGCCGCCGGCCGGCGACCCGGGCTGCTCGGGACGGTGGAGTGCCGCGTCGGCGGCGAGGTGCGCCCCGTCGTGCGCACGACGCCCGAGGCGATCGACCTCCACCGTACGTTCAGGGAGATGCTCGACGCCGGCGACGAGAGTGTCGCGCTCGAGGCCTCGTCCCACGCCTCGACACTGCAGCGCCTCGACCGCGTTCGCTTCGACGTCCTCGTCTTCACGAACCTGACGCAGGACCACCTCGACTTCCACGGCACGATGGACGACTACTACGCCGCGAAGCGGCGGCTCTTCACCGGCGCGGCGCCGCCCCCCGCGGCCGTTAACGTGGGGGACGAGTGGGGCCGTCGGCTCGCGGAAGAGCTCGCGGAGACGCAGCGCGCTCCGCTTGTGACCTTCGGCTTCGCCGACGGCGCCGACGTCCGGCCCGAGGGGCTCGTGCTCGACGGCGCGGGAGCGCGGTTCCGCGCCGGCGGCGTCGAGGTCGAGACTCGCCTGCGCGGCCGCTTCAACGTGGAGAACATCCTGGGCGTGATCGCCGCAGCGCAGCTGCTCGACTTGGACGAGGACGCTGTGGCCGCTGGGGTCGGCGCGTTGGAGGGCGTCCCCGGCCGCTTCGAGGCGGTCGACGAGGGGCAGCCGTTCACCGTCCTCGTCGACTACGCGCACACGCCGGACTCGCTCGACAACGTCCTCCGCGCGGCGCGCGAGTTCGCCGCGGGGCGGGTGCTCGTCGTGTTCGGCGCGGGCGGCGACCGCGACCGTGGCAAGCGCCCGCTGATGGGGAGAATCGCGCGCGAGCTGGCCGACGTCGTGGTCGTCACCTCCGACAACCCGCGCAGCGAGCAGCCGCTCGCGATCATCCAGGACGTCCTCCAGGGTGCCGGCACCGACGTCGAGATCGACCCGGACCGGCGCGGCGCGATCGCGCGCGCGCTGTCGCTCGCCGAGGCGGGCGACGTCGTCGTGGTCGCGGGCAAGGGCCACGAGCAGGGGCAGGAGATCGCCGGCGAGAAGCACCCCTTCGATGACCGCGAGGTCGTGCGCGAGGCGCTCCGCGCGTGATCCCGCTCCCGGTCGACGAGCTTCGCCGGCTCGACCTCGGCGTACTCGAGGGGGAGGGCGAGGCGACGGGGCTCCAGGTCGACTCGCGCCGGTTGCGTCCCGGCGACCTCTTCGTCGCGGTCGGCGCAGGGGTCGACTTCGTCGCGGTCGCCCGTGCGAACGGCGCCGCCGCCACGCTCGTTCCGCACGACGCGCACGTAGCGCTCGCGGAGATCGGCCGGATGCTCCGCGCCCGCAGCTCGGCGAAGGTGGTCGCGATCACGGGCTCGACCGGGAAGACCTCGACGAAGGACATCCTTGCCGCCCTCTGCTCGCCGGTCGCGGACACCGTCGCCGCCGAGGCAAGCTTCAACAACGAGATCGGAGTTCCGCTCACACTCGGGCGGCTCGAGGAGGACACGGAGGTGTGCATCCTCGAGATGGGGATGCGCGGCTTCGGTCAGATCGCGGCGCTCTGCTCGTTCGCGCGCCCCGACGTGGCCGTCATCACTGCGGTCGGACCCGTCCACCTCGAGCTCGTGGGGTCGGTCGAGGGCGTCGCGCGCGCGAAGGCCGAGGTCGTGCAGTCGCTGCGCGAGGGGGGAGTCGCGATCGTGCCCGACGTGCCCGAGCTGGACGCCTATCTCCGCCGCGACGTGGCCCTGCGACGCGTCCCGCGTGTGGACGCCGAGCTGCACGAGGACGGCGTCGGCGTCCTCTACCGCGGCCGCTCCTTCCGCTTCAACGTCACCTCGCGACACCAGGCGCAGAACGCGCTGACCGCCCTCCACGCCTACGACGCACTCGGGCTGCCGCTCGAGCGGGCGCAGGAAGGAGCCATGCAGGTGCAGCTCTCACGCTGGCGGGGGGAGGAGCTGCCGCTTCCGGGCGGCGGCTTCGTCGTCAACGACGCCTACAACGCGAACCCGGCGTCGGTGCGGGCCGCGCTCGAGCACCTCGCCGAGCGGGCAGGCGGACGGCGGCGGCTCGCCGTGCTCGGGGAGATGGCCGAGCTGGGCGCACAGGCTGACGTTCTGCACCGCCAGGTCGGCGAGCTCGCGCGGCAGCTCGGGATCGAGGTGGTCGGGGTCGGCGAGCAGGCGCGGGCGTACGGCGCG
Source organism: Gaiellaceae bacterium (assembly GCA_035645095.1). Taxonomy (GTDB): domain Bacteria; phylum Actinomycetota; class Thermoleophilia; order Gaiellales; family Gaiellaceae; genus Gaiellasilicea. The sequence goes on along the minus strand of DASQNG010000203.1, from coordinate 3,018 downwards.
GAGACCTGGGTGCCCGACGCGGACGCCGCGCTCGTGCACGTGCGTGCCTCGCTCGCACCGGGCGACGCCGTCCTCGTCAAGGCCTCGCGCGCGGCGGCACTCGAAGGTCTCGCTCCCGCTCTCTCGAACGGTACGTCCTGATGGTACGCGTCCTCATCGCCGGGCTGATCGCGATGGTGATCTCGATCGTGATCGGCCCGAAGTTCATCGAGTTCCTGCGTCGGAACGGGCTCGGGCAGCCGATCCGCGCGGAGGGTCCGGCGGGGCACGTCGTGAAGCAGGGAACGCCGGTGATGGGCGGCCTTCTCATCCTCCTCTGTGCGCTGCTGCCGTTCCTCGTCCTCTCGCGCTACACGCTGCCGGCGCTGACCGTGCTCTTCACGACCGTCTCGTGCGCGGCGATCGGCTTCCTCGACGACTACATCAAGCTGCGCCACCGTCGCTCCCTCGGCCTCTCCGGCCGCTGGAAGATGTTGCTGCTCGTGGCGATCACCGTCGTCGTCGGGATCGCCGCCCACCAGCAGCCGCGCCTCGGCACCTCGATCTACATCCCGATTGCCGACGTGGAGCTGCCGCTCGGCTTCCTCTTCTACCCGTTCCTCTTCCTCGTCATCGCCGGCGCCGCGAACGGCGCGAACCTGACGGACGGGGTCGACGGACTCGCAGCGGGCACGGCCATCATCGCGCTGCTGACGTTCCTCTCGATGAGCGTGATCGCGTACATCCGCTCGGGCCCACCCGGCTCGCGGAGCGAGTTCCAGCTCGACCTGGCGATCCTCGCCGCCGCGATCATGGGCGGCGCGATCGGATTCCTCTGGTACAACGCCTTCCCCGCGGAGCTCTTCATGGGCGACACCGGCTCGATGGCCTTCGGCGGCGCGCTCGCCGGCTTTGCGATCGTCACCGGCACCGAGGCGCTGTTGATCCTCATCGCCGGCATCTACGTCGTCGAGGCGCTGTCGGTGATGACCCAGGTCGTCTCGTTCAAATACTTCGGCAAGCGCGTCTTCCTGATGACGCCGATCCACCACCACTTCGAGATGAAGGCGTGGTCCGAGACGAAGATCATGGTGCGCTTCTGGATCGTCGCGGCGATCCTCTCGGCCTGCGGGTTCGTCCTCTACTACCGCTACTACCTCCAGTTCAGCCTGGGATGACCGGCCTTCGGCGCGTCCTCGTCGTCGGGCTTGCGCGCTCCGGCGAGGCTGCGAAGGCGGCGCTCGAGGAACGTGGGGTGGAGGTGGTCGCCGCCGACCGCACGCTCGAGAACGACACCGACCTCGGGCTCCTGGAAGGGGTCGACGTCATCGTGAAGAGCCCGGGTGTCCCGGATGAGGCGACGCTGCCGGCGGCCGCGCGGACGCGCGGGATCCCCGTCTGGAGTGAGGTCGAGCTCGGGGCGCGGCTGCTGCCGAACCCGCTCGTCGGCGTCACGGGCACGAACGGGAAGACGACGACGACCGAGCTCCTGGGCGCGATCTTCCGGGCGGACGGCCGTTCGGTGGAAGTGGCGGGGAACGTCGGCCGCGCGCTGACGTCGCTGCGCCCCGCGGCCGACGCGTGGATCGTCTGCGAGCTCTCGTCGTTCCAGCTCGAGGACGTGGAGACGCTTCGGCCCCGCGTGGGCGTCCTCCTCAACCTGGAGCCCGACCACCTCGACCGGCACGGCACGTTCGCCGCGTACCGGGCGGCGAAGCTCCGCCTCTTCGAGCGCCAGGGGCCCGACGATACCGCCGTGGTGCCGCGTGGCTTCGACGCTGTACCGGGTCGGGGGCGGCGGGTCGAATTCACGGCTGCCGACGAGCTTCCAGCGGAGCCGCTCCTGCCGGGGCCGCACAATCGCGAGAACGCGGCGGCGGCGACGGCCGCGGCGCGGGCCGCCGGCATCTCACACGCGGCGATCGCCCAGGCGCTACGGACGTTCCCCGGTGTCCCGCACCGGCTCGAGCTCGTGGCCGAGCGCGGCGGCGTCCGCTTCGTGAACGACTCGAAGGCGACGAATACCGCGGCCGCGCGCCGGGCGCTCGCCGCGTATGACTCACCGCTGCACCTGATCGCCGGCGGCTCGCTGAAGGGGGAGCGGTTCGAGGCGTTCGCGACCGCCGTCGCGCGCTCCCCGGTCGTTACGGCCTACCTGATCGGAGAGGCCGCCGGCCCGCTCGCGGGCGACCTCGGTGGGGCGGGCGTTCCGTTCCGTCACTGTGCAACGCTCGAGCGCGCCGTCGGCGAGGCGGCGCGGGCGGCGCGGCGGGGCGAGGTCGTCCTGCTCTCGCCGGCGTGCGCGAGCTACGACCAGTTCCGCGACTTCGAGCAGCGCGGAGAGGAGTTCAGGAGGCTCGTAGAGAACCTCGCGGGGTGAGCCGCCAGCCCCGGGGTCAGCTCGAGCAGCGCCTGCTCGTCCTCGTCACGCTCGCGCTTGTCGCGTTCGGTCTCGTGATGGTCTACAGCGCCACGTCGGCGTCGGCGGCCCTCGGCCAGGCCGACCCGATGAACTACCTCAAGCGGCAGGCGATCTACGCGCTGATCGGCATCGGCCTGATGATCGGGCTCTCGCGGGTCGACAACCGCAAGCTGCCGCTCGCCGTGCCGCCGCTCCTCCTCGGTGCGGGCGCAGCCTGCCTGGCTCTGCTCGTCCTCGCGCCCGAGATCAACGGCGCCCGCCGCTGGCTCTACCTCGGGCCCGTGGGGTTCCAGCCGTCCGAGCCGGCGAAGCTCGCGCTGCTCCTCTTCGCCGCCACATACCTCGCGCGCCGCGGCGCGCCGCGCTCGCTCGCCGAGCTCTGGCGGCCGGTCGGGCTCGTGACGTGCGTGTTCTGCGGCCTCTTCATGCTGCAGCCGGACCTCGGCACCACCATCTCGCTGCTCCTGATGCTGAGCGGGCTGCTCGTCGTGGCGGGCGTCCCGCTGCGCACGCTCTCCGCGGCCGGCGCGATCGCCGTGGCGCTCGGCGGTGCGGCGATCTGGCTGGAGCCGTACCGGCGTGCGCGTATCCTCAGCTTCCTGAACCCTTGGGCCGAC
>DASQNG010000202.1:0-9570 GCA_035645095.1 Gaiellaceae bacterium | reverse complement strand
GAAGATCGGGAGCTCCACCTTGTTGTCGGCCGGCAGCCCGACGAAGACGAGCGTGCCGCCACGGCGGAGCGAGCCGTAGGCGTCGCTGAACGCCTTCGGCACGACCGCCAGCGCGATCGCCGCGTCGGCGCCGCCGAGCCGCTGGATCGCCTCGGCGGCGTCCTCCTTGGCGGCGTTGACGGTGAAGTCGGCGCCGAGCTCGCGCGCCAGCTCCAGCTTCTCATCGCGTACGTCGACCGCTACGACGCGCGCGCCGGCGATCCGTGCGTATTGCACGGCGAGATGCCCGAGGCCGCCGATGCCGAACACAGCGACGAGGTCGGACGAGCGCGCGCCGCTGACCTTCACGGCCTTGTACGTGGTCACGCCCGCGCAGGTGAGTGGCGCGGCATCGACCGGGTCGACGCCCTCCGGAACGCGCACGACATAGGCAGCGGAGGCCTTCACGTACTCGGCGAAGCCGCCGTCGACGGAGTAGCCGGTGTTCCGTTGCGAGAGGCAGAGGGTCTCCCAGCCGGAAACGCAGTGGTCGCAGGTGCCGCAGGCGTATCCGAGCCACGGTACGGCGACACGCTCCCCTACCTGCAGTTGGTTCACGTGAGAACCGATCGACTCGACGATCCCGACGCCCTCGTGGCCGGGGATGAACGGCGGGCTCGGCTTGACCGGCCAATCGCCGTGGGCCGCGTGGATGTCGGTGTGGCAGAGGCCACTAGCCTCGATCCGGACGACGACCTCGCCTTCGCCGGCGATCGGCTTGGGGACGTGCTCGAGCCGCAGGGGCTCGTGGAACGAATGCACGACGGCAGCGCGCATCGTCCCGGTCGGGGCGGCGGCGATCGGAACCGTTCGCTCGAGGGTGCTGGACATGGCTGCTCCTCTCTGGCTAGGCGGCGAGTGCCGCCGCAGGGGTGGGATGGACGACGAGGACGGTCCGGCGCGCTCGCCGGACGAGCTCGAGCGAGACGCCGCCGAGCGATGCGGTTGCCAGCGCCCATGGCGGTTCGACCCAGACACGATCACCTCGACCTCGTCCGCGGTGCGCAGGATTGCGTCGACGGTTGCGCCGGCTCCGAGGCGCTCGTCGTGCGCGACGCCGGCACAATGGGCGACCTCCGCCGCGGCGGCGAGCGGCGTGTCAGCGTCGCGCGCTACGGCGGCGTGCGGCACAGCAACGACACCCGTGAAGGCCACGGCGAAAACGTCGATCTCCCGGTAGGCGTGGACGAACACGACGTTGAGCGCGTGCTCGGCGGCGAAGCGGACGCCCGTCGTGACGGCCGCCTCCGCGGCCGGGGAGCCGTCCGTGGCGATCAGGATGGTGCTCACGCTTTCTTCCTTCCTCTCGCTGCCGGCCGCGTTCGCGGCCGCCCCGGCGCGTGCTGACGCCCGAGACCGAGTGCGACTGCGAGGAGCAGCGCGCCGGCCCACACGTTCACTGGCGCGAATGTCAGGTGTTCGGCGTCGCCGATCGCTGTGCAACCGCCCAGACGACGAACCAGACGACGGTCATGTGGCTCTCCTCTTGCCGACGACGGTACGCCTCGACTCTCGCGCCGCCGTCGCGGGCCGGCATCGGGTCCGCCCCGGATCACCCGGCGGAGGACTACGGATCCGTGGAGCGCCGCCGCGCCGCGAAGACTGTCGTGGGATCTCGAGCGGCGCTAACCAAGGCAGGTCGCGAGATGACGATCGGCGTTTGCGCCGTAAGTTTCCCGAACGGGCGACCAGGGACTGCACCGATGGCGCTAACGCTTCCGGGTTCGACGATGTCGTCGACACCGACGTGGAGGAGCCACCATGCGAGTTTGTGACGTGATGACCGAGGATGTTCTGACGATCGGGCCGGAGGCACCCGTGAAGGAGCTCGCCCGACTGCTCGTCGAGCGGCGAATCTCGGGCGATCCCCGAGTTCGTGGAGCTGATCACCGACTCGGGCGCGCACCTCTACGCCTGCCGCGCCAGCGTCGACATGTTCGACCTGAGCATGGAGGACTTCGTGCCGCAAGTCGATGCGATCATCACCGTCGGCGAGTTCTACGAGCACGCGGCGGGCGGCCAGATCGTCTTCACCTAAGGCGTGCACGGTGGCTCTTCGGCAATGCGAGGTGTCACGTAACTAGCCCCTTGGCCCGAGGATTACACGCTAACGCGCGCGCCGCCCTATTGCCAGGCCGGCGCAGGGCGAGCGCGTGGGTCAGCGCGAACATCGGCATGCGCGGGCGAGCCGTTCGTCGGATGATCTTGCCCCTCATCGACGACGAGCCATTCGTCTGGCTCGACTCGGGACACCCGTAGCCGGAGCACCTGTTGCGTTTCGGTCGTCGCCGACTTTTCGATCGTCACCAAGAGGCGGCGCCAGGTTGCTCTGCTCTGTGGTTTTCCCGTGGCGTGACGCTCGCTTCTACCGATGCCCCGGCGGCGTAGCGCTGAGAACGTGAGGTCGTGAACGCAGGAAAACGGTGGGTGACCGGGTCTCGCCTAAGTCGCGCTGATGCGCGACGCGTGCCGCACTTCCGGCTCGGCAGGTGACCTCGTGCCGATCGCCGCGATGAGAGGAGCGGAGATGGAACACGCAGTCGCGATCATCGGAGCCGACGGCCACGTCGGCCGCCACCTCGCCGCGCTGGCGGAGGGGGATGGGCTGGAGACGCGCCGCGTCGGCCGGAACGATGACCTGGCAGCTGCGCTGGCCGGCGCCGCCGCCGCGATTCACCTTCAGGGAACGCTGCAGGCGACCGGCGGCAACAGCTACCAGGCCGCCAACGTGGGGACGCTGGCCCGAACGGTCGACGCAGCCAGGAAGCACGGGGTGGCTCGGGTCGTCTTTCTCAGCTACGTCGGTGCCGACGCGGGCGCGAGGAACGCCTACCTGCGCACGAAGGGAGCGGCGGAAGCGCTCTTGCGGGACTCGGGTCTCGAGGCTGTCATCGTCCGCTCGACGTTCATCTTCGGGCCTCCCGAGGATCCCGGCCCGAGCTTTCTCCCGTTTCTGCAGGAGGACGGCAAGCCGGTCGCCGTCGTGGGCGAGGGCAGGCAGCGCTACCAGCCGGTCTACGTCGGCGATGTCGGGCGCGCGTTGCTCGCGGCCGCCGGTGGCCGAGTCGCCCCTGGCACCTACTCGATCGCCGGGCCCGAGGCGCTGACGCTCGACGAGCTCGTCGCCCTCGTCAACGGCCACGAGGTCACCGAAAGGCATCTCCACGGGCTCGCCGCCCGTGCGGCCGCGGCCGTCTCCCCGAGGCTGACGCAGGCGATGGTTGGCGTGCTCTCGGGCGATTCGCTGCCGGACGTGCCGGTGCTGTGGCCGCATGTGGGCTTCGCTCCGACGGCGCTCCGCGAGATCTACCGCGGCGTGGAGGTCGGTGTGTGACCGACCGCGGCGCAGCCGTCGACCTCTACTGGCTGCCCCTCGGCGCGGGCGGCCACTTCGTGCGGCTGAACGGCCGCCTCTACGAGGCGCTCGCCGCTCGGCGGGAGAAGCGGCTGCGCTTCGACCTCTACCACTCCGCGCTGATCGTCACCGTTCCCGACGGCGCCTTCGCCATCGAGCAGGCGTGGCCGGTGCCGCGCGGGCGGAAGGCAGACCGCGGCGTCGTCGCTGAAGGCGCCGTCGGGCTCCGCCTCGCCGGGCGGCTGCGCGCTCTCCGCTACGAGACCCGCCGCTGGCCCGACGGCGTCGTCGCCGATCTCGACGAGGCCGTCTCGCGACTACGGCTGACCGAAGACCCCGCCACGGCGGGCCGTCTGCTCGCACTCGTGCCGGACGCGCCGACGCCGGTCTGGGGACGGGACGAGCTCGGCACGGGGGAGATGTGGAACTCGAACTCCCTGATCGCCTGGCTGATTCTCCGCAGCGGGCTCGACATCGACGAGATCCCGCTTCCCCCCGGTGGACGGGCACCCGGCTGGAACGCCGGGATCGTCGTCGCCGGCCGGCACTCGGCGGCAACACCTGAGGCAGCCCCACTGGAAGGGAGTGTCCGATGATCTCCCCCGGAACCCATGTCCCGGTCGTCCCAGGCGGCATCCGCGCGATCGCGGCTCATGTGCTCGACCTGGTCTGGCGTGAACGCCGACTCGGCTTCGCCTGCGCCGCAGCGACCGCCGCCGCGACCGCTGCCGTCCTCGCGTCCGCGATGCCCCGAGGCCCACTCAGCGCCACCGAGGGGCTGGTCACGATGGCGGCCGCCTTCGCCGTCGGGGCCTTCGCAGGGCTACTGCTCCGCTCCCGCTGGGCCATGCTCCTGACGCCAGTCGCGTTCGCCGCAGGCTACGAGCTCGCGCGGCTCGACACAGACGGTCCCACCGTCGACGCGCTCGGAACGAGCACCTACGGGCTGATGGCGCTCGCCGTTGGCCGCGGGATACACGGGCTCGTCGCGCTGGCGCCGATGAGCCTCGGCGCCGCCCTCGGCGCGGGTCTCGCCCGCCGCCTTCTCGGCACAGAGAGGCCTCCTCGCCGCGCCCTCCTCTTTGTGCGTCGCAGCATTGCCATTGCTGCCGGTGTAGGGCTGGTCGTGCTCGCGGTCGCGATCGCCCGCCCGGCGACGACCAGCCCCATCCTCGGCCCCGACGGCGAGCCGCTCGTCGGCAGCATCGCCGAGCTCACCCGCGTGGAGATCGGTGGCCACGACCTGGCGATGATGATCCGGGGCCACAGCACCCACAACCCCGTGCTCCTGTTCCTCGCCGGCGGGCCCGGTGGCAGCGAGCTGGGCGCCATGCGCCGGCACCTCGAGTCCCTCGAACAGGACTTCGTCGTCGTCACCTGGGACCAGCGTGGAACCGGCAAGTCCTACGACCAGCTAGACCCGGCGGCGACGCTGACGCTCAAGAGCGCCGTGAGCGACACGATCGAGGTGACGAGCTACCTGCGGAACCGGTTCGGCCAGGAGAAGATCTACCTGGTCGGACAGTCGTGGGGCTCCACTCTCGGCGTGCTCGCCGTCCAGCAACACCCCGAGCTGTACAAGGCATTCGTCGGCGTCGGCCAGATGGTCAGCCAGCGCGCGACCGACCGGATCTTCTACCGAGACACACTGGCATGGGCGCGTGAGGCCGGCAAGAACGATCTCGTCGCCGAACTGACCAAGATCGGGCCGCCCCCGTACGCCAGCATCCTCCCGTACGAGACGGCGCTGTCGTATGAGCACGACGTCTACCCCTACGACCACAGCCACAACGCCGAGGGCAAGGGCGGCTTCTCCGAGAACCTGCTCGTCGAGGAGTACACACTGCTGGAGCAGGTTCACACCCTCGGCGCGATGATGGACACCTTCAGCGCCCTCTATCCGCAGCTCCAGGAAATTGACTTCCGGAGGGACGCCAGGCGGCTCGACGTTCCGGTCTACCTGGTGCAGGGCCGGCACGAGGCCGCGGGCCGCGCGGTGCTCGCGAACGAGTGGTTCCGGCAGCTCCGGGCACCTCACAAGCAGCTGACCGTCCTCGCCACCTCTGGACACCGTCCTCTCTTCGAGCAGCCACGCGAGTTCCACCGATTCATGGTCGACGCCGTCGTGCGCGGGAACGGTCAGTGACGCCCCGTGACATCACGTCTTACGGATGACTACGGAGTCGATGACCGGTTCGGCGCCGATGTCCGACCGAGGTGGACGGGCGACACTAGCGGCGAGAACGAGAAGATGACGAGAGCGACGAGAAGTAGAGCAGAAGCCACGACGAGGTGGATCCGCCAGCTCCTGTTTGCCTTGGAAGCGGTCGTTGCCGTCAGCGCGGTCGCGGGCGCGACCTACGGTCTCGCCGGGGCCGAAGACGTCCCGCCCGAGTGGCTGGAGGGGACGCCGTTCGACTCCTACACGATCCCGAGCCTCATCCTGCTGGTGGCCGTGGGCGGCGGCATGGGTGCCGCGGCGTTGGCGCAGCTCGCGCGCCACAGCCGGGCCGCCGAACTCGCGATCACCGCCGGGCTAATCCTCGTCGGCTGGATCGTGGTCCAGGTCGTGATCATCGTTCCCGACGGCGGCTTCAGTTGGCTGCAACCGGCGATGCTCGCCGTCGGCGCACTCGTCGCGGCGCTCGGCGTGCGGCTCCGGCGAGAACGCCTGCCAGCGGGGCGGGTGGCATGAGGGTGCTTGGCGTGAGCGCAGCAGCGCAGGCGATGCCCCCCACCGCGGCGGAAACGACACAGCCCGTCGTGCATGTCTCCCGTTGGCTGGGCGCCGGCCTCGCCGCGATCGGCGCCGGGCTCGTGACCGTCACAGTCCTCGGCCCGCTCGGAACGGAGGCAATCGACTACCGGGTGACGGAGACGCTTCGCAACCAGACGATCGGACTCGACCTCGTCTCGCTGGTCCTGGTCGCGCCGCTCGCCCTGCTCGCTGCTGCTCTTGTCTTCCGCGGCCACCTCGCCGGGCTTGTGCTCGCTCCCGCCATCGGCGCCTACACGAGCTACATGTTCCTCCAGTACATCCTCGGCCCTGGCTATACGAGCCTGCCCGGCAACAACGAGCGCCTGTTCCCGCTCTGCCTGTTTCTGTTCACGGCCGGCTGGATGGTGGCGCTCGGGGCGTGGCGCGCGACGCCCACCGGCGAGCTGCCCGGCGCGGGCCGCCGCCAACGCAGGATCGGCCTGGTTCTCGCGGTCCTCGGCTTCGTCACGTTCGTCCGCTACGTCCCCGCCCTTGCCGACTGGATGAGCGCGAGCCCGGAGGACGACGTCTACCACGCCGGCCCCGGCTTCGCCTGGACGATAGCCACGCTCGATCTGGGTGTGTTCCTCCCAGCGACGGTCGCCGCCTGCATCGGCCTCTTTCGCGGCGAGCTCTGGGCGCAGAAGCTGACCTATGCCGTCGTCGGCTGGTACGGCCTCGTGGGTGCGGCCGTCGCAGTGATGGCGATCACCATGGACGTCAACGACGACCCGAACGCCTCCGGCGGAAACACCGCGCTGATGGTTGCGCTCGGGGCGGCCTTCGCGCTCCTAGCCTTCTCCGTCTACCGGCCGCTTGCCCGTCGCGCCGCTGAGTGATCTGGCAGTGGCTTAGTCGTCATGTAACGCCGGCTAGCTGGCCTGCGCTGGTCTCCTCAGGCTCGTGAAGCGATGCTTCCGAGTCGTGGTCGGCGGCCGCTTGCCCTCCTGTCGCCCTCGGCTAGCGATGCCAGCATGCCTGTATGGGTTACGGCGCTAGCCGACATCTCTCAGGTAGGAGCTGACGAAGTGGCCGCGCGAACACCGCGCAACGTATAGCGCTCCGCGAACTGAACGCGAGCCTGTTCTGGCCGCGGAGCAAGAGGAAGCCCATCCCGCCGACGAGGGCACTCTAGGCACACCGTGCACCGCCGGCCGCCACACCCGCGCCGGTTCTGACCGGTAGAGGCCGGCGAGTTGGCGGCCCAAAAGTCCTTGTTCCAGGTAGCGGGCACCGCTGTGCTCATCGGCATGGAACTCCATCTTTCTTCGCGTCAGCGGGCGAAGGGGAGCTGCATTGCTCTGTCTTCCAAGGATTCTCGCCGAGCCGAATTACAGCGCGGAATTGCTGATACCCCTTTTGCGCACCGGCTGGCGGTTTTCTACGCGCGCGCTCGTGCAGTCTCGTCTCATAGTCCGTATGTGGGTACTGCGATCGCACCGACATTCCCGCATCTAGGGGACGGCGAGCTCGCAAGCGCGCGCGTCGGTAGTCGCCGTTTCGGAAGATCGATAGCTGCAGTTGCTCTCGCGGTGGGGACGCTGCTCACGCTCTTCGCCGCGCTGGCCATCACGGGGTCGGGGGCGTCTGGCGTGGGCGCGACAGTGATGGCGCTTTGCTACTTGACCTTGCTCGGTATCGCCGGGCTTGCATGCCTTGTGCGCGCCGGGCGCAGGCGGGAGGAGCGATCGGCATGGCTCGCGATCGGCGCCGGCTTCGCGCTGTGGTTCGGGGGCGACGTCCTCTATTGGACTCATTTGTCCGTCCCGGCGATGGCCGAGGACGCTGCGTACTTCGGCTTCTATGCTGCCTCAGCGACGGGTATTGCGCTCCTTTCGCGCGGTGCTGGCTGCCGGCCGGCGCACTTCGTGGACGCAGGAATCGCCATCGCCGGGCTCGGCTCCATTTGGGCATGGCTCGTATGGGATCAGGTCGCCCCCTCGCTTGCCGATGCCGACGTCGTTCTCAAAACCGCGTACCCGATCGCGGATCTGATTCTCGCAGCGGCCGCCCTGGGGTTCCTGCAGGCGAGCGGTTGGCGTCTGTCGTCGCGTTGGCTACTGCTGTCGGCAGGGTTCATGGCCGTCGCGCTAGCCGACTCCATCTACCTGATTCAAATTGCGCGCGGCACCTACACCGAGGGCACGCTGCTCGACCTCCTTTGGCCGGCTGGCGCAATCGCCGTCGCAGCTGCTGCCTGGCTGCGGTCACCGGCTACCGCTCGCGTCTCGCGAGTCCCGAGAAGCTTCTCGTTCTTCGTTGCCGGCCTCGCCGCACTGGCAGCGGTAACCGTGCTCGTCATCGACCACTTCCACCGCGTGGGAGAGCTGACTCTCTCGGTCGCCACGATCACGGTAGTACTAGGTGGTGTGCGGGCCGCGTTGACGCACTGTCGCGTCGTCGAGGCTGAACGGTCACTGCGACACGCCGCCGCGCGGACGGTGCAGGCTCTCGCGACCGCGGTCGACGCAAGAGACCACTACACCCACTCCCACGCGGCGGACGTCCAAGACCTCGCGCGGGTGATCTCAGAACGGCTCGGACTTGCTCCGGATCGGATCGAGCGGATCGTCGTCGCAGCCCAACTGCATGACGTCGGCAAGATCGGTGTCTCAGACCGCGTCCTCTTCAAGCCAGGGCCCCTCACGGCGGAAGAGTTCGAGCACATGAAGCTGCACGCGGCGCACGGCGAACAGATCGTGCGAGACGCTGGCCTTGACGACATCGCGCCCTGGATCCGCCACCATCACGAACGCTGGGACGGAACCGGCTACCCGGACAAGCTGCGCGACAACCAAATCCCGGAAGAGGCGCGGATCCTCGCCGTCGCCGACGCACTCAACGCGATGCTGACGAACCGCTCCTACCGGCCGCGGCTCAGCGTCCAACATGCCCGCGCTGAGATAGCGGCATGTGCCGGCTCGCACTTCGACCCTACGGTTGCTCAACTCGCGGTTGCCCTGATCGACGAAGGCGCTCTCGCAGCACCAACGGCGCGCGCCGCGTGACGGCTCTAGCGCGCCATCGCGAGACCATTCTGATGACGTTCTCCACGCATCGGTCGTGCTCTACAGGCCGGTTGCCTCTCCGGCGTGGTCGGGGTGGGGCGGCTGCCCCTCGCCTGGGCGCTCGAGGCTTCGTGACCTCGGCGGTCGTCGCGCGGCAGTGGCTAGTTCGCCGACTTCCCCACGGGCTCTGGTGTAGAGGGGGAGCTTTCCTCCTCTCCCGACCGTATGAGGGAGTGACATGAGAAGAGTCTTTAGCCTGGGCGGGATCCTCGCCGGGCTGGCGCTCGCGATCTTCGGGGCGGCAGCGATCTACATGGGCGTCGAAGGCCGCACGACTGTGCGAAACAGCCTCAGCCAGGAGCAGATCGTCTTCGGCGCTGCCCACGACCCGGCGGTCGCCAAGTTCGCCG